>CAMNNO010000236.1 GCA_946545475.1 uncultured Blautia sp.
CATTTTTCATACCTTTGTTTTAACTACGAGGGTTAAAACTACTGGAAGTTCACAAAACGACTTTTCATAGATTGCAAATTCATAGGGTCAGGCACCGGTTTTCTCGACAAAATGTGGCAGCTAGGTTCTACAGCCCAGTTGTTCTCGTCTTAAAATCAGAAACAGGTAAACCGGCCCTTTTTGCGGCTTCTGCCAGAGTAAGAATTCCTTCTTTAACTAAGTCGGATAAGGTCTGCAATCTGCCCTCCTGTCTGCCTTCCTCTCTGCCTTCTTGATGCTCTGTTCTTAATGCTTTTTTCATGGCCGTATCCTGATCCATAAATGTATACATGATTGCTGCCACCTCCTCATTTTTCAAGTAATCCTTAAGGACATTCTTATCCATACATATCCTTAGAGTTTCTTCGATTGTCTTTTGTGATCTTCCATACAGCTTGTATTGTTCTGTGAAGACTTTCGAAAAGGCAATATACTGACTTAAGATATCGCCCTCTTTGCTCTCGTAGAGCACCTTCACTTCAATATCCACCGGGCATCCTTCCATCCCCGGAATATCTTTGCGAAAGGAAATGACATCCGGATGTTCTGCCCTCTCTCCTGTAAAAACCATGTAAAACTCCGGTCTTGGCAATGTCATCGTGCTCGTTGAATATTCATTCAGGCCATTGGCATCGATGTAGCGCCGGTATGTTTCTGCTAGGTATATAAGGGGTCTTACAATAATGTTGTAGGCAAAGGTCGACTGGGCCTCTACCAGGACAATGAGGCGGTTTCCGAGCATAAAACCAAGATCATTGTAGATTTCCTTCAAAAAGACACTTGTCAAAGTGACTATGGTCAATTTAAGGGGTCTGACCCGGGGGTTGGTGACTCTCCTGTGCCCCCGTGACGAGATACCCACTCTCGGGGCGAACAACGGTAGACGCGCACAAAAGCTTTATAGAAGGAGGAAACGTTCTGGTAGCCGCAAGCGTAGGCGGCCTGCTCAACACTCATCCGCCTTTCCTTAAGGAACAGGCAGGCCTGCGTCATTTTGTGCTGCAGGATCAGGTCCCGAAATGACTCTCCCGTGGCCTGGCGGATAAGGGAGGACAGGTATGACGGATGATAGCCGAAATGACGGGCGGTATCCCAAAGGCTTGCCGTGCGGTAATTGGCTGTGATATAAGACAGGATATCCCGCACCCGCTCCTGCGCATCTGTTTTAAAAGACATAGCTTGCCGGGTCTTAATGCGGGCAAGCTCGATGATCGCGGCGGAAAGCAGGCTGCAGGCCATGATATTGTGCATATATGGCGTTTCCACATATTCCGCCACAATCTTTACGAGCGCCTGACGGATGAGCGCCATGCAGTCCGGAAAAAAGAGCATCCTTTTGACGCTCTGGTCAGTCAGGAACTCCGAAAAGAAGGACGAAAAAAGGATATCCTCCGAAACCATAGGAAGAATATAGCGGTAAATGGACTCGGGATTGATATGGATAAATACCACCTGACTGTCCGGTGTATAAAAATTTTGATGGGCGGTGTGCGGTGTCAAAAACATAATGTCGTTCTCGGTCACAAGAAACTTCCGGTCTTCAATGATCTCAAGATTTGAGCCCTTATGCACATAGACCAGGAAGAAACAGTCGTGGACATGCTGGGCAGTTCTATCTATGTCCTCCCGCTCGAAGGCGGCAGAAAATTCCTCGGGGGAGCAGGCTTTCCCGGCACGCGAGATGATGATATCGGGATAGCTTTCCGTAAAAGGGACCCGGTAAAGATCGCACTCCCCCTCTTTCCCATGCACAATAACCGGTTCCATATGCGGAAGATTTTCAATAAGCTTTGCAAATTCCATGAGAGATCACCTGACAAAAAGACTTTTTCTTTATCCAATATATCATTTTTTCACCATCATTTCCATACGGAAAATAATAAAAAAATACCACCGTACTCTTTGTCTCCGGGAAAAATCTAATAAAATTCACGATATTAATCTTGCATTCGGCAATGGCTTTTTTGAGGTCCGCCGTTTTATATTATAAATATCCAAATTTTTTTCAAAAAGGAGGAATTCCCCATGAAGCGCATCAAACCTTTCACGGCCCTTTGCCTAACCGGTCTTCTGGCCGTCTCTCTGTCTTCCCTGGCTTTTGCGCAGGAAAGTGCGTCTCCGGCCATTTTATCCATCCATCCGATCGGCATCATTGACGCGGATGGTGCCAAGCTTTCCGCCATCGCTGTTGAATACGCTGAAGAGGTGGATGCCTCTTACGTAAGCCTTGAGACCTATGAGATCGAAAACTACAGCCTTCTGACCCAGGATATCCAGACCGGGGATTCGCTCGGCACCGAACTCGGCGTAGCCACAAGGGTCTATGTCAACGACGTCCCCGAACAGGCAGAAGAGGGAAAAGATACCGGAAAATACGTCGTGATCGAGGTCAATACCGATTATCTCATGAATTCCGTTGCTCCCCAGTACGAGGCGGCTATGGCTGCCGGCGTAAAGCAGATAAGCCCCATTAAGGCTGCCGATGGAAGTGAGATCCCGGCCACAGATTTCGTCCGGAATTATGAAGAAGTGATCAGCGTTAACCAAACCCCCAACGGGCCGGTGGAAGTCAAAAGCTTTGTCCTCACGGATAAGGATTATGTGATCCCCGCCATCAGCGGCTACCAGCTCTTCACAAAGGAAGACGGCACGGCTTTCCATGCCGAACATGTTTTCGAGTCGGCCACCGGCGAATATGTCGACGTGGATATCCCCTATGCCCTCTTTGTCCCGGCCGATTACGATGCCAGCCAGCGGTATGCCCTTGTCATCCACATCCATGACGCAGGCTTTATGGGCAACGATCCCATGATCACCCTGACCGAAGGCCAGGGCCCGGCCAACTACGCCTCCGATGAGATTCAGCAGCTGGCTAAGGATCAGGGCCTTGGCGGCATTATCGTTGTGTGCCCCCAGTTTGAAGACGCCATCCGCACAGCCCGTGACAACTGGACTCTGTCCTGCGGCGCACCTGCCACCTGGCAGCTTCTTGACTACCTGACCGAAGCCTATTCCATCGACGAAAACCGTATCTATGCCACCGGCCAGTCTATGGGCGGCATGCAGCTTATGGCCATGGCCAGCCACAGAGACAACTACTTTGCCGGCCTCTGGCTGATCGGCATGCAGTGGGGCAACAACTATAACCTGGAAGAGCCCTACAAAGGAAATGTCTACTATGTCTCTGACGACCCGACCATCTGGCGCACGGACGATGACGGAAATGACAGTGATCTCGGCCGGAACTGGTACTACCTCCTCTCCGATGACAACGTCCTGTTCACCAGCTGCCTGGGCGATGGCTTTGGCGAGATCGTCTGGGGCGAGATGAACCATCTTTATGAGGACATCGCCGGCGTCACCATTCCCAGAGCCGCTTTCAGCCCCATCAACCTTACCGTGGACGAGCAGAATGAAGCCCTTGAAGACCTTCTCGCTGTGGATTCCGGGCGCATCAATTATCACTGGTCCTCCTTCGACGGCGGAAGCCATATGCTGACATGGGTCTACGGCCACCGCCTCCGCTCCGGCTATGAATGGCTCCTGTCCCAGACAAGGGAATCCGAGCATGAGCGCGAGAAGCTTGCCGAGCTCAACCGTCCCTGGACCGCCGAAACCGATGAAGGCAAGATCGCCGAAAAACAGACTGAGGACCGCAAGGTAGGAACCCTTGACGGCGAAGACGTGTACCTGGCTGTTCCCGCCGAGGGCGCCGGCACCATCGGATACAATTCCGCCATCTATGACAGAGGCGGCGCCATTATCCTCAAGGCTCCGGGCTGGGTTCCGGCAGAATGACCATAAATCCCAAATCCTAAATAACACATATACAGGAGGAAAAGCATTATGAAAAAGATGATCCTATTCCTGGCCGCCGCGGCCGCTCTCGTTCTCTGCGCCCTTCCCGCTATGGCAGCACAAGAGGGCAGCCTTTCTCTGGCCGGCCGGACAGCTGTCTTTGCCGGCGGCACCGGCAATATTGGCAGCGGCGCCGTCCGTCTTCTGGCTCAAAACGGCATGAATGTTGTCCTCGAGACTCACAACCCGGCTTCCGCTGACGCGCTTAAAGAAGAGCTGAAGGACTGCCCCGGAACTGTGGACGCCCTTAGCAATACCATGGGATATGACGAACTGTTTAAGACGGTTGCCGATACCTACGGCTCTGTAGATGTCCTTATCATCTCCACCGGCGATATGGCAGCCCCTGCCGCTATCGAGGAGCTGGATATCGAAGACCTGACAAACCGCCTGAACAATAAAGTTGTCCAGGCTGTGCAGCGCATCCAGGCTGCTCTTCCGTACCTGAAAGAAAGTGAGCACGGCCGGATCATCCTGACCAGCAACGCAGGCGCCCTGGACGGTAACGCGATCGAAAGCTCCCTGGATGAGATCTGCGGCGGCGCGGTTGTCAGCATGACATACGCCTTTGCCAATGAGCTTGCCGATGACGGCGTTACCGTAAACTGCATCGCCCGCACCGGCCTCATTAATGACCACACTCCCGAAGACGGAAAGCTTGATGTCGACACCTACGTGGACAGCATCCCCTACGGCCAGCCGGGCAGCTCCGAAAACTACGGCTCTCTTGTCCTTTATATCGCCAGCGAGCAGTCAGATTTCATCACCGGCCACATTTTCAACCTTTCCGGCGGATTCCGTATCGGATAAATTTAGCCCAACAAAGAAGAAATGGGGACGGTTCTTTTTTCTTACGGATCACAAGAAAAAGAACCGTCCCCATTTCTTCCCGGACTGCTGTGAATTACGATGATCTCATGGCGCTGAAGAAGGTGCTAAAGAAGTGAAACGGCCGCTTCATCCCCCCGCCTATAATCTCCATTCAACCGGCTTTTCACTTTCTTTGCACCAGCATTAAATTCAGATACCTTAAACATATAACCACCTGCCTTTTTAAACATAATACCATAAATCATTCACCACAGCAGGCATATATATTCACCTTTATGACAGGTTCAATTA
>CAMNNO010000237.1 GCA_946545475.1 uncultured Blautia sp.
GTAAAATATAAGGGTCAGAGGGAGCATGGCTCACTCAAGCCCCCACCGGCAGGTAAGTGTAAAATATAAGGCTCAGAGGGAGCATGGCTCACTCAAGCCCCCACCGGCAGGTGAACATAAAATAGAAGTCTACTCCAGCAGCGCCAGCAGATCCTCCCGACTGATACTACTATTCGCTATAGCCTCTCCTCCAAGAATATCCTCCGCCAGCTTCTTCTTTGATTCTTGCATGGCAAGAATTTTCTCTTCAATAGTGTTTTTGATGATCAGTTTGTAGACTGTGACAACCTTTGTCTGCCCGATCCTGTGCGCCCGGTCGGTGGCCTGGTTTTGTACGGCGATGTTCCACCAGGGGTCGTAGTGGATGACCACATCGGCGCCCGTCAGGTTGAGCCCGGTTCCGCCGGCTTTCAGGGAGATGAGAAAGAGGGGCGTGCTGTCCGCGTTAAACGCCTTCACCATTTCCAGCCTCTTTTCCTTGGGCGTGGCCCCGGTGATCTTGTAGTAGGGGATGCCTTCTTTCTGGAGGTCTTCCTCCAGGAGGGACAGCATGGACGTGAATTGGGAGAACAGGAGGGCCTTGTGCTCTCCTTCCACAACGCTTCGGATCAGCTCCATGCAGGTCTCGCGCTTGGCTGAGCCGCCGTCGTAGTTTTCCAGCAGCAGCGTCGGGTCGCAGCAGATCTGGCGGATCTTGGTCAGCTCCGCCAATATCTCGATACGGCTCTGCCGGAACTCTTTTTCGTCCTGGCTCTGGACCTTTTTCTTCATCCGGACGACCTGGGCGTCGTATATCTTCTGCTGCTTGTCCTCCATGCGGGCGTAGCGCACCTCCTCCAGCTTCTCCGGCAGGTCCTTGAGAACATCCATCTTGAGGCGTCTCAGGATGAAGGGCGTGACCATCTTCTGCAGGCGCTCGGAGGCTTCCGCGATCTGGTACTTGACGATGGGAAGTTCGAAATCGGCCTGGAAGGTGGGGTAATCGTAGAGGAAGCCGGGCATCAGGTAGTCGAAGATGCTCCACAGCTCGGATAGACGGTTTTCAATGGGCGTGCCGGTCAGCGCGAAGCGGGTCCGGCTGTTTACCAGCTTGACCGACTTGGCGGCGGCCGTCATCTGGTTTTTGATGTACTGGGCCTCGTCGATGACCTCAAAGCGAAATTCCTTGCCCTCGTAAAGGTCAATATCGCGCTTTAACAGGTCGTAGGAGGTGACAAGGACATCCGAGCGGTCGTAGCGCGCAAGCAGCGCCTCCCTCTCTTTTTTCAGGCCGGTGATCAGGGTGACGGACAGGGAGGGCGCGTATTTGGCGAACTCCTCGCCCCAGTTGTAGACCAGGGAGGACGGGCACACCACAAGGCTGGGAAGCTTTTCCCCGTCCGGGCGGCTGTTTTCTTCCAGGATGGCGGTGATGACCTGCAGCGTTTTGCCAAGGCCCATCTCATCCGCCAGGATGCCGCCAAAGTGGTAGCTGTCCAGGGTGTAGAGCCAGCGGTAGCCGGCCTCCTGGTATTTTCTCAGGACGTTTTTAAGCCCGGACGGGATCTCGATGTCCGCGTCCTCGACGGCCTTAAATTCCTTGATGAGCTTGCGGAAGGTGCGGTCCCGGTCGGCGTAGATGTCCTGGGTGGCCTTTTCCAGCATCTTGTCCAGGTACAGAGCGCGGTACATGGGCAGGTGCATCTTGCCCTTAACAAATTCGGACGGGGAGAGGTTTAAGGCCGTCATCATCTCTTCCAGCTGCTGCAGGGTCTCGTTCTCGTCGATCTTGAAGAAATCGCCGCTTTTCAGCCTGATGAAGCGGCGCTTCTGCCTGTAGGCATAGAGAAGGTCAAGAAGCTCCTCCGGCGACAGATCGTCCGATGTGATGGACAGGTCCATAAGGCTCCCGTCCACGGACACGCCCAGGCTGAAAGAGGCGTGGCGGCGAAGACCCAGGCGGCGAAAGCGCTCGGTGGTGCGCACCTCGCTGACGGCTATGAGCTCGTCAAGGCCCCTGTCCAGGAAGTCGAAGACCTGCTCGTCCTCCCGGGAGGCATAAAAGATCATGTTGGCCTGGTCAACGTTCGGCAGATAGCGAAGGAGCGTCTCTGTCACCTGGCCCTCCGCCTCAAGATTCCGGTAAGATTGAAAGTGCTGGCGCCGCTCAGAGCCATCTTCCATCGCCAGATCCGTCAGCGAGTGCTCCTGCTGCCCGTAGGAGACCTTGGCGTGGCAGATGATGCTCCCGTCGCTGACATCCAGGAACGACGTGAAAACCGGGTCCGGCGGCAGGTAGCTTTCTATTTCCTCCGCGTCATATTCCACAAGATCCACCAGGTTCCGAAGGGCCGGGACCGTGCTGCGGTAAAATTCCGCCAGGCGGGTGCGGCCGATGGTCATGCGGATCTCGCCATCGGAAGAAGCTTCCAGAATGGGAGCTATTTTTTTGCTCTCTTCCTCGCCGATCCGGTTGAAATAGGAAAGCTCCATGCCGGAATGGCTGATATAATAGGCATATTTTAGGCTGCTGATCGTGGCCGGTATCTTTCCGGAAAGCAAAACGCCCTGAAAGATGCCGGAGGAGGCCTCCACATCCTTATGGATCTCCAGCGTGATGCGAAGGGAGGCCTCCTTCGCGGTAATATGCCCTTTCTGGTTTCCGTAATAATCGTACCGGGTATACTCGATCACGTCTTTTCCCATGCAGTCATAAAAGGCATCGAGGTAAGACCCGTAAAGCGGCAGCTTGCCGCTGTCGGCGGAACCCCGGTAGAAATAAGAGCTCCCATAAGAAGGCGAGGGTTCATATTTTTTCCGCTGCTCTTCGTCCGCCATGCGTTTTTCTATGTAATCCAGCCATTTGAGGCTTTCCTTTGATAAAAGTTCCCGTCCCAGGGGCAGAGTAGTTTTCTGGCTGATCTCAAGAGCGCCATGCTCCTGCATATTTTTGACAAAGGTTTTCAGGTTTTTAACCTTATAGAGCCTGCGGCTGCCAATGCGGAACGAAACCTCAAAGGCCCCGTCAGCATTTTCTTCCAGGACCGGACAGAGGGTCTGCACCTCCTTTATGATATCGCTGGCCTTCTCGATTTTCGCCGGCAGCGTTTGTTTAAATTTCTGCATGAGGGAGAGGCCGGCCTCGCTGGTCGTATCCCCGGGGTTGTTTTCCCGAAGGTAGCTGACGATCTGCTGGAACAGGGCGACCTCATGGGGACACAGGCTGTAGCCAAGGTGCGTGTCGTTCCGGTTCCGCTCATAGCCGCAGCGCCAGTTATTGCAGGTCGTGGCCGTGACGCGGGTCCGGTTGAAATCTATGCTGCATCTTTCCCCGCCGTCCCTTGTGCCGCCTACGGCATGTCCCACAAGGCCCTGCTCGCCCCGCTCATGGCCAAACGAGATCCGGGCCGGCAGCATCTCGTCCGCCCCGAGAAGCGCTCCCGCCTTTTTTATCGCCTTGGAGGGCGCGTAAAGGCCTTCGGCCAGGCTCTCACAGTCGAAATACCGGTATTCCTCCATGTGCTTTTGGGGCAGGCGCCTGGCATCCTCAAAGGAGCGGTTCTCCTCCTTTTCCTGCTCGATCAGGGCATTCAGCTCGGCAAAATCCGCGGGGGATCCCCCGGTTTTTCCATCCGCTTTTTTCATTTTCCCCTTCCCTCTCAGCGATTAAAATACTGATAGACCATTCCGGACAGCGCTGCGATCTGGCTCTGCGCGGTGCCGACATTGGCAAGGCCCGTCGCCATAACGCAAAGCACATAGTCTCCGCCCGGCGAAAAGATGATGGCGGCATCGTTTTCCGTATCATCCAGCTCGCCGGTCTTGTTGGCGGTGACTGTGCCGGCAGGAACGCCGGCCGGGATCTTCCAGGTGCGGGTCTGGGCTTTCAGGAGGTTTAATATCTGGTCGGAGCGGTCACGGGAGACCATATTTCCCCGGTAGACGGCGGCCAGAAATGTTCCGCAGTCGTGAACGCTGGTGTAATTATCGCGCTCCGGCGTAGCGCCGGCATAGGAGCCAAGGGACCTGCCCATGTGGGTGCCGCTAAAGCCCTGCGCGGCGACGAAGGCGTTGACCACGGCCATGCCGCCGTCGAAGCTCTCATCCGCCGAGAGGTAGCTCGTCAGCACATTGGTGGCGTCGTTGTCGCTTACGGTGATCATGTCCGCCATCAGGCCGTCCAGATAGGCGCTTTCAGCCAGGGTGCCGTTTTCCACGGCCTGGAGAAGTGCGCCCAGGACGTAGAGCTTGATGAGGCTGGCGGATTTTACCATGTGGCTGTTAATCTCCAGGTAGGTACACGCCTCAAGATCCTCGACGTATACCGACCAGTTTCCCTGATAGCCGGAGAGGGCGGCGATGAGGGTCTGTCCCAGGTCCTCCATGCCGGGGGAGGGGGCGCACACGGCATCGCCGGCTTTATCAAAGACAGAGTTTCCACCCGCGCCGGAGCTTTTCAGCATGCCGCCCAGGCCGTCAAGGGTCTCAATATCCTGCCCCTTGCCCAGGATGCCCTGCTGCCCCTCCGATGGCGCGGATGTGTTCTCGCCGTCGGAGGGAGCCGAAGTCGGCCCGGCTGATGAAAGAGGCGCGGCATCGGAAAACAGGGCGGATTTTGCGCCCTGCAGCGTCTCGGCGTCGTCACTTTCATCAGAAGTTGCATCGGGGCTTTCGCTGGCGCTCTGCCCAAAGAGAGCCTGTTTGGCGCTGCCAAGGCTCTGCAGGGCGCCCTCCTCTCCTGCCGCCGTCTTCTTGGGAAGATCCGTCCCCACAAAACAGGCCAGGGCAATAGCCAGGGCCAGGCCAAGCTTTTTCAATAGGATTTTCGTCTTTCTGTCTTCCATGTTTCCGCCTTTCTCATCTTTCGTACAATTATCGGGGAGACCCCGTCGCCCCCCCCCTCGTGACTTCTGTTTTTAGTCTTAGCTGTCGGCAGGGTGTTGGGGGCGC
This sequence comes from uncultured Blautia sp., assembly GCA_946545475.1. Taxonomy (GTDB): domain Bacteria; phylum Bacillota; class Clostridia; order Lachnospirales; family Lachnospiraceae; genus Blautia_A. The sequence continues at coordinate 4,930 of CAMNNO010000237.1, forward strand.
TATGGTTTTTTGTTATCTTTTCTATTTTTCTCTTACCTGCCGGTAGGGTGTGGGGGCGCTATGGTTCTTTATTCTTTTTCCATTTT
>CAMNNO010000238.1 GCA_946545475.1 uncultured Blautia sp.
CAAAATCCTATGGAGGCTTTGATTTTTAGGTACAACGCTAACTAAATGACATTGCTTTCTTCCCATACAGATTTTTTCGCTTGTACATTTTTTTGAATCGTGTATACTATACTCGCGAATACAATCAAACAACACTTTTTAATTTTGTGCCGCGGTATATGCAGAAGTACTAAGAAAATTACCGATGGTAATTTTCAAGTACTTCTAAATATAAAGCAATAGTGCTTATGCGGATGCGCACAGGCACCTTAACATAATTACGAGGAGGAACGGCTATCATGGGATTTGAGTTTCTGAAAAAGCTCCCGACACCTGAGGAAATCCGGAGTCAGTATCCTGTCAGCGCGAAGATCAAGGCGCTCAAAGCGAAAAGAGATGAAGAGATACGAAAGATATTTACCGGCGAAAGCGATAAGTTTGTGGCTATTATAGGGCCCTGCTCGGCCGATAATGAGGATGCGGTATGCGACTATGTGTGCCGCCTTGTCCGTGTCCAGGAAAAGATTGCGGATAAGGTGCTCATCATCCCCAGAGTTTACACGAATAAGCCCCGCACCACGGGGGAAGGCTATAAGGGCATGATGCACCAGCCGGATCCGGAAAAGCAGCCGGATCTTCTGGCCGGGCTCGTCGCTATCCGCAAGATGCATATCCGTGTTATTGAGGAGAGCGGTTTTACCTGCGCGGATGAGATGCTCTATCCGGAAAATTACCGGTATCTGTCCGACCTTCTTTCCTATGTGGCCGTGGGCGCCAGATCCGTGGAGGACCAGCAGCACCGCCTGACGGTCAGCGGCATGGATGTTCCCGCCGGCATGAAGAATCCCACCAGCGGCGACTTTTCGGTTATGCTAAATTCCATCGTGGCCGCCCAGGGCGCCCACCGGTTTATTTACCGCAGCTGGGAGGTCGAGACCTCCGGGAATCCCCTGGCGCATTCGGTTCTCAGAGGGGCCGTCAATAAGCATGGGGAGGCTATTCCCAATTATCATTACGAGGATCTGCGCCTTCTGTATGAAAAGTACCAGGAGAAGCATCTTCTGAACCCTGCCGCCATCGTGGATACCAACCATTCCAATTCCAACAAGAAATATGAGCAGCAGATCCGCATCGCCCGGGAGGTCCTGCACAGCCGCGCCCTCTCGCCGGAGCTTAAGGGGCTGGTCAAGGGCCTCATGATCGAGAGCTATATCGAAAGCGGCTCCCAGAAGATCGGGGCCGAGCACGTCTACGGTAAGTCCATCACCGACCCCTGCCTGGGGTGGGCGGAATCAGAAAAGTTACTTTATACTATTGCAGAGATGTGCTGAAACAAAAAGAGGCGGCCCTGCCATAATAAATAAAGCCGAACAGGCATATGTCTGTTCGGCTTAATTTTCGTACATCGGGGCCTTTATCGGCAGTGCTGATTGGTGGGCTTCTCTTGATCGGTCGAAAGCGGGCGGGGATTATTTGGCATAATCGGTCACGCGGCTTTCGCGGATGACATTGACTTTGATCTGGCCGGGATAATCCAGCTCTTCCTCGATCCTTTTGGCAATGTCTCTTGCCAGGAGAACCATGTCCGCGTCGCTGACATGCTCGGGAAGGACCATGACGCGGACCTCGCGGCCGGCCTGGATGGCGAAGGCTTTATCGACACCCTTAAAGTCATTGGTGATCTCTTCCAGCTGTTTCAGACGCTTGGTGTAGGCTTCCAGCGTCTCTCTTCTGGCGCCCGGGCGGGCGGCGGATATGGCATCGGCGGCCTGGACGATGCAGGCGACAAGGGATTCCGGTTCCACATCACCGTGATGGGCCGCTACGGCGTTGATCACGATGGGGGATTCTTTATACTTCTTGCAGAGGTCTACGCCGATCTGGATATGGGAGCCCTCAACCTCGTGGTCGATGGACTTGCCGATATCATGCAGAAGACCTGCCCTCTTGGCCAGGCGCACATCCACGCCTACCTCGCTGGCAATAAGGCCGGACAGCTGGGCGACCTCTATGGAATGTTTCAGGGCGTTCTGCCCATAGCTTGTGCGGAACTTCATGCGTCCCAGGAGCTTGATGAGCTCGGGATGGATGCCGTGTACGCCGCAGTCCATGGCTGCGGTCTCGCCTTCCTCGCGGATGTTGGCCTCCACCTCTTTCTGGGCTTTTTCCACCATCTCCTCGATGCGGGCGGGATGGATGCGGCCATCGACAATGAGCTTTTCCAGGGCAACGCGGGCAACCTCGCGGCGGACCGGGTCGAAGGCGGAAAGCACGACGGCTTCCGGCGTGTCGTCTATAATGAGATCCACGCCCGTCATGGTCTCCAGAGTGCGGATATTGCGCCCCTCGCGGCCGATGATGCGGCCCTTCATCTCATCGCTGGGCAGCTGGACCACGGAGATCGTCGTCTCGGATACATGATCCACCGCGCATTTCTGGATGGCGTTGACCACATACTCCTTGGCCTTTTTGTCGGCTTCCTCCTTGGCCTGGGTCTCCAGTTCCTTGTACATCCTGGCCATGTCGACACGGATGTCGGCTTCTACAGTTTGAAGCAGTTCCTGCTTGGCCTGTTCGCTGGTAAGGCCGGATACCCGTTCCAGCTCCTGCAGGGCTTTCTGTTCCAGTTCCCCAAGTTCCTTTTCCTTGTTCTGCAATTCTGCCATCTTGGCCGTACAGTCAGCCTCGCGCTTCTCCACAGCTTCCGCTTTCTTGTCCACGGTTTCTTCCTTGGACAGGACGCGCTTTTCATACTTCTGGAGCTCATTCCTGCGTTCTTTTGTCTCTTTTTCTAATTCATTTTTTGTCCTCAGAGACTCTTCCTTTACCTCAAGTAAAGCTTCCCGCTTCTTGGCCTCTGCAGCTTTCAGGGCCTCATCTATAATCTTTCTGGCCTTGTCCTCTGCAGTACCGATGGTCTCACTGTCCTGACGGTTCTTCTTATCGACAGCGATCCGGCTGATAACGGGATACGCGAGTAATAGCGCGGCTGCTACGGCGACAATGGCAACGATGATTGTTGTGCTTGTCACAGGAGCACCTCCTTATTACGTTTTCATTGTACAAATGCATGCGGCTGCATGGCGGCAGCTGAACAAACATACAATAGATTAAGTTTAACTTTTTTCGCTTCCTATGTCAAGATTTATGTCGAATTTTGTCAATATTCGGAACCGGCCCAGGCGGGAAAGGAAGAAATGGAGACGGTTCTTTTTTCTTACGAATCACAAGAAAAAAGAACTGTCCCCATTTCTTCTCATTTCAGTCTTCGGCTCTATAGTCCTGCGTGATGCCAAGGTCGCCGAGCACAGCGCGGATATCCTCAAAGGAAAAACCCTTGCGGGAGAGGGAGGCCTGGAGGTTCCGGTAGGCTTTGGGGGAGAGGGCCGTGCCGTCCGGATATTTTTTGCGGATGGTGCTGGCGATAAGCTCCCTCTCGGAATAGTCCTCGGTCTCTCTGGCTGCCTCCCAGGCTTCCCGGATGGCTTCGGAGGAGAAGCCCTTCTGTTTTAAGTCCATGTCGATCCGCAGGCGGCTGCGACGGTGCATGTAGGAAAGGATATAATGGCGGGCATAGCGCTCATCGCTCAAGTACCCGTAGGAGCGCACATAGGAGAGGGCGGCCTGTGTGCTCTCCTCGGAATATCCGGCAGAAAGCAGCCGGTCTTGCAGCTCCCGCTCTGTGCGCTCCCGCATTTCCAGAAGCTGCATGGCCTTCCGGATGGCTTTTTTGTTTTCTTCCTCCGGCATGGCGCGATCACTCATCTTCATTTAAGAAGTCGTCGTCCGAAATGTCCGCTTCGTCAAAATCGCCGTCCGGGACGGGCGGGGCCGCGGTGGCTATGGCTCCGGGGGCTCCCAGGCCATAATGCTCCCTGACCTTCTGCTCCACTTCCGCCATGACGGCCGGGTTTTCCTTTAAGTAGGCTTTGGCGTTTTCACGGCCCTGGCCGATCTTGTTGCCCTGATAGGCGTACCAGGCGCCGCTTTTGTTTATGATGTCGCACTCGGCGGCCAGGTCGAGGATATCGCCCTCCACCGAGATGCCGGTGCCGAACATGATATCAAATTCCGCGGTCTTAAAGGGCGGCGCGACCTTGTTTTTGACGACTTTAACCTTGGTCCGGCTGCCGATGCTCTCGCCGCCGGCCTTCAGGACATCGCCGCGGCGGACCTCCATGCGGATGGTCGCGTAGAACTTCAAGGCGCGGCCGCCTGTAGTGACCTCGGGATTGCCGAACATGATGCCCACCTTTTCGCGGAGCTGGTTGATGAAGATGACCACGCAGTGGGATTTGCTGATCACGGAGGTCAGCTTGCGGAGGGCCTGCGACATGAGGCGTGCGTGGAGGCCCACATGGCTGTCGCCCATGTCGCCCTCGATCTCGGCCTTGGGGACCAGGGCCGCCACGGAGTCCACGACCACGATATCCACGGCTCCGGAGCGGACCATGGTTTCGGTTATCTCAAGGGCCTGCTCGCCGTTGTCGGGCTGCGAGATATAGAGATTGTCGATATCGACCCCGATGTTTTTCGCATACACGGGATCCAGGGCATGCTCCGCGTCGATGAAGCCGGCGATCCCGCCGCGCTTCTGCACCTCGGCGACGCAGTGGAGGGCGACCGTTGTCTTACCGCTGGATTCCGGCCCATATATCTCAATGATCCTTCCCTTGGGAAGACCGCCCACGCCCAGGGCAATGTCAAGGCTCAAGGAGCCCGTGGGGACAGTCTCCACCTGCATCCCCTCCCGGTCCCCCATCTTCATGACCGACCCCTTGCCGAACTGCTTTTCGATCTGGGCGATGGCCGCCGACAGGGCCTTCTGCTTATCCTCGGCATTCGATTTTACAGTTACCGATTCCTTATCTTTATCCTTTGCTGCCATATATAACTCCTTTTTAAAAAAATTATTGGGGTGGTCCCTTGGCCCCTTCTTGCCTGATATTTTATTTTTAAGTGACGGTGGGGGGGGGGATGCGGTATGGCTCTTTATTGCTTTATATTTTACTCTTACCTGCCGGTAGGTGCC
>CAMNNO010000239.1 GCA_946545475.1 uncultured Blautia sp.
CTGGTGAACCATTTAACAGAAGCCACAGACCTTTATGGTCTGTGGTAGTTCACACGAAACAGGGCCAGGTTCTTTACAGTCCAAAAGTCGTGTAATATGTACTCGATATGGTGCAAATGTTCCATAAATCCCTTAATTTACAAGGCCTCCGCGTTTTGAGTATATATTATTTTATGTACTCAAAACGATTTTGGCTAAAATAAAGGCTTTGTGCATATTTTCTGCTGTTTTGAGTACAGTTTATACGACTTTAGGGTTACAGGAACCCAGCCCTATATTTTACTATCGCAGGGACGACGCAAAGAAACTATCGTCTTATGGCGAAGACCGCTCCGCGTTCAAGCAGGTGCCCATCCTACGCCGATTCATTCTTCCCACATGGTATGCTTCACGACCCAGCTGCCATCAATGGATGTCAGCCCATAGTAGACGCCCCGGCGCATGAACCAGTATCCGTTTGCCCAGGAATAGACATATCCCTTATCCGTGCGGTAAGTTTCATTGCCCTGGTTATCATACAGAATAAACGTGTTCGTGTAGGGACCTATATCTTCGAAAATACTCACCAGGAGCCCGCTGCTCTCAAGAGAAAAGTACGTGGTGATATCATCACTATCGCTTTCCTCATAAAAAAGGCTGCCATTGCGGCGATAAACTCTATAGCTGGTCCGGTAGGAACTCGGGTCTTTTTTAAACTTGGTCATGATGTACGCGTCATTGTAAGAATCCAGCTCTTCGCCTTCCGGCACGGGCAGAAATTCCAGCGCGCCATCCCGCCAGCAATTGTATCCTCCCGCGGTCTTGGCGTATGGGACCGTCTGGCTGCCATAGCTGGCAAACCCCTGACAGGTGCCCCCGAGCTGGCTATACATGACGCCGGGAACAAAATATCCGCTGGCGGTCAGGTATTCGTCCGTTGCGCTCCTCATTCCCGCAAGATTCAGGTCTTCGTTGTACAGGCTGAACCAGTCGCCTGTCCTTCTGGCAACGTACCGCAGAGGAGACATATACCAGCCGCCATAAGCTGAGCCATCCTGTCCCATCTGCTCATATATTCCTGTGCTGACCTGATCGATCAGCACAGTTCCGTCAAGGTCCACGACCTTGCTCTGGTCGTCTTCATAGGAATACAGAAAAAGATAATTTCCGAATGGTATCATATTGCTATCCCTGGCCGCGGCCCGGATATCCGGGTCCGTCAGCTCCCGGCTGCCTCCCGCTTCGTCTATAAGGCTCACAGAAGCAAAATAATCGATAAAAAAGGATAACAGATAACCTTGCGATGTCTTATATATATTTATGATATATTTCCACTCTTCCTCCGGCGAAGAAGGCGCCCATCCTTCGTAAATGATCTCTCCGTCGGTATCGAAAGCCTGATATCGTCCGGTGGTGTACTCCACCATTACAGCGGCATTTCCCTGTACCACCAGACGGCAGCTGTCCGCAGGGAACTCTCCCACGACCTGCCTCTTTTTTACGCTGTATAGAATAATTTTATCATCCTTGCGGTAAGTGGTAAGAGAATCTCTGTAGGAAATATACGGCATAAAGGAGCCGGTATAGTTCGACATGTTTCCCAGGAGATTGCCGTTTCCGTCATAGATATCATTGCTTCTGGATGATATCGAAGGGACGACGACGACCTGATCCTCCCGGCAAAGCAAAAGCTCATTTTTCCCTTCGCTCCCAAAAACCAGGGAGCAGGCAGCCAGGGTACACAAAAGCGCTGCCCATATGATCGTTTTATTAGCCGGCCGGAACATAACCATTCTCCTCCACAAATGCCTGTCCTTCTTCCGAAAGGAGCCAGTCCCGTATCGTCAGCGCCTGGGGAGCTGACGAGGGACCTGTCACGCAGAAGAAAGGATTCACAAACGGATACTCCCCTGACTTTATGGTATCCTGGGAAGGCAGCACCCCATTCACCGCCAGGAAGCGAAGGCCCGGCTGGGCAAACATGGCCGAAGCGTAGTAATAGACGGAAAAGCCTATGGCATTAGCCGAATTATCATATCTGGCCAGCTGTTCGATCATGCCTTCCATGCTTGCCACCATTTCGGTATGGCCGACAATATCCTCATCATGGACCAGGAATTTCCGTATCAGCGTCTGGCTTCCGCTGTTTTCCGGGCGGCTGAATGCCTTGATCGGCTGATCCCATCCGCCTACCTCTTTCCAGTTTGTGATCTTCCCTGTAAAAATATCGTATAGCTGGGACACGGAAAGGCTGTCTACCGGGTTGTCTTCATTGACGATGAATACCAGGCCGTCCCTGCCGATCTCGTCCATAGTCAGCGCCGGATAGGCGAGAAGCTCCTCTTTTGTCTCCTCCGAGGCTTCATAGGCCAGGCAGATGTCCCTCTCGCCTTCAGCCAGATTAATATAGCAGGGGTTTGTATTCGAAAAATCGTAAAGGATCTCCTCCGCCTGGGCATCCGTGCAGCCGGTCAGCTCCTTTGCCAGGTTTTCGATGAGAGGCACGCATGCCAGGGAACCGTCAATATGTGGAAAATCGCTATAGCTCATATGGACGGATGTTTCCGCCCCGAAGACCGGATAAGCGCCTCCTGCGGGAAACGCGCACAGCCCGGGGAGCAGCAAAAAGCTTAACAGACAGGAAATCTCTTTTTTCATAACAGCATTTCATTCCTTTCAGATCCTTGCCCAAAGGCAAAAGCATATTTTTTGCGGAATTTTACCAGGTGACGGCAATATCCAGCTGCGTCGGGTTATAGCTCGCAAAACCGCCCGTGTCGCAGACTATACATGTTCCCAGGCTGCTCTCGACAAGAGTTCCGCGGGGGCGCAGGGACAGGTTTGCCGCACACATGATATAATTTCCGAGCATCTTGACGCCATCGCTGCGTATCCAGTATTCATCGTTATTTCCCATCTCCCGCATGGTGGCAATGATTCCGGACATGTCCAGGTTATAATAGCTTTCGAGCCCGCTGGGGCCCTCTACAATGCCGGCAATGGGGTTAAGCACCGGGCCATCCCAGGTTTTGTTGTAGGTATCCTCCTCCGGAATGCGTATTTCTCCCTCGGCCTCACTATCCAACAAGACTACATAGGCAGAGGACACAAAAGCCTTGCCGGTTCCATAAACGATCTGGAGCCATCCGGTTCCCAAAGTCCGGCATATGGCCACGCGGGTCCCGTTTGCCAGGCTGCCCAGTATTTTTCCTTCCAGGGACGGCATGGTTCTGACGTGAAGATTGCTGGCCCTGACGATCCCTTCCTGCTCATCCCAGGCCGGCGTTTTCTCATCTTGAGCTTCGCTGTCCTCAGTCTGAGCTTCGCGCCCTTCATCTTGAGCTTCGCTGTCCTCAGTCTGGGCTTCGCTCTCTTCATCTTGGGCTTTGTTGTCCTCAGTCTGGGCTTCGCTCTCTTCATCCTGGGCTTTGCTGTCCTCAGTCTGGGCTTCGCTCTCTTCATCTCGGGCTTTGCTGTCCGCATCTTTGACCTCTGCGGCTTCCTGGTTTTCGGAAGATTTTTCTGCTGCCCCATTAGAAATGTCTTCCTGTTCCCTGTCACCTGCTTCCGTCTTTTCTTCCGTATCAGCGAAGGCAGCGGCCGGGGCGGAAAATGCCAGGCATAAGGTCAGGCACCAGGCCGCTCCTGTTCGTAAAAGTGATCTCATCGGTTTTCTGTTCCTTTCTGTCTCTTTACGGCAGCCGTTTTCAGTTTTCTTCTTTGAAAAAAGAGAACATCTCGTCTTCCGCGTTCTGAAACTCCGGCAAAGTCCGGGATTTTTTCATTTTCTTTTGAATTTTCTCACTTTCCGGACACAGGTCGGCCATATAGAACCAGATTTCTTTCATCTTTGAGACAATATGGCGGCTGTCCGGGTAGATCTGGGCATAGGCATCCTCAAGGGCGCGCACGTATCTTTTGGCCTCTTCTTTTGTCAAGGGGGCGCCGCCAAGGGCCTCCCTGGCCATAGCCGGATCACGGATAAGGCCGCGGCCGCACATGACGGCTGGAAGGGTGGGATAATCCTGAAAAAGGGCTTTCATCTCCGAGGGACCGTTGATATCTCCATTATAGCACAGGGGATGCCGGCATTCCTTTATGAACCGATCAAACGCTTCCCGGTCAGGAGTTCCCCGGTAGAGTTCCCGCCCGATGCGGGGATGGACAATGATCTCTTTAAAGGGATAGCGGTTATAAATGGCTATGAGCTCACCTATATCGGCTTTCTCATCCATGCCGATACGGGTTTTAGCCGAAAGTGCCACTCCTGTATTTTCCAATGCCTCAAAAGCCTTTTCCAAAAAAGCGTCGAGGCTTTGAAGGTCCCGGAGAAAGCCGGCGCCTTTTCCGCGGGCCGTAACCGTCGGCGACGGGCAGCCTAAATTGATGTTTATTTCCTGATAGCCATAGGAGGCGATCTCCCTTACCGCCCAGATAAATTCTTCTGCTTTATTGGAGAGGATCTGGGGGATAAGGTTCTTGGCCGTATTGTTTTCTTTGACAATATCCCGCTTTTCTCCGTTTTTAAAGTGAAGAGTCTGGTTTGCCACAAGAAAAGGAGTAAAATATTTGCTTATGCCAGGAAAAAACTCCTGGTGAACGTTTCGGAAGGGAGCCAGTGTAATGCCTTCCAGAGGCGCAAAATAGATAGTATAGATATTTGACATGTGGAATCGCTTTTTATACTCGCTAGCGAATTTAATTGTCAATTATAATTTTCCTCAGCGGTATATGCAGTTACACTATAGCAGTGTTCAAAAATGCTGATAAGGCTGAGCGGGAAGAAATGGCACGCTTAGCCTGGCTTTATTATCATTTTTGAATACGGCTATAGTATATTCAGTAACAGCCCGGTTCGGACACGGGCCTCCCTGGAGAGGCCGGGCTAAACCGGGCTGTTAGTGGTCTGATGTATCGGAAAATGCTCTATTCGCGGGCAGATTCAGCTGTTAACCCGCCTTGATCGGTGAACTACCACAGACCATAAAGGTCTGTGGCTTCTGAGAGCCTGACGGCTCTG
>CAMNNO010000240.1 GCA_946545475.1 uncultured Blautia sp.
AACTCTGAGCGGCCCCCCCTCCCCTGCGCCTACCGCCAGGTAAGCGTAAAATAAAGAACAATAAAGAAACCTGCCGCCAAGCTTCTTTTTTAAAAAATTTTTTAGAAAAAAATTGCCCCCGCAGGTTCTAAAAGGGAGACCCTTCGCATATTTATAAGTGGAACGGTACGTGGGGATACCGGACAGGAGGATTGTGTTTTGATATTTTTTACAAAAAATAGACAAGGAGCTGCTTATAATTATGGAAAGCATGGGCTGGAACAACCAGGTGGTATTAAGAGGAGTTATGGAAACGGAACTTATGTTTACCCACCGGGTGTTCGGCGAAAAATTTTATGAAGGAAAAATGTCCATTTCGCGCCTCAGCGGTTCTCAGGATATCATTCCGCTGACGGTTTCCGAGAACCTGATCGATACGAACCGGCGGTATCTCGGGAGAAAAGTGGAGGTTATGGGACAGCTTCGTTCCAGCAACTATATCGAAAACGGCCACAGGCGCCTGCTTCTTACGGTACACGCCAAAAAATTTGCCGAGAAGCCGGACGACTGGCCGATGAAGGACGAGATCTATCTGGAAGGCTTCCTGTGCCGGAACGCGGTCTACCGGACGACGCCGCTGAAAAAAGAGATATCGGATATCCTCATGGCGGTGAGCCGCCCTTACCGCAGGACGGATTATATTCCCTGCGTTTTGTGGGGAAGGGTCGCCCGGGAAGGAAAAAATCTTAAGACCGGGGCGCATGTCGCCATCTGGGGAAGGTTCCAGAGCCGCGATTATGTCAAGCAGGGCAGCAATGGGGTAAGGGAGCACCGGGTGGCCTACGAGGTTTCCACGGACCGCCTTGAGGTGCTTTCCAGGAAAGGCAGATAGGAAAATAACATTTTGTTGCATTTTAGGCTTTCCTGATGTAATATGGTCATAATTCCCGGGAGCACTGCCGCGGTAAGCGGGCCTCCCTTTATCCGGCTTATCGCAGAGATAGCCGGAGAGGCGTCCGGGTTGGTTTGGAATGGTATTTGCTATTAAATATAGAGAAAAAAGATTTACAAGGAGGACAACATGGCCATTTTTACAGGAGCAGGTGTCGCAATTGTAACCCCGATGTATGCCGATGGAAAGGTGAACTATGATAAACTGGAAGAACTTCTGGAGTTTCAGATTGCCAATGGCACAGATGCCATTATCATCTGCGGGACGACGGGAGAATCCTCCACTCTGACTCACGGGGAACACCTGAAGGCGATCAAGTATGCCATAGATGTGGTCAATAAGCGCATCCCGGTCATTGCCGGCACGGGCTCCAACGCGACGGATACAGCCATCATGCTGTCGGAAGAGGCGGCCAGCTACGGAGCGGACGGCCTGCTCCTGGTCACGCCTTATTACAACAAAGCCACCCAGAAGGGCCTCATCGCGCACTTTAGCACCGTGGCAAAGGCTGTCCCAAAAACGCCCATCATTCTGTACAATGTCGCCAGCCGCACCGGCTGCAATATAGAGCCGGCCACGGCTGCCGCCCTGGTGAGGGATGTCGATAACATCGTGGCCATCAAGGAAGCCAGCGGCAACCTGTCCCAGATCGCCACCCTGATGTCCCTGACGGATGGCAACATCGACCTGTATTCCGGCAATGACGACCAGATCCTGCCCATCATGTCGCTGGGCGGCATCGGCGTTATCTCGGTGCTCTCCAACGTGGCCCCCAGGCAGACCCATGACATCACGGCCGCCTATCTGGCCGGCGATATCAAAAAGGCCGCCGAGCTCCAGATCCGGGCCATTCCGCTTATCCACGCCCTGTTCTGCGAAGTGAACCCGATCCCGGTCAAGGCCGCCCTCAACATGATGGGCATGGAGGTCGGTCCCCTTCGTATGCCGCTGACAGAGATGGAGGACGCGCACAAAGAAGTTCTCCGCGCGGTTATGGAAGCTTATGGAATAGCGCTTCCCTCCGGCAGATATACTAGTTACACTTAATAATTGCCGGAGGCAATTATTCTAGTGTAACTGCATATACCGCGGCACAAAATTGCAATCGGCAGCTAAATTCGTTCGCGAGTATAAAAAGACACAGGAGCACAGCGGCTGCCCGCGCGCAGCCGGAAAGCGAGTATAGAAACACTGGGGAGGAAAAATCATGATCAGAGTAATTATGCATGGCTGCAACGGCCATATGGGAAAAGTCATCGCATCCTTGGCGTCCGGGGACCCGGATGTCGAGATCGTTGCCGGCATTGATGTCGCGGATGACGGCACAGCGCCTTTCCCGGTATTTGGAAGCCTTAAGGAATGCCCTATAGAGGCGGATGTGGTGGTGGACTTTTCTACGGCTAAGGCCGTGGATGCCCTGCTGGATGCCTGCGAGGAAAGAAAGCTGCCGGTGGTCGTCTGCACAACCGGGCTTTCGAAGGAGCAGCTGTCCCATCTCACGGCCGTCTCCCGGAAAACCGCCGTCCTGAAATCCGCCAATATGTCCGTGGGGATCAATCTTCTTCAAAAGCTTTTAAAGGAAGCCGCCTTAAAGCTGTTCCCCGCCGGCTTTGATATTGAAGTGCTGGAAAAGCATCACAACCAGAAGGTGGATGCCCCCAGCGGCACCGCCCTGGCCCTTGCGGACAGCGTAAACGAAGCCCTTGGCGGGGACATGCGCTATGTCTATGACCGGACGGGCGTCAGGGAAAAGCGCACCCGGGACGAGATCGGCATTTTTACCATCCGCGGCGGGAACATTGTGGGCGAGCACGAGGTGATCTTCGCCGGTACGGACGAGGTGATCACCTTCAAGCATACGGCATACTCCAAAGCCGTATTCGCCAAGGGAGCCCTGGAAGCCGCCAAGTTCCTGGCCGGCAGGGAAAGCGGCCTTTATGACATGAGCGATGTCATCGGGTAAAGCCTATGCGTTTCCGGCCATGTATTGATATTCACAACGGAAAAGTCAAACAGATCGTGGGCGGGAGCCTTAAAGACAAAGCCGGGCCGTCGGCAGAGGGCAGGCTTTCAGCTGAAACGCCCTCCCCGACCGGAGCTCTGTCTTCTATTGAGGTTCCGTCTTCCGTTGAGGCTTCGCCTTCCGTTGAGGCTTCGCCTTCCGTTGAGGCTTCGCCTTCCGTTGAGGCTTCGCCTTCCATTGAGGGGGTACCCTCTGTTAAGGAAAACTTTGTCTCCGACAAGGGGGCTGCCTACTACGCTTCTCTATATAAGGAAGCCGGCCTCCCCGGCGGCCATGTGATCCTGCTGGACCCCAAGGGAGCCCCGACTTATGAAAAGACCCGTCAGGAAGCCCTCTCGGCCCTCAGAGCTTACCCCGGAGGCCTGATGGCGGGCGGGGGGATCAACCCGGAGAACGCATCGGACTTCCTTGACGCGGGCGCCAGCCATGTGATTGTGACCTCCTATGTGTTTCGGGAGGGCCACATAGCCTATGACCGCCTGGAGAAAATGGTCCGCGCCGTGGGAAAGGACCGCCTGGTGCTGGATGTGAGCTGCCGCCGGAGGAACGGCGTCTATTATGTGGTGACTGACCGCTGGCAGACCTTCACGGACACGCCCGTAAATGCCGCAACGCTTAGAGAACTGGAAAGCTACTGCGATGAATTTCTTGTCCACGGCGTGGACGTGGAAGGCCTCCGGTGCGGGGCGGACAGGGAACTCTGCGAGCTCCTGGCCTCCTACGAGGGCCTTAGCGTGACATATGCCGGGGGCGTCGGCTCCTGGGAGGACATCGAAAACCTGAAAACCTGGGGAAAAGGCCGCCTGGACGTGACCATAGGCAGCGCCCTGGACATTTTCGGCGGAATGTTGGAATTTGATAGAATTTTAAAAGGAGCTTTGTAAAAAATATATAAAACTACTGGAAATTTTCAAAAGACTATGCTATACTATATCCATAACCGGAAAAGAAATGTTTTTCATGGCTGTTAAAAAAATGTTTTTTTTCATGGCTGTTTATGAAAATGTTCCTGCAAGCATTTTCATAGCAATATACAGGAGACAGGCAGAATACTTGTATTCGCTGCGTTTCCTGCGCCGGATCTTCGCCGCACAGGCAAACGCATTTCCGTTGAAGATCCGTGCGGATATTATAGGAAACGAATAAAACGCTTGCGTTTTCATTCGTTTCTCGCGCCGAATTTTCGCCGCTGCAAGCGGCATGATTCCGCTGAAAATTCGTGCGCATACTATAAAACTTACAGTAAAGGGGATGGATTTATGAAATTTATCATCAGTGGAAAGAATCTTCAGGTCAGCGACAGCCTCCGGGCAGCTGTGGAGGAAAAGCTGGGCAAGCTTGAGCGTTACTTCACTCCGGATACGGACGTGAACGTAACCCTGAGCGTGGAGAAAAACCGCCAGAGCGTGGAGGTCACAATACCCGTCAAGGGCAACATCATCCGTTCCGAGCAGACCAGCAACGATATGTACGAATCCATTGACCAGGTAGAGCAAGTCATTGAACGCCAGCTGCGCAAGTACAAAAACAAGATCATCGACCGCCATCAGGCCGGCGGCAACTTCCAGCAGGCTTTTATCGATAACGAGGAAGAGGGCGCCGAGGATGGCGAGATCCAGATCATCCGCACCAAACGTTTCGGCATCAAGCCCATGTACCCGGAGGACGCCTGCGTACAGATGGAACTCCTTGGCCACAACTTCTTCGTCTTCTGCAACGCCGAGACGGACGAGGTGAACGTGGTCTACAAGAGAAAAGGAAATACTTACGGCCTTATCGAGCCTGAGTTCTAAAAAATACACGCCGCTTTAGCGGCATTAATCGAGCAGGAGGGGAAGCTTCCCTTCCTACTCGCCCGCGGGGCGGCGTTCGCCGCTAGGCAATGATTTCCTTACGCTGTCCCCTGCGATAATAAAAACGCACAGGAGCTCCCCTGGACTTGGGAAGTTCCTGTGCGTTTTTTATTATGGCAGGGCCGCCCATAAGAAATTTGTCACCTGACGGTGACGGGC
>CAMNNO010000241.1 GCA_946545475.1 uncultured Blautia sp.
AGCTGGGCGTGGAATATTTTGACTTTTACCTCTTCCACAATGTCTGCGAGATGAACATCGACGCCTACCTGGATGATGAAAAATATGGCATCTACAGCTATCTCATGAAGCAGAAGCAGAACGGCCGCATCCGGCATCTGGGCTTTTCCTGCCATGGCGGCATGCCGGTGCTGAGGCGCTTCCTTGAGGCTTACGGCAAGGACATGGAATTCTGCCAGCTGCAGCTCAATTACCTGGACTGGACATTCCAGAACGGTAAGGAAAAGGTAGAGCTTCTGGATAAATGGAACATCCCGGTATGGGTCATGGAGCCTCTCCGCGGCGGCAGGCTGGCGAAGCTCGGGGCGGAATATGAGGCGGAGCTTACGAACATGCGCCCGGACGAGGACATCCCGGCGTGGGCTTTCCGCTTCCTGCAGAGCATTCCTTCCGTGACCATGATCCTTTCCGGCATGTCAAACGAGGAACAGCTGGAAAAGAACCTGGCCACCTTTGCGGAGGACAGGAAGCTTAGCGATGCCGAGATGAAGGCGCTTCTCGATATTGCCGGCAGGATGCTCTCCGTGGGCACGGTTCCCTGCACGGCCTGCCACTACTGCGTCAGCCACTGTCCGCAGGAGCTGGATATCCCCGGCCTGATCGCCCTCTATAATGAGCATGCCTACACCGGCGGCGGGTTTATCGCGCCGATGGCCCTCATGGCTATTCCGGAGGAAAAACGCCCCCAGGCCTGCCTCCAGTGCCGGAGCTGCGAACAGGTCTGTCCGCAGCAGATCAAAATCTCCGAGGTGCTGGCCGATTTCTCCGCAAAGCTTGGATAATATAAAGCCAGGATAAGCGTATGATTGGGAAGAAATGGGGACGGGAAAAAAGAACCGTCCCCATTTTTGAACAATGCTATAGTAAGGATCGAGATAATATGAAGACAATAATAAATCAGATATTCGATGAGGAAAGGGCTTTATACGGCAGCAGGGATGTTGAGGCGGTGCGCTGCCGCTTTGACGGGCCGGCTGACGGGGAGAGCGCTTTTAAGGAATGCCGCAATATCCGCGCAAAGGAGTGCTTTTTTAACCTCCGCTATCCCTTCTGGCACGATAAGGGCCTTAAGATCTCGAAGAGCGAGATGACGGAGCTCTGCCGCGCGGCGCTGTGGTATTCCGAGGATATCGAGATCACGGATACAAAGATGCACGGCATCAAGGCGCTGCGGGAGTGCGCGAATGTCCGCGTCTCCGGCTGCGACATCCGCTCTCCGGAGTTCGGATGGTCCGTGCGCGGGATCACCATGGCCGACAGCAGCGCCGAGGGCGAATACTTTATGCTGCGCTCGGATCACCTGACATTCGACCGCGTCACGCTTAAGGGAAAGTATTCCTTCCAGTACATCACGGACTCGGTTTTCACAAACTGTAGGTTTGACACAAAGGATGCCTTCTGGCACGCCAGGAACGTCCTGGTCAAGGACAGCGTCATAACAGGAGAATACCTGGCCTGGTACTGCGAGAATGTGACATTTGAGAACTGCGTGATCACAGGCACACAGCCTCTGTGCTACTGCAAGGGCTTAAAGCTTGTCAACTGCCGCATGGTCAACTGCGACCTTGCCTTTGAAAAATCGGATGTGGAGGCCGACATCGCCTCGTCGGTCGTGAGCATCAAAAACCCGCACAGGGGAACAATAAAGGTAAAATCTGTGTCCGAGCTGATCATGGATGATCAGGATGCGCAAGGGCAGGTGCTTATCGGCTGAAATAAGGCCATATCAACATCCCCGGCTGTCGGCGGTGAAGCTGACAGCCGGGGGATTTTCCCTCCTGCCCGGTTCATATACCGGCCGGAGATATCCGGTCAGAGGCCGTAGTTATGGATGCGCTGTCCTTTTTGGATGACAGCGATCAGGTTGAGGTCCCTGTCGGAGAGCAGGACATTTCCGTAAGAGCCGGGAGAAAGGGTGCCGTAGTCCTTCTGGACGCCGATAGCCCTGGCCGGATTTTCGGAAGCGGCTCTGACAGCGTCGGTAAGAGGAATGCCCATCTCGCAAACGCAGGTTCTCAGGCAGTCGTAGAGGCAGGTGACGCTGCCGGCGATGACGGAGGGGTCCGAGGAGAGAAAAGCCCTCTTTCCGGAGACAGTCACCGGCTGTCCGCCGAGGCTGTAAAGGCCGTCGGGGAGGCCGGTTGCGCGCATGCTGTCTGAGATGAGGATGATGCGCTCGGGGCCGAAAAGGGAAAAGGAAAGGCGGACCATGGCCGGGTGGACATGGATGCCGTCGGCGATGAGCTCCGCGGCGGCCCCGGCCTCCAGGGCAGCCGGTATGGGGCCGGGAGCGCGGTGATGAAGGCCCGGCATGGCATTATAAAGGTGGGTGAGCTGGGAGGCCCCGGCCGAAAAGGCCGCGCTTGCTTCCTCGTAGGAGGCGGTCATATGGGCCAGGCTCACGCGGATATCGGGCGTGATTTCCCGTATCATGGCCAGATTTTCCGGAATTTCCGGGGCTGCGCACACAATTTTTATCAGAGAATGGCTCCTGGCGTTAAGCCGCCTCACCATAGAGGCGCTGCCGGGACAGACATAGGCCGGGTCCTGAGCCCCGGCCTTTTTGCCGCTGATGAAAGGCCCTTCCAGATAGATGCCCACAAGATCGGCCCCCCGGCCGCAGCTGTGGGCGGCCGCCGTATCCATAATGGAAAGGAGCGTATCCTCCGGGAGGGTCATGGTAGCCGGGCATATGGCCAGGACGCCGCGGGAGGCCTCAAAATCGGCCATGGCCGCAAGCCCAAGGGGATCGGCATCACAAAAATCATGGCCGGCGCAGCCATGAAAATGGATATCCACAAGGCCGGGCAGGGCATAAAGCCCATCGGCCTCAAGAACCTCCTCGCCCGGAAGGGGAGGGAAGCTCCCCTCCAGAATGCGCCCCTCCCGGATGACGATATCCTGGCGGAAAAACCGGTGGTCAGGGCAGTAAACGTCAGCATGTTTGATGATCATGTCACCATTTCCTCCATATTTTATACTCGCAAACGCAAAAAAATAACGCTTTTAGGCCGCCAATTCTCCTATCAGAGATCAGGGCGGAGGGCGCGGGTGAGGGCCAGGGCGGCGTCCTGCCGCCAGGCCTCTATGGCCGCATGGTTGCCGGAGAGAAGGACATCCGGAACACGCCGGCCCTCAAAGACGGCAGGGCGGGTGTACTGGGGATATTCCAGGATATTTTTCTCAAAGGATTCCTCCTCCGTGCTTTCCTTCCGGAGCGCCCCGCTAAGGAGGCGGGTGACGGAATCGATGACCGTCATGGCCGGAACCTCGCCGCCGGTCAGGATATAGTCGCCGACGGATATGCGCTCGTCCACGTAATCGTAGATGCGCTCGTCCATGCCCTCATAGTGCCCGCAGATCAGGATAAGATGCGGGACAAGAGAAAACCTCCGGGCATCCGCCTGGCGGTAAACACACCCGGCCGGCGTCAGGGCAGCCGTCCTGGACGGAAGGAGAGGAAAAGCCTCCTTCGCGGCCCGCAGGGCAGCGACAACAGGCGCGCAGCGCAGGATCATGCCGGGGCCGCCCCCATAAGGCGAATCATCAATATGGCGGAAGGACCCGCCGGCATAATTCTTAATGTCAACAAGATTAACGCTAAGGCTCCCGGACTTTATCTGGCGCGCAATGACCGGAGAGAGCAGGAAGCTTTCAAACAGTTCCGGGAAAATACTCAGGACGGAAATAATCACGGGAGAGGCTCCTTTTCTACAGAGAAATCGTGAATGTCAGATGCTTTCTGACGTTCATCATAAAACGATATCATATGTTCCGCCCGACTTCAAGAGAAAATGCCGGTTGATAAATGCGCCGGATAATGATAAGATACGGTTGGATCAGCAAAATGATCATTGAGGAGAAGAAATGAACGAGAGAATAAACAGCGGCTCCAGGGAGGAACTGGAATCGCTCCGGATCGAGTACCAGAACCTGTTTGACCGCAGCAATAAGCTGGACAACAAGGTCTATATCAGCGTAACCTTCCTGGGATTCATGTTCGTCTTTATCACGAGCCTGTTCGGAAGCATCCCGCAGCTGACCTTTCAGGGCACAAAACTCCAGAACGCCCTGACGATAGCCTACGTCCTGACAGCCATCGCCGTAGCCGTCACCTATGTGTGGAACCTGATCTACTTTATGCGGCTTCTGGCGCCGGAAGGCATCCTGCGCCTGGACCCGGATAAGATCGCCCGTGAAAAGCTGGACAAATGCGAGGCACGAAAAGCAGAAGAGAAACTGATCGCCCTGTACCGTGAGATCGTCAACGCGGATCTTGAAAAGCTGCACAAAAGATGTGACCGCTTTGTCAGAGGCCTGCGCCTGGTGATCGTGACCCTTGTCCTATCCTTCCTGACCTACGCTCTGCAGATCCTTCTAAGGCTCCTTTCATAAACATTAACCTTAAAAACTTTTTAGAAAAACCTCTTGCATTTTTCTAAAAAGTATGTATAATAGCATTTGTGTTCAGCACAAGCTGGAATAGCTCAGTCGGTAGAGCACTTCACTCGTAATGAAGGGGTCGAGAGTTCGAGTCTCTTTTCCAGCTTTTGATATCAAGAGCCGAAGCCCCGGCATCGCCGCCGGAAGCTCCGGCTCTTTTGCATTATGGCAGGGGCGCCAATCGAGAGGGGAGATTTCCCTTCCGCTCGATCAGAGCAAAAATTTTTTAAAAAATTGAAATTACATATTGATTTTAGAAAAAAAGCTGTTATAATAAAGGCCATGGAAGCATAGCTCAGCTGGGATGAGCGTTCGCCTCACACGCGAGAGGTCATGGGTTCGAGCCCCATTGCTTCCATTTTTCATGGGGCATTAGCGCAGTTGGGAGCGCGCCACATTCGCATTGTGGAGGCCGTGGGTT
>CAMNNO010000242.1 GCA_946545475.1 uncultured Blautia sp.
TGCTATGTTTCATTTATGGTGGTGCCAAGTGAACAGGGCATGGGGGTTTACTCTGTGTATGTAAAGACTCATATCCCGGTACAATATATTCCTTAAGAATATCGCTCTGATCACAAAGCGCACGGTAAACGGTTCTTGCATCTGTGTGTAGCGCTGTTGCCAGGTTCTCAATGCAAAATACGACAAATTCAAGCTCTTTATCATTCTTTATTACAGCCTGCTGTACCATCTATTCTCCCTTCTCTGCATCTCTTCACGCAAGAACTCTCTCTTCATAGAATTATGTTGTGAAAAATCCTGTTCTTTTTATTATAGCTTTGAGCAAAAAAATTACAACAAAAGGTTTATGGCGCTTGACACCATAAACCTTTTGTCGTTTACTGCACCGCTGTAAGCGGCATATTTCCTATGCAGATCCGTGCGCATCCGCCGGAAGCTTATAGTGGAACGTCAGTTTCTTTTAACGTTTCCTATAGAAGTCAGCCCCTCGCATTGTTCATAAGGCCGATGCCGGACTGCCCCTCCGGGGCGGGGGAATCGGTGAGGCTGATCTCAAGGCCGCTTGCGATCCGGTCAAGTTCTTCAAAAGGAAGCGCTCCGGTGATGCGGATCATGTGGCCGTTTTCCTGGTCGAAGAGAAAGATATTGTTGAACTGTCTCTCCGCCGGCGGCGCGAGATCGATCCTCTCTCCATCGACGTTCAGCGCCAGATCATCTTTGCTGCTCTGGATGACAGAGACCTTTGTCATGAGAAGGCTGCCGAGGCTTCCCTCTTCGACAAGGCTTACATCCCCCAGGATGACAAACTCCGTGTCCGCTTTCGGATAGTAGACATCAATCTGCCAGGGAACGGGCTCAGAGATATCGCCCTCGCCCGTGAGGTTGTCGGTGTACCAGCCGTCGGACACGGCATAGCCTGCGGGGGAGGCTTCCGGCGTGTAGGCCGGGCGGAATTTCACCATGCGCTGCCCTTCCGGCCGCTCTCCGGTAAAGGTGAGGATCATTCCCGCCCCGTCATAAAAAACGCTTATCTCGCCGGTCCTGCTGCCGTCCTCGTCAAAAGTTTCCATCGTCCCCTCAACCGTAGTGCCTTCTGCGATCTCGGTCTTCTCCATAAAGATATTCGCCGCCGCAAACGCGGAACCGATCACTGCCACCGCTGCGGCGCATGACACGGCATAGCGTCTCCAGCTTCCCACGCTTCTATGGGCATAGCGGATCCGCTTCATCAGCTTCTCTTTTTCCTGCCTCTTCATTCCGGCTTCCTCCTTTATACGCTCCATGTCTTTCGTCATCTCAATCAAAAACTGTTCATCGATCATACGTTCATGCTTTCTATACTCGCGGACACAAGGTTTCTTCCATATGCAGCCGGTTGCCAGGAGATATGCCTGTAACTCAAAGTCTGGCTTAAAGACGTCTTCACATATAAGAACGTAGAGAAGCGCAGAAATGTTTCATGAAAAGAAAATATTTTTTATATCCGCGGACACAGAAAAATAACACGTTTTCATCTGCGCTGCGGTATATACCATGATCAAGAAAGTGATACTGTTAAACGTATCGCCACTAAAAAGGCAGGAAAGGATATCTCATTCCTTTCCTGCCTTCTTCAGCTATCAGCCCTGATCAGGCTCTGATTTTTTTAAAGATATTCCGGGCATTTTCCTCCGTCTGGCGGATGACCTCTTCCGCCGGTATTCCTTTGATGGCGGCTATCTCCTGGGCGATGAAGGGGAGGTTGAGGGAGGAGTTTCGCTTTCCCCGGTAGGGAACAGGGGTAAGGTAGGGGCAGTCGGTCTCCAGGACAAGCTGGGAGAGGGGGGCGTAGGCGACCACGTCTTTCAGTTTCTGGGCGTTTTTGTAGGTCACGACGCCGCCGATGCCAAGGTAGATGCCCATGTTCAGGTACTCCCGGGCGTGCTCTAAGCTGTAGGAGTAGCAGTGCATGATGCCGCCGGCGGGGAGTTCTTTGATCGTGTCCTTCATGATGGTGAGGGTGTCCTCGGCGGCGTCGCGGCTGTGGATGATGAAGGGGAGGCCCGTCTCGCCGGCGATGGAAAGCTGGGCGCGTAAGGTTTCCCTTTGCTTCTGTTTGTGGTCTTCTTCTTTATTCCAGTAGTAGTCGAGGCCGATCTCGCCGACGGCGACGGTCTTTTCGTACTTTGTCAGAGAAGCGACTTCCGAAAGGAGGTCGGGGGTTATCCTGTGGGCGTATTCCGGGTGGATGCCGACGGCGGCGTAAATGTACGGGTATGCTTTTGCCAGGGCGATGGTGGTGTCCAGGCTTTCCACATCCGCGCAGACATTGACAATACAGCCGATGCCGTTTTCGGGCATGGAAGAAAGAAGGGCA
The DNA here is from genome assembly GCA_946545475.1 of uncultured Blautia sp. Lineage (GTDB taxonomy): Bacteria > Bacillota > Clostridia > Lachnospirales > Lachnospiraceae > Blautia_A. The sequence continues at coordinate 2,357 of CAMNNO010000242.1, forward strand.
TCGCGGTCGGCGTCGAAGGCCCTGTCATCGTAATGGGCGTGTGTTTCAAAAATCATTTTAGAGGCTCTCTTTTCTCCTGTTCAAAACCCGGCAGCGCTATAGCACTTTTCGCATCATGCTATAGCGCTGCCGGGTATAATAAGCCGTGATATCTTATCGGACCTCAGCGCCGGATGGCATATCCCTCTCGGGGACCATGAGGCTTAACTTATCCTCGGCGTCCGCGGCGCAGAGGATCATGCCCTGGCTTTCGATGCCGGCGAGGGTGGCGGGCTTTAAGTTTGTGACGACCATGACTTTCTTGCCGACCATCTCCTCGGGTGAATAGCTGGCCTTGATGCCGGAGACGATGGTGCGCACTTCGCTTCCGATCTTAACCTTAGAGCAGAGGAGCTTTTTCGACTTCTTGACGGCCTCGCACGCGATGATCTCGCCGACCTGGAACTGGAGCTTTTCGAACTCTTCGTAGGTGATCTCGGGCTTGGCGGGAAGGTCAATGGCATCGCTTTCCGCCTTCTCTTCCTTCTCCTCCGCGGCCGGGGCGGGAGCTGCTGCGGCGGCTTTGGCCTGGAGGGCTTCTACCTTCTCCAGCACCTCTTTAAGGTCCAGGCGGGCAAAGAGGATCTCCGGCTTGTCCGTGACGACCTGGCCCGACGGATACTTTCCAAAGGTGTCAAGCTCGGAGAGCTCACGCCACGGGGCGTTAAGCTGGGAGAGGATCCTGTCCGTGGTGCCCGGCAGGAAGGACTTGAGGAGGATGGCGCCGATGGTGATGCCCTCCACCAGGTTGTAGAGGACGGTGGCGAGGCGGTCCTTTTTCTCCTCATCCTTGGCAAGCGCCCAGGGCATGGTCTCGTCGATATATTTGTTGCAGCGCTTGAACAGCGTGAAGATCTCGGAAATGGCATCCGCAACGCGCAGCTTCTCCATCTTCTCTTCCACTTTTCCGGGCGTTGCCAGGACAACGGCCTTAAGGTCCTCATCCACGGGCTCGCAGACGCCCTTATTTTCCACCACGCCGCCGAAATACTTGTTGGACATGGAGATGGTGCGGTTGACGAGGTTGCCCAGCGTGTTGGCGAGCTCGGAGTTGATGCGCTCGACCAGGAGCTCCCAGGTGATGACGCCGTCGTTGTCGAAGGGCATCTCATGCAGGACGAAGAAGCGCACCGCGTCGACGCCGAAGAAGTCCACCAGGTCGTCGGCGTAGATGACGTTGCCCTTGGACTTGCTCATCTTGCCGTCGCCCTGGAGGAGCCAGGGATGGCCGAAGACCTGCTTGGGCAGCGGCTCTTCCAGGGACATCAGGAAGATGGGCCAGTAGATGGTATGGAAGCGGATGATGTCCTTGCCGATCAGGTGCAGGTCCGCCGGCCAGAACTTTTTGTACATCTCGTCATAATTGCCGTCCGCGTCGTACCCCACGCCCGTGATATAGTTGGTCAGGGCGTCCAGCCAGACGTATACGACATGATTCGGGTCAAAGTCCACGGGGATGCCCCACTTGAAGGAGGTGCGGGACACGCACAGGTCCTGGAGGCCCGGGAGCAGGAAGTTGTTCATCATCTCGTTCTTGCGGGATTCGGGCTGGATGAACTCCGGATGGGTGTTGATGTGCTCGATCAGGCGGTCGGCGTACTTGCTCATGCGGAAGAAGTAGGCCTCCTCCTTGGCCGGCGTCACCGGGCGGCCGCAGTCCGGGCACTTGCCGTCCACCAGCTGGGATTCGGTGAAGAAGGATTCGCAGGGGGTACAGTAGAGGCCCTCGTAGCTGCCTTTATAAATGTCGCCCTTGGCGTACATTTTTTTGAACATTTTCTGGACCTGTTTCTCGTGATAGTCGTCCGTTGTGCGGATGAACTTATCGTAGGAGGTATCCATGAGGTCCCAGATGCGCTTGATCTCGGCCGCTGTCTCGTCCACAAATTCCTTGGGGGACTTGCCGGCATCCTTCGCCTTGAGCTCGATCTTCTGGCCGTGCTCGTCCGTGCCGGTCTGGAAGAATACGTTATAGCCCTGCTGCCTCTTATAGCGCGCGATGGCATCCGCCAGGACGATCTCATAGGTGTTGCCGATGTGGGGCTTGCCGGAGGCGTAGGCGATGGCCGTAGTTATGTAATAGTTTTTCTTATCCATAAAGAGGATCCCTCCTTTTTTCTTTCTCATTATAAGTAAACAACGCTTTATAAGTGAACAACGCTTTATAAGCAAACAACACTTTATAAGCAAACAACGCTTTTGCAACCTGTCTGAAATCCTATCATATTTACAGGCATTTGTAAATAGGAGAAGAAATGGGGACCAGGATAAACGCACGATTTTCTAAGATAAATACAAGTTTATGTGGGGACCCCATCGCTCCCTGTAGAGCATTCTGGGTTATGCTTATCTAACGGTAGGTTTCTGGTGCGCTATGCTACTTTTAACTCTTCTATTTTACTCTTACCTGGCGGTAGGCGCAGGGGAGGGGGGGC
>CAMNNO010000243.1 GCA_946545475.1 uncultured Blautia sp.
AGAGCCGTCAGGCTCTCAGAAGCCACAGACCTTTATGGTCTGTGGTAGTTCACACCGGCATGGGGATGATTTCGGGAACTTCGCACAGTGATACGGGTTACATTTAATAATTGACGTGGACAATTATTTTAGTGAGACTGCATATACCGCGGCATAGAACTGCGATCGGAACTGCGATCGGCAGCTAAATTCGTTCGCGAGTACCAAATGGTTAGGAGAAAAAGGAAATGTTGACACTGGAAGACCTGGAAGCCTGTCTCGCCGACCGTTCTTTGCTTCGGGAAGTGCAGGGAAACAAGAACATGAAACAACAGATTCTGGGAATATATGCGGATTCCCGGCAGGTGCTCCGGGGAGGTCTGTTCATCTGCAAGGGAGCCGCCTTTCGCCCGGCATATCTTAAAGAAGCATCAGAAAGGGGCTGTATCGCTTACTTAAGCGAGGTGCCTTACCCCGAGGAAGCAGGAGAGATCGCCGGTTTTATTGTTACGGATATCCGGAAAGCCATGGCGGCCGCCTCCGCCTTCGTTTATCAGTACGAGCCGGAAGATCCCAAAATTACCGGCATTACCGGAACTAAGGGAAAGACCACGACAGCCTGGTATCTGAAAGCCATGCTGGATGAGTGGGCCCTGCAAAAAGGCGAGCCGGAAACCGCCCTGATCTCCACCGTGGAATATTATGACGGGCGCCTTCGCCGGGACGCCATTATGACGACCCCGGAAGCCCCCGACCTTCACCACATCATCCGGACGGCCAGGGACAGCGGCGCCAGGTACCTGACCATGGAGGTTTCCAGCCAGGCCCTCAAGTACAAGCGCGTGCGGGAGCTGTGCTTCCAGGTGGGGGTCTTCCTCAATATATCGGAGGACCATATAAGCCCCAACGAGCATACGGATTTTGAGGACTACTTCAGCGCCAAGCTTTCCATCTTCCGGCAGAGCAGGACCGCCTGCGTCAACCTGGACGCCGACCATGCGGAGCGCATTGTCAAGGCGGCCCGGAAGTCGCAGAGCCTTGTGACCTTCGGCCGGCATCCCTCGGCGAATATCCGCCTTAACAGCGTCCGGCAGGATGGGGAACGTATCGCGTTCCAGGTGTCCTGCGAGCGCTTCTGCACGGAATTTCATCTGGGCATGCGCGGACGCTTCAACGTGGAGAATGCCCTTGCCGCCATCGCGGCAGCCTATGTTTACGGCGTGCCTCTGGAGTGCATGAAAAAAGCCCTGGAGGAGACCTTTGTCCCGGGGCGCATGGAGAACTATTACAGCCGGGACGGCCGTATCTGCGGCATCGTGGATTTTGCGCATAACCGCTTAAGCTTTGAAAAAATGTTTGACGCCGCGTACCGGGAGTATGGCTCTTATAAGAATATCATCACCATATTCGGCTGCCCCGGCGGAAAAGCCTTCAACCGCCGCCAGGAGCTGGGAACGATCTCAGGCCTGTTTTCGGACTATGTGTTTATCACAGACGACGACCCCGGCGACGAGCCACCCAGAAAGATTGCCGAGGAGGTGGAGCAGTACGTCGAGCTTACCGGCTGTCCCTCGCGCATTATAGAGGACAGGGAAAAAGCCGTCGAGGCAGCCGTCGGCATGGCAAAAGAGAGTGAGGAAAAGACATTGATCCTCCTTCTCGGCAGAGGGTGCGAAAAGTATCAGCAGATCAACGGGATGTCCATAAAAAGCGCCCAGGACGCCTACCTGATGAAAAAGGCGCTGGAAAGAATATAGCGGACATCGAGCAGAAGGGGAGGATCCCCTCATGCTCACTCTTGCGATAAAAGCAAATAGGGTAGAGGGAGGATGCGCCTCTCTCTACCCTATTCGCTTTTTATCACAGGGGCGGCGTAAGGAAATATTTCGGCTTACGCCGAACGCCGCCCCGCGGGCGAGCAGGAGGGGATTCTCCCCTCCTACTCGATTTTATCGCGGGGGCGGAGCCCCTTCCTGCTCAATTGAAATTTACTCGGCGCTCAGCTCATTGGCAAGGGAAACGGCGAAGGCGTAGACATCCTCGGCTGTCTCCTTGCTGAAAGTTGTGGCCGCCTCCGCCGTGATGCCGTCGGCATCGAGGGCGGCAAAAGCGCTGTTGACCTCGGCCTGCTTATCATAAATGGCCTTGTAGGTGTCCGCGACAACCGCCTCATCCAGGCCGCCGTACATCACAAGGTTGCTGATAACGTCAAAGCTCCAGTACATGGAATCGGCCCAGTTTTCGGGGAACACGCGGAAGCCGTCGACGGCCACGCGCTCACCGTCAATCCGCTGGTTGACCGTGGTCGGGTAGGAGAGCTGTCCTTCCGGGGCTTCCGTGACAAACGCGGCCTCGGCTGTGCTGAGCTGATAGGGAGCGGCGGTATCCGTGGTCAGCATCGGATAGTAGGGAACAAAGACGCCAAGGGCGGTATCGTTCATGGCTGCCCATTCCACGGTATTGGTGGCGGAATCGTCAGGGCCGACCTGGAAGATATGGGTCTCAAGGTTGCGGACGTAGCCGATGCTGGGGATATGATAGAAGTTCTGGACATCGGCGATGCCATACGGCCTGTCCAGATTGATATTGGTCGTCATGGGAACAATGGAGCCATCCTCGGCGACATTGGTGATGAAGTAGGCATCGGAGCTTACGCTGCCCTCTTCGGCATAGCTGGCCGGGTCAAGGTAGGCGAGGGCATCGGTCATGCGGGCGTTGGGGGTGCTTTCGCCGTAGTAGGAAGCTGTAAAGGCGATGACATTCTCATCGGCGTTGCCGACAAAAACGCCGGCGTCAACGGCCGCGGAGATAAGCCCCTCGGAGGCGACGACGTTTTCCGCGTCATCAAGGTCGATGCTGCCGATGACGGACATATTGGGCTGGACAAATACCAGGCTTTCAGGCAGGCGGAGCGCGATATACTGATGGCCGGAGAGGTTTTCGATATACCAGGTCTCGTCCTTGTCGCCAATGATGATGCCGGAGCCGGCGTTGGCGCCGGCCGTGTCGTAAATGCCGGTCAGGATATCAAGGGCTTCCCGGGCGGTAGCGGCCTCGGAGAGGAGAACGGTGGGAATTTCGGCTTCCTCAATGCCGGCGTCCTCGTAGGGATCGGCGCCTTCCATGACATCGGAACCATGAAGGGTCTCGGTGGCGGTGACGGTCACGCCCTTTTCGTTGGTGCCGGCGGCCTCATAGGGCGTATGGGTGTGGGTGCCTCCGCAATCGGGGCAGACAAAGTCTACGGCTTCGCCGTTGTCATCGCGGAAGGCGGTATAGGAATAGCTGTCGTGGGTAAAGGTCCACTGGAAGCCGTAGCATCCGTCATAAACCTCGCCGGCGGTATGGTTCCCGGCCGGGCTGACATAGAAAAGCTTGTTCTGGCTGTTGGAATAATCCTCGCTTCTGCCATAGATGGTGGTGCCGTCGTCCGTCAGGCCGCTGCCGACATAGATGGTCGTGCAGGCATAGGCGCTGCCGGAGATCATACCCGTGCAAAGAGCCGCGGCCAATGTTGTTTTTAATGCCCGTGTTACCTGAGCTTTCATAATGGAATACTCCTTTTCTGCTGTAAAATGGTGAAGTGTTAAATGGCTGCTATGCCGATTATAGCCTTGTGAAAAATGCTTGTCAAGACACGCTTTTTGTATTAAAGTGATAAGAAACAAATGATACCGGAGGCTGGCATGAAGAGAGGCTTGATCATGGAAGGCGGCGCCATGCGGGGAATGTTTACCTGCGGGGTGATCGATATTTTTCTGGAAGAAGGAATAACGTTTGACGGGGCGGCGGGAATATCCGCCGGGGCGGTTTTCGGCTGTAATTTTAAATCCCGCCAGATCGGCAGGGCGCTGCGCTATAATAACATTTTTTAACCCAATATCCGTCATCTGACCCGATTTCATAAAAAATAGTGGAGGTATGTGATAATATGGAGTATTCATCAAGGGAGAAACTTCCCCGCTTTAAAGTTGCCATTGCCGGTACGGGCTATGTCGGGCTGTCCCTAGCTGTGCTTTTGTCGCAGCACCATGATGTGACGGCCGTGGATATCCTGGAAGAAAAAGTGGAGAAGCTGAACCGCTTTATCAGCCCTATCCAGGACGATTACATTGAGCGCTATCTCGAGGAGCACGAGGAAAGGGGCCTGTCCCTCACGGCTACGACAGACGGGGCGGCGGCCTATGCGGACGCGGATGTCATTGTTGTGGCCGCTCCGACAAACTACGACCCCAAGACCAATTATTTCGACTGCAGCCATGTGGAAAGCGTGTTATCGCTGGTAAAAGAAGCGACAAAGGACAGGGCGAAGAAGCCGACGGTCGTCATCAAGTCTACCATTCCCGTAGGCTATACCCTCCATATCCGGGAAAAGCTGGATATGGACAACATCCTTTTCAGCCCGGAATTTTTGCGGGAATCCAAAGCCCTTTATGATAATCTGTATCCCAGCCGGATCATTGTCGGGATGACAAAGGAAAGGGAGGAGGAGGCCAGGATCTTTGCCGCCATGCTCTCCCAGGGCGCCATCAAGACCGACATCCCCGTCCTGTTCATGGGCTGCACCGAGGCGGAGGCGACCAAGCTGTTCGTCAATACCTACCTGGCCCTCCGGGTCAGCTATTTCAACGAGCTGGATACCTACGCGGAGGTTAAGGGCCTGAATACGGCCCATATCATCAAGGGCGTCTGCCTTGACCCCAGGGTGGGCGACTACTATAACAATCCCTCCTTCGGATACGGCGGCTACTGCCTTCCCAAGGACACCAAGCAGCTTCTGGCCAACTATCAGGATGTGCCGCAGAACCTTGTCCAGGC
>CAMNNO010000244.1 GCA_946545475.1 uncultured Blautia sp.
TGAGCGGCCCCCCCTCCCCTGGCACCTACCGGCAGGTAAGAGTAGAATAGAAAAAACAAAAAGAAACATAGCGCCCCCAAAACCTACCGCCAGGTAAGAGCAGAATAGAAAAGACAAAAAGAAACATACCGCCCCCAAAACCTACCGCCAGATAAGCATAACCCCAAATGTCCTACAGGGGGCGATGGGGTCTCCCCATATACCACCAGTTTAGAGACTGATGGCAAAAATCATGCTAAGATATGACCATCGACAGGGAACAAAGATGTTCCTTACCGAAGAAGCCAGGCAGAGAACCGGCTTCGGCGGAAGAGGGGTTTCCTGCGGATAGGAAAAGATATTTAGGCGCACACAGCAGCGCTGTCAGAACGGGAAATGGATTTTCAGGAAACACACACAGGGAGAAAAGGAGACCCAGGTCGTGTGGCACCCGTACATAGAGCTGGCGGAACCGTTCCGAAAGGAGGCTCATTCGCCCATGCATCTCTGACAGAATACAAGCATAGCGATCGATGAAAACGATAAGCGTCTGTCAAAAAATATCTTTTATATCCGACATTTTTCCCAAAATCCGCCATGGCGTCACCTACGACCGGCGTGTTAAGCACCGCGGCAGAAGCGATGCCGGAAGAACCCATGGACTGACCCTGAAGCTACGGAACGGGACAAAAGGGCCACTCATCTCAAACATGGGGGAGGACGGCAGCCATTCCCAGGCGGGCGGCTGACATTCTCTGCCAGAGCGCTCCATGCGCAGAATCTCTTCATCAAAAGAGAGCGTCATGGGCATGGCGCTATCCCGGGCCTTTTGCGGCCAATATGGCCGTGAAAGAGGCGGGAACTCTTCCCGAAATGGGGAGGATGATAAGGAGCAGATCGGAAAGGGAGCGGGGAGGCGATAAAGGTCCTCCGCAGGATGGGCAGAAAGCAGGGATGCCTATATGGCCAGGTCCTCTGAGGGCGAAGGAGGAGCGGCTGCCTGCCGTCTGGCATTTTGCACCGGTGAAAGCGCAAAGCCAGGATGGTTCCATTCCCGGGGGAACACCCTCCCGGGAACTTTTCGGAAATGCGAGGGATCGTCCTCGCGGCGGCTGAAATGCCGTCAGCATGGAAGAAAGGAGGAAAAGACATGAGCTATCTTGAAAGCTTAAAAACCGAAGCCAATTATACGCGCACCTTAAATGGAGCTAAGACCCATGGAAGCACCGGCGATGCCTGCCTCGATTTTTTTGCCGTGGCCGGAGGCATGCGCTACCGCAGGCCCTCTGACCAGATCCGCCTGTTTGAGCGGGCCTATATCGAGACCCCTGACCTTGCCATGAAGCTTTTGTTCCACTTGCGGGACATCCGCGGCGGCATGGGCGAGAGAAAGCTTTTTAGGACGCTTCTTCGCCACGTTGCCCGCACCTGGCCGGAATCGGCAAAAAAGAATGTGCCGTACATCGCTGAGTTCGGACGCTATGACGACATGCTGTGCCTTCTCGGCACGCCGGCCCAAAAGGAAGCCGTGCAGGCGATAAGTGTCCAGCTCGCTGAGGATGAGGCTGCCCTGAAACGGAGAAAGGCCGGGGATGAGGCTGCCCACATCTCGCTCCTTGCCAAGTGGCTGCCCTCGGATAACACCTCAAGCTTTCGCACCCGGAAGACGGCGCAGAAGCTGATCGCTGCCTTAGGCATGGAGCAGAGGGAATACCGCCGGCTGATCACCGCCCTCAGAGCCCGCATCGGCCTGGCTGAGTGCCAGATGACCAGAAAGAGGCCGGAGCGGATCAACTACGAAGCGCTGCCCGCCCAGGCTATGCTGAAGTACCGGGGCGCCTTTGAACGTGCGGACAAGGAGCGTTTTAGCGAATACCTCTCAGGCGTCGCTGCCGGTGAAAAGAAGATGCATGCGGAAACGCTGTTCCCCTACGAAGTTCTGAGGCCCTTCTTTAAGGGCGGCTATTGGGACATCTTTAAATACGGCTATTGGGACAGCGATGCCGAAGGCATGGATACGCTGGAGATGCTGTGGGCATGCCTTCCCGGGGCTGTTGGCAGCAAAAATGCCATCAGCGTCGTGGACACATCCGGATCCATGTACTGCTCATATGGCCCCCTCATGCCGGCGCTGATCTCCCAGGCCATGGGGCTTTACTGCGCCGAGAGGTGCGAGGGCATATTCCATAACCATCTGATCACCTTTGAGAGCAATCCCCATCTGGTGAAAATCCATGGCGCGACTCTCCGCGATAAGCTGAAATATATCGGAAGCCTTCCCTGGGGCGGCAGCACAAACCTTGAGGGCGTCTTTAACCTGATCCTTGAAACGGCGGTAAAAAATGAAGCCAGCCAGGAAGAGATGCCGAAGGTCCTTTATATCTTCTCCGACATGGAATTTAACATTGCCATGAGAAACGCGGACAAAACCGTGTATGAAGAAGCCCGCGAGCTCTTTGAGGCCTATGGCTACCAGATGCCCGCCGTCGTCTTCCACAACGTGAACAGCTGGCAGATGCAGACTCCCGTTACGGCTCACACGAGAGGCACGGCCCTCACAAGCGGCGCCAGCACCCACATGCTTGCCCACGCATTCGACGGAAACGTGACCCCGATGGACCACATGCTGCGCGTCTTAAACGGCAGGCGCTATGCCATGATCAAAGCCTGAAAAAGAAAGGAGCATGCTTATGACGAAACGCTTTTTTAAGGCAGTCCCTGTCAACGCGCCCAAAAGGGCCATAGGAACCCGGGGCGCCCCGCCGGGCATTGATATGCGCGAACGAAAAAAAGAACCCATGATTCCAGAGTTAACAGGGATCATGGGTTCTTTTTATATGGCAGGGCGCCGGCCTTGTCTGGCGTTTATGCTTTGTTCGAAGCTGTCTGCTCTATGCCGGGCAATGTCCGATCAATAGCCAAGGGCCTTGCCGTCGCGCCTGGGATCGGCGCCGCCGTAGAGGACGCCGTCCTCGCCGTACATGATGGCCTGGACGGAACCGAAGGAGCGGTTGAAGGCGTCGGATTCGGTAACGGCATAGCCGGCGGCCTCGAGCTCTTTGAAGGCTTCGTAGCGGTTCTCGTAGGAGACGGCGCCGGTGGTGCGGTTGGTGAAGCGGGGAGCGTCGATGGCTTCCTGCATGCTCATGCCGTAGTCGATGACGTTGGAGATGACCTCCTCAACGGTGGTGATGATGGTGGTGCCGCCGGGGGAGCCAAGGACCATGAAAGGCGTGCCGTCTTCCTTGAGGACGACGGTGGGGCTCATGGAGGACAGCGGGCACTTGCCGCCGGCAATGGCGTTGGGGGAGGTGGGATCGGCGGAGAAGTCGTCCATCTCGTCGTTCAGGCAGAAGCCGTAGCCGGCCGGGACGACGGCGGAGCCGAAGTAATAGTTGACGGTCTGGGTGACGCCGACCATGTTGCCGTCCTTATCGGCCACGGAGAAGTGGGTGGTGTCCTCATGCTCATACTGCCAGGGGTCCACGTCCTCATACTCGCCGGGGGTGCCAATGGTGATCATGTCAGCAAGCTCTTTTGCCCTTTCCTTGGAAAGGATGCCGTTGACGGGAACCTCGACGAACTGGGGATCGCCCATGTATTTGCCGCGGTCGGCATAGATGAGCTTGTTGACCTCGGCCATGAGGGAGAGGCGCTCAAGGGAATCGTACTCGAAGGAGGCCATGTCAAAGTTCTCAAGGATGTTGAGGGCTTCGATGACATGGGTGCCGCCGGAGGAGGGAAGCGGAGAGGAGATGATCTGATATCCGCGGTAGGTTCCCTTGGCGGGTTCGAGGACGGTGGGCTGATAGTTTTCAAGGTCAGCGAGGGTCATGACGCCGCCGTAGAGGTTCGTGGCCTTTACGATAGCTTCGGCGATGGGGCCGGTGTAGAAGGCATCGGCGCCGCCGTCGGCGATCATCTTAAGGGTCTTGGCAAGGTCGGGGTTCTTGATGACATCGCCGATCTCGTAGTTCAGGCCGAACTCATCCAGGTAGATCTTGCCCAGCTCCGGATAGTCGATCATCTCGGAATAGGAGCTGATGGCATCGTTGTAGAGCGTCGGGGAAACCTGGAAGCCTTCGGTGGCCAGGTCGATGGCGGGCTGAAGGACCTCTGCCCAGGTGACATTGCCGGAGCCGAAGTTATTGAAGGCATATTCCATGCCGCGGACATTGCCGGGAACGCCGATGGACTTGCCGCCCTTCTGCTTCTGGCCGGAGATGACGCGGCCGCTCTCGTCCACGACCCACATTTCGGGTGTGGCATACATGGGGGCAATCTCGCGGAAGTTGATGAAGGTATCCACGCCGTCGGCGCTGTGGATGGTCATAAAGCCGCCGCCGCCGATGCCGGAGGCCTGGGGCTCGCAGACGCCAAGGGCGAAGGAAACGGCGATGGCCGCGTCGACCGCGTTGCCGCCCTTCTTGATGATCTCAAGGCCGGCCTGGGTGGCTTCAACCTTACCGGCGGAAACCACGGCTTCGGTGCCCTCAGCGCCGCGGCCCTCGATGGTGAGCTGGTTATTCTCATCCCACAGATACCATCCGTTGCCATCGGTCGCGACACCGGGCTCAACGGCCCAGACGGTGTTTAAGCCGAGGCTGGAGAGGATCATGGCTGCGCTGAGGCAGGCAGCAGTGAGTGCTCGTGCTTTTTTCATGTTGTGCATCCTCCTTCGTTGTAAAAATGTCCACCTGTGCGGCTGGCTCACGGCCTTTGCACAGATGAGAAAATAAGGTGGTGAACTACCACAGACCATAAAGGTCTGTGGCTTCTGAGAGCCTGACGGCTCTG
>CAMNNO010000245.1 GCA_946545475.1 uncultured Blautia sp.
GCTTCCGCTTACTCAATTCTCCCCAGCATAGCTGGGGGATTAGGGTTTTCATTCAAAACCAAGGTTGATGTTACCGGACGCCGTGTATCCACACGCCTAAAGGCATGTGGTTTTACGGCTGACATTTTATAAAGCCCGGCCATTGAAAGGATGCCTAAAACGCGTCTTTCAGCGAAACAGAGATCGTAGAACCCGGCAAAGAAGGATAGTGCATGACTTGAGGAACATCTTGCATGTTTGGAGACACAGTTTATATAAAATAACTATAATGCCGAAATAAAATCGACGAATTAAGGATGAAATCACAATGAAATATTCTTGACGCTGGCGGGCACTATGGCTAAAATGAACTTATTAAAGCCGGACTGGCTTTAAAAACTGGGAGTATTGCAAAATTTAAAGGCAAGACTCAAAGGTGCAAGATTAAAGAACAGGATCAACTTAAAGATCAACTCAAAAAGGAGGTTCCACATGAAAAAATCTGTTTCGCTAATCCTCTCACTGGCTATGGTTCTGGGGCTGGCCTGCACGGGCACGGCTTTTGCTCAGGATGTCAAAACTGTTGGTATCTCCATGCCGACCAAGTCCCTGGAGAGGTGGAATCGTGACGGCTCCTATCTTAAGGATCAGTTCGAGGCTGCCGGCTATAAGGTCGAGCTGACATATTCCGACAACAAATATGTCCAGCAGAACAACGATATCGCCAACATGATCGCTGACGGTGTTGATGTCCTTATCATCTCCGCCATCGATTCCGACACCTTAAGCCCCGTCCTGGCGGACGCTGAGGAGGCCGGCATCACGGTCATTGCCTATGACCGTCTGATCAACAATGCCAATGTTGCCTACTATGTCTCCTTTGATAACTACACGGTCGGCGTGCTTCAGGCTCAGTATGTGATCGATGCCCTTGATCTTGAAAATGCCGGCGACAAGACCTATAACATTGAATTTACCGCCGGCGATCCTGCCGACACCAACGCGACCTACTTCTTTAACGGCGCCTATGATACCCTGGCTCCGTTCATCGAGGCAGGCACCTTAAAGATCCCCTCCGGCAAGACCAGCTTCCAGCAGGTTGCTACGGATCAGTGGAGCACCGACCAGGCTCTTGAGAACTTCCAGAATACTCTCGCCTCCTACTATGGCGACGGAACCGTTCTCGATGTTGCCCTCTGCTCCAACGATTCCACGGCTGCCGGCGTTGCCCAGGCCATCCTTACTGACTATGCCGGCGAAAACCAGCCCATCGTTACCGGCCAGGACGGCGATATCGGAAACCTCCAGAACATCGTCGATGGCACCCAGACCATGACGGTTTACAAGAACGTCTCCGACGAAGCCGGTGTCACGCTGGTCCTTGTCTCCGCCATCCTCAACGGCGAGACCCCGGGCGCTGAGCTCTGCGAACAGTTCCCCGCAGAGGCCGCTTTCGATACCGAGACCTACGACAATGGCCTTGGTGTTGTTCCCTCCTATCTGCTGGTTCCCTACTCCATCGACGCGAGCAACTTAGACCTTCTGATCGAGACCGGCAACTATGCTTGGGACGAGGATGGGAAGTATCTGGTATCCACGCTCAAATAAGTATCCTTCGGCACTGTAGAGTGTAAAAAAAGCGAGGGGCGGGGGTCTCCCCCGTCCCTCGTTTTTCGCTTTTATCGCCTTGCGGTGAACGCCGCCCCGCGGGCGAGCAGGAGGGGATTCCCTCTCCTACTCGATTTTATCGCCTTGCGGTGAACGCCGCCTCGCGGGCGGGCAGGACCGCGATAAAAAACATTCCGGCTGTGCAGGCTTTTGTAAAGAAGAGGAGGGGTTTATTTGAGCGACCATATTCTTGTGATGAAGAACATCACGAAGGAATTTCCCGGCGTGAAAGCGCTTGATAACGTGAATCTCGAGGTGGAGCGCGGCGAGATCCATGCGCTGGTCGGTGAGAACGGCGCGGGGAAATCCACATTGATGAACGTGCTTTCCGGCACGTACCCCTACGGCAGCTATACCGGCGACATCATCTATAACGGGAACGTCTGCCGTTTTAACGCGCTTAAGGACAGCGAAAAGCTGGGAATCGTTATCATCCACCAGGAGCTTGCCCTTATCCCGGAGCTCTCCATCGGTGAAAACATGTTTCTCGGCAATGAGAGAAAGGGGCTCTTCGGCATTGACTGGGACCGCACCTACCATGAGGCGAGGACGCACATGGACCAGGTTGGCCTTAAGGAAAGCGAGCATACCCTGATCAAAGACATCGGCACCGGCAAGCAGCAGCTTGTCGAGATCGCCAAGGCGCTTTCGAAGAATGTCAAGCTCCTTATCCTGGACGAGCCCACATCCTCCCTGAATGAAGAGGATTCCCGCATGCTCCTGAACCTCCTGCTGGAATTTAAGAAGCAGGGCATGACATCCATCATCATCTCCCATAAGCTCAACGAGATCGCCTACGTGGCGGACCGGATCACCGTCCTCCGCGACGGCGCGACGATCGAGACCATCGATAACCAGAACCGGACCGTTGACGAGGAACGGATCATCAAAGGCATGGTGGGGCGTGAAATCTCTGACCGATTCCCAAAGAGGGAGCGGTGCATCAGCGACGAGATCGGGCTTGAGGTCAAAAACTGGACGGTACACCACCCGGTCTACACCGAGAAGGTGGTGGACGACGATGTCTCCTTCTACGTCCGCAAGGGCGAGATCGTGGGCTTTTCGGGCCTCCAGGGAGCCGGCAGGACCGAGCTTGCCATGTCGATCTTTGGGCACGCCTACGGCACGGGCATCACGGGAACGCTTTTCATAAACGGCGAGGAGAAAAAGCTGCGGAGTGAGCGCCAGGCCATTGCCGCGGGGCTTGCCTATGTTACCGAGGACCGGAAGGGCAACGGCCTTATCCTGCCCCAGACCATCGCGGTCAACAATACCCTGGCAAGGCTTGACAAGGTCTGTACGCTTGGCGTCATCGACACGGCAAAGGAAAACCAGGCCGCGGAAGAATACCGGGAAAAGCTGAGGACCAAGACGCCTTCCGTCCAGCAGCTGGCCGGAAATCTTTCCGGCGGCAACCAGCAGAAGGTGCTGCTCGCCAAGTGGATGTATGCGGACGCGGACGTGCTCATCCTGGATGAGCCGACCCGCGGCATCGACGTGGGCGCCAAGTATGAGATCTACAGCATCATGAACGACCTCGCCTCCCAGGGCAAGTCCGTCGTCATGATCTCTTCCGAAATGCCTGAGATCCTTGGCATGTGTGACCGCGTGTATGTCATGAACGAGGGAAAAATAGTCGCCGAGATGGATATTGCCGAGGCGACGCAGGAGAAGATCATGGCCGCCATTCTCCGGTCGGAAAAGAGCGAGAATGGACAGGCATCGGCCCCCGGAGCCGGCCCGGAAAAGGGCGGAGAGGGAGAAAGCGTGCAGGCATCCGGCACACCGGCTGATTCGGATCGCACTGTCAGCCTGAAAAAGAACGAAGAAGGAGAGGGCGTACAATGAACGTTAACGTGAAATCCTTTATCAAGAAATATACTATGGTGATCGCGCTGGCCGCGGTGTTTATTCTCTTTAGCATCCTGACCAAAGGGCGGCTTCTCTACCCCCAGAACATGTCCAACCTGCTGATCCAGAACTCCTATGTCCTGGTCCTGGCCTGCGGCATGCTGATGTGTATCCTGACCGGCGGCAACATCGATCTTTCCATCGGCTCCACGGTATGCCTGGTTGGCGCGATGGCAGCCCAGCTCATGGATAAGGCGGGCATGGAGGCGATCCCTGTTATCGTTTTGAGCCTCATAGCCGGCGCCCTGATCGGTGCCTGGCAGGGCTTCTGGATCGGCTACATCCACATCCCGCCCTTCATCTGCACGCTGTCCGGCATGTTCCTGTTCCGCGGCCTGGGGCGCGTTATCTTAATGTCCAAGACGGTTCCGATCAAAAATAAGCAGTTCCTTAACATCTTCGCCTCGTACGTGCAGATCCCGGGGCTTGACGATGAAAGGAAATGGTCGGCATTTATCATCGGCATCGTGATCGCCCTCTTCCTTGTCCTGGCCGTCTTCACAAGCCGTGCCCGGAAAGCCAGGAAGGGCTACAGCGTGGGGCCTCTGGCTCCGGAGCTTTTAAAACGGGTCGTCATCGCGGTCCTGGTCGCTTTCTACTGCTGGAAGCTGTCCGGCTACAAGGGTATCCCCGTCATGCTGATCTGGGTGCTGGCGATCGTGTTCATTTATGCCTTTATCACCAGCAAAACCGCCCTGGGGCGCTATTTCTACGCTGTCGGCGGCAATGAGAAGGCCACAAAGCTTTCCGGCATCGATACCCGCCGGGTTTATTTCCTGGCCTATCTGTCCATGTCCTTCCTGGCCGGCCTGTCGGGCCTTCTGATGGCCGCCCGTATCGCCTCCGTCAACGGCGATACCGGAACCTCCTTCGAGATGGACGCCATCGGCTCCTGCTTCATCGGCGGCGCGTCGGCCTACGGCGGCAGCGGTACCGTGGCCGGCATCTGCATCGGCGCCATCTTCCTCGGCGTTATTAACCAGGGCATGTCCATCATCGGCCTGGACAACAACTGGCAGTACATCGTAAAGGGCGGGGTGCTCCTGGTCGCCGTTATCTTCGATGTCGTCTCCAACCATAAGACCGGCAAGGCCGGATGATAATAAATTTATAAGAAACGGATTTTCGCCGCTGCAAGCGGACACATTTCCGCTGAAAATTCGTGCGCATACTATAA
>CAMNNO010000246.1 GCA_946545475.1 uncultured Blautia sp.
CGCCAAAACATGAGCAAGTAGGCCGATAGGCCGGATTGCGAATGTTTTAGCATGGCGAAAGCGAAGCGGAGCCATGCGTGCTTCTTTCATGTACGCTGGTGTGCAACAGAATAACTTATGAAAGGAAAGAGAGGATATGCAGAAGGAAGAACTGCGCTACCTGCAGCGCCTGGCGGAGCTGTATCCCACTATCGGCAAAGCGTCAACGGAGATCATCAATCTCCAGTCCATCCTGAACCTGCCCAAGGGGACGGAACACTTTCTTTCGGACCTCCACGGCGAGTACGAAGCCTTTTCCCATGTTCTGAGGAACGGCTCCGGAGCCATCCGGAAAAAAATAGACGAGGTTTTCGGCCACACGCTGTCCAACAGCGACAAGCGGGCCCTGGCCACCCTCATTTACTATCCCAAGGAGAGGATGGAATATATCAAGCGCCAGGAAGAGGACATGGAAAACTGGTACAAGATCACGCTTTACCGCCTGATCGAGGTCTGCAAGACCACCGCCTCCAAATACACCCGCTCCAAGGTCCGAAAGGCCCTGCCCGCCGACTACGCCTATGTCATTGAGGAGCTCATCACCGAAAAGGCCGAGGTCCTGGACAAGGAAGCCTACTACGACTCCATTGTCAACACCATCATCGACATCGGCCGGGCCGGGAACTTTATCATTGCGCTGGCCGAGCTCATCCAGCGCCTGGTGGTGGACCATCTTCATATTCTGGGAGATATCTACGACCGGGGCCCGGGTCCCCACTTTATCATGGACCGGCTGATGACCTACCATTCGCTGGATATCCAGTGGGGCAACCACGACGTAGTCTGGATGGGCGCGGCCGCCGGCGACCTGGCCTGCATCGCCACCGTCCTCCGCAACAGCCTCCGCTACGCGAACCTGGATATCCTCGAGGATGGCTACGGCATCAACATAATGCCCCTGGCCACCCTGGCCATTGAAGCCTACGGCGACGACCCCTGCACGGTCTTTGATATGAAGGGCGGCTCCAACTACAACAAGCTGGAAAAAGAGCTGGGCATGAAGATGCATAAGGCCGTCACCATCATCCAGTTTAAGCTGGAAGGCCAGCTCATTATGCGCCATCCCGAGTTCCACATGGACGACCGCCTCCTCCTTCACCGCATCAATTTTGAAAAAGGCACCATCACCATGCCGGAGGGCGGCGAGTATCCCCTTCTGGACAGCTCCTTCCCCACCATCGATCCGGAAAGGCCGTATGAGCTGTCCCCGGAGGAGAAGGAGGTCATGGACCGCATGAGCTCCGCCTTCCGCCACTGCGAGAAGCTCCAGAACCATATGCGGCTCCTGTTGGAGAAGGGCGGGCTCTACAAGTGCTATAACGGGAACCTGCTGTTCCACGGCTCGGTTCCCCTCAACGAGGACGGCTCCCTTACCGAGGTGGAGATCTACGGCGAAAAGTATAAGGGAAAGGCCCTTTACGACGAGCTGGAATCCCATGTGCGCCGGGCCTTCTACTCCCTGAACAAGGAGGAGATGGAAAAGAGCCGCGACATGCTGTGGTATATCTGGGCCGGGCCAAATTCCCCGCTGTTCGGCAAGTCCAAGATGGCTACCTTCGAGCGCTACCTGATCGCGGAGAAGGAGACCCACGCTGAAAAGAAGAATGCCTACTACCTCATGCTGGAAAACGAGGAGGTCATGGACAGCATCCTCCTGGAGTTCGGGCTTGACCCGGCGGAAGGGCACATCATCAACGGGCACGTCCCGGTCCACCAGAGCGAGGGCGAAAGCCCCATGAAGTGCAACGGCAAGGTCCTGGTCATTGACGGCGGCTTTTCCAAGGCTTACCGGAAGGTGACGGGCATTGCCGGCTATACCCTGATCTACAATTCCTACGGCCTGGTGCTCTCGGCCCACCAGCCCTTTACGTCCACGGAGGAGGCCGTGGCGAACGAAACGGACATCGTATCCAACCGCGTGGCCGTCGCCTACACCTCCACCAGGCGCCTTGTCGGCGACACCGACACGGGCCGTGCCGTCCGGGAGCGTATTGCGGAGCTTCGGGAACTCCTCCTGGCTTACCGGAAGGGCATTATTATTGAAAAAAAATAAGAAAAGAAGTAAACACCTGTGCACGGCTATCGCCGTGCGTCACTAGAGTTCAGGTCTCGCCCCGCGAGACTTGCGCGCCGCGCGCTGCTGCCGTAAGGCAGCAATTACCTTATAGCGTGCGTGCGTATATAAAAGTCAACAGCAATGATCGCAGCGAAGCACGTAGACAACATAAGAAAGGAGAACGCTTAAATGGGCGGCTTTTTTGGCGTAGCATCAAAGAATAACTGTGTAGAGGATTTATTTTTCGGCATCGATTACCATTCCCATCTTGGCACCAGGAGAGGAGGAATGGCGGTTTACAACAGTACAAAAGGCTTTGACCGTGCCATCCACAATATCGAAAATTCTCCTTTCCGGACAAAATTTGAGTATGATGTGCGGGATCTTAAAGGAAATCTTGGCATCGGCTGCATTTCCGACTTCGAGCCCCAGCCGCTGCTCATTACCTCGCACCTGGGCAGCTTTGCCATTACGACCGTGGGAAAGATCAATAACATGGATGCCCTGCAGACCTTTATGGTGGAAAGCCGCCATGCCCAGTTCCTGGAGATGAGTGGAGGGAGCATCAATCCCACGGAGATGGTGGCGGCCCTCATCAATCACCGGGATACCATAGAGGAGGGTATCCAGTTCGTCCAGGACATGGTGGAGGGCTCCATGAGCATTCTGATCATGACGCCGAAGTGTCTGATCGCCTGCCGCGACAAGCTCGGCCGGACGCCTGTCATCATCGGAAAGAAGGAGGACGCCCGGTGCGTGTCCTTCGAGAGCTTTGCCTATGTCAACCTTGGCTATCAGGATGAGATGGAGTTAGGACCGGGGGAGATCGTGAGAGTAACGCCGGAAGGGGTGGAGCGACTTGTCCCGCCCGGAAAAGAAATGCGGATATGCTCGTTTTTGTGGGTCTATTACGGCTATCCCACCTCGACCTATGAAGGGGTCAACGTGGAAGAAATGCGCTACAACTGCGGCCGCCTCCTGGCTAAGCGGGACGAGGGGAGCGTGAAGCCCGACATGGCCGCCGGCGTCCCGGACTCCGGCATTGCCCACGCCATCGGATACGCCAACGCCTCCGGGGTGCCCTTCGCCCGCCCCTTTATCAAGTACACGCCGACCTGGCCGCGCTCCTTCATGCCCACGGAGCAGAAAATGCGAAACCTCATCGCCCGCATGAAGCTGATCCCCGTACACAGGCTGATCCAGGGAAAGAGCCTCCTGATGATCGACGACTCCATCGTCCGCGGAACGCAGCTTCGGGAGACCACGGAGTTTCTGTACCAGAACGGCGCCCGCGAGGTACACATCCGCCCGGCCTGCCCGCCGCTCCTTTATGGCTGCAAGTACCTGAACTTTTCCCGTTCCAAATCGGAAATGGACCTGATCACCCGCCGGGTCATCGCCCGGAGAGAGGGGGACGATGTTTCCGAGGAAGTGCTGAAAACATACGCCGACCCGGATCACAGCAATTATAAGGAAATGGTGGAGGAGATCCGCAAGGAGCTGAATTTCACCTCGCTGCGCTTCCACAGGCTTGACGACCTGTGCGAATCCATAGGGATGCCATGCGGCAAGCTGTGTACCTACTGCTGGAACGGGAGAGAGTAAGCAGCCCGTGCGAGGGCTGCATCCGCCGCTGGGCGGTGATTTCCTTGCGTAAGCTCCTGCCAATAAGGCAGAGGGAGGTGCATCCTCTCTCTGCTCCGGCCATCGAGTAGAAGAGGAAGATTCTCTTCTTACTCACCCGCGGGGCGGCGTTCGCCGCTAGGCGATGATTTCCTTACGCCGCCCCTGCGATAATAAACGAAGGGGGCAGGCCCGCAAAAGGTCTGCCCCCGTACTTCCCCGATTCTTCCATCCGCCTATTGGGGATATTTTTTGATATCAGTGCGGCCTACAAGATAGTCAATACTGGTATCGTAGTAATCTGCCAGCCGGATCAACATCTCGATAGGAATGCTTCGGGACCCGGTTTCATAATGAGAATAAGAGCGCTGACTGATGTGCAGGATCTCGCTGATCTGCCTCTGGGACAGATCAGCATCCGTGCGCAAATCCTGAATGCGTTGAAACTTCACCTCTATCACCTCGCTTCATAAGTAACATGTAAACCGACAGTTAGTATAAAACACTTCTAAAAAAGAGTTGAAAAAAAGAGCAAAACGGTCTACAATAATTATTGCACTTTAAACATTTCTAAAGACATTTGTGACATCCGTCGGATGGGCGGAATCTTTATCTTATTTTCGGGAAAATGAAATAAGACTGATAGTCATATCTTTTCCAAATGCTGTATTGTATCACAAATACCACTTTCTGTATATAAATTTTAAAAAGGGGAGACCCCTCTGCCCCCTCTGTTTTTTTTCTGTTTACTTTTAGATGCCGGTAAGGGCATAATGCGCCATTTTTCTTATTGCTCTGTATTTTGCTTTTACCTGGCGGCAGGGCTCTTGGTGCGTCATGTTTCTTATTATGTTTTTCTATTTTATGATTACCTGGCGGTAGGGCTCTTGTGTGCCATGTTTCCTATTATCTTTTCTATTTTACGCTTACCTGGCGGTAGGGCTCTTGTGCGCCATGTTTCCTATTATCTTTTCTATTTTACGCTTACCTGGCGGTA
>CAMNNO010000247.1 GCA_946545475.1 uncultured Blautia sp.
CCCGCGTCCCCCTCCCCTGCACCCCTCCCCCCAGGGGCACGCCAATTGGTTGTGAAGTATGAAGGTTATAGTTAAAAATTTATGTTATTATGAATAGATTTCTTCCAGCGCTGCCTTGGCGTGTTCAACGAAGATTTCCTGGATCGCTTCGACCTGGCCCAGGCCTTCCAGGATGCAGGTGACATCGTATCCGGCGTTTTCGAAAATGCTCTTCCAGGAATCTTCTTCATCTCCTGCCATGTCATTGTTGGCGTGGTCGCCGGCGACGATCATCATGGGGCGCAGCAGGACTTTGCTGTAGCCGCCTTCTTTGACCATGGCCAGCACATCCTCAAGAGACGGCTCGGCCTCGACCGTTCCGATGAAGTAGTTCTTCATCCCCATGCTGTCGAGCACGCCCTGCATGCGGGCATAGACCTCATTGGAGTCTGCCTCGGTGCCGTGGCCCATGAAGCAGATGGCTGTCTCGCCATCATCATATTCTTTTGTGATGTCCACCAGGATCTGGGCTACGCGTGAGAAATCCTCGTCAGAAGTCAGAAGGGGCTGCCCGATAGCTACGGCCTCGAAGGCATCCGCGTAGGAGCCGACTTCCGCATAGACATCATTGTACTCAAAACCCGGCATCAGGTGGGTCGGCTGCACTGCCAGCCTCTTGACGCCGTTATCGGCCGCCCGGTCGAGAGCCTCGGTCATGTTGTCGATCACTTCGCCATCCCTTGCCTTAACATGGTCGATGATGATCTGGCTGGTAAAGGCGCGGCGCACGCTCCAGTCCGGGAAGGCCTCCGCCATGGCCCCCTCAATGCCGCCGATGGTCAGACGACGGCTATCGTTGAAGCTGGTCCCGAAGCTGACGATAAGAAGCTCATCTTCGCCGATCTCGTCCTGGTTTAAGGGATTGTCGAGGGAAGCATCGCCGGTCTCGTAGTTCTCCTCCTCTTCCTCTGCGCGCACAGCGAAGGAAGGCGCTAAGGCCAGGCATAAACCCATGGTAAAAACTGCTGCCAACATCTTTTTCATAAAAAGACCTCCTTTGAAATAGTGAAAATATATAGGAAATGAGTAAAACGCTTGCGGTTTCATTCGTTTCCCGCGCCGAATTTTCGCCGCTGCAAGCGGCATCTTTCTTCTGAAAATTCGTGCGCATATTATCGAATAGGAGGAGCTTCCCCTCCTACTCGCCCGCGGGGCGGCGTTCGCCGTGAGGCGATAGTTTCCTTACGACGCCCCTGCGATAACAAAAAGGCCTCTTCTCTTTTTTTGAGAAAAGGCCCGCCTGCCAAAAACCCACCGGAGAGGGAGACACTTCGCCTGCCCGCCGCGGTCCGCACTCCGGCGCAGCGGAATATTCTCCGTGCGGGACTGCGATAGTACGCGAACAAAGGCCCTGCCCGGACAATTTCGGGGACAGTGCCTCTTGACGGTATGACCAATTCCTCGTGGCCTGGAGCCTGGCAAGCAAGCTCCTATACCAACCCGGCGGCAGGTTTCCTGGCTTGCGGATCTTCACCCTTGGCCGGCCTTCCCAGGCTGGAATGCCCAGTGACCCTAAAGTGCCTCAGATTCCCCGCTCACAGTGACGAGATCGTACAGGACTGGCAAATGGCTTTCTCCTTCGCTTCACCTGTTTCCCTTTTACCTTCCGGCAAGCCTTGGCAGCTCCGGAAGCACCGCTGGTTTTTTTCTGTTATGAGATTATGATATCATGCCTTTGTTTTGGCTGTCAATCGCCAGTTTTTTCAAACACAGGGCGAGGATGTTTCCGTATGTCTCCCCCTCTTCCCCGGGACGGCGCAGGACGATGAGAGCAGCCCCGGTCTGCCTGGCCGCCATGGCTTTTTCATCAAAGCCGCCGGGAGAGCCGCCATCTTTTGTCACCAGATAGCGGATGCGGTACTGGCGGATGAGGGCTTCGTTGAGCTCCTGACTGAAAGGGCCCTGCATGGCGATGATGTTTTTGTGCGGGATGCCGGCCTCCTCGCAGGAGGACAGGCTCTGGTGGCTGGGAAGGATGCGGGGAAAAAGGCGGGCAGGGGCGATCTCCCGGTAGGAGGAGAGGTCTTTGGAGCCGGTGGTCAGAAGGATATTTCCTTCCTGCCCTTTCAGAAATGCCGCCGCTTCCTCCGCGCTGTCGAAGACATGAGCTTCCCCGATATCACTTTCTTCGCGCAGGAGCCGCAGGTATTCTGTCCCCGTCCTCCGGCAGGCGGCCTTAACCGAGGCGGTGATGTGCCTCGCGTAGGGGTGCGTGGCGTCCACGCAAAGCTCCGCCTGAGAAAGGAGCGCGTCTTTTTCCTCATCGGAAAGCGGCCCGGTCAGCGTCCGGATATTCCTGTGCTCCCCCTGCAGTTCCCGGCCGTAATCGCTGAGAACGCAGACCGTCACAAGAGCCCCGGCATCGGCAAGCGCTGCCGACAGTTCTCTTCCTTCCGTTGTCCCTCCAAATATGAGTACGTTCATGTGTCGGAAGCCTCCTCCCCTCTCGTTACTATTCACGGCTCAGCCGCAAGCGGCTGAGCCTGCTCCCTTCATTCGGAATCTCGCCCTGACGGGCTTCACCGCCGCTTCGCGGCTGGATTCCTCATGGAGGGAGCAGACCTTGTAAGGATACAGATTTTCCTCGCTCATGCAAGCATGGCGAGGAAAATCTGCATCCTTACGGCCGTGAATAGTAACCTCTCATATCGGGTAGCCTCTTGGCGTCACCATGCGGCCGCCGATCTCTTCTGTCTTTGTGCTGCCGATGAATACCGTGCTGAACATGTCGGCCGGGGCATCTTTTAGCTGTTCCAGGGAGAGGATGCGGATGCTTTCCCCCTCCCTGGCGATGTTTTTGGCTATGCCGCAGATGGTGTCAGGGGAGAGGCTTTCCAGCAAAATGGCGCAGGCTCTTGAGAGATAGTCCTTCCGGTGGCGCGAGGCCGGATTATAAAGACAGATGGCGAAATCCCCGGCCGCGGCCGCACGCAGGCGCTTTTCGATCACCGCCCAGGGGGTCAGGCGGTCCGAGAGGGAGATGACGCAAAAGTCATGGCCCAGGGGCGCGCCGAGAAGGGCCGCGCCGGAGAGGGCCGCCGTCACGCCCGGCACGATAGTGATGTCTGTTCCCGGAAAGTCTTTTGCCAGCTCGAAAACAAGGCCGGCCATGCCGTAGATCCCGGGATCGCCGCTGCAAAGGAGCGCCACGTTTTTCCGCGCGGCCGCTTCCAGCGCGTACCGGCACCTCTCTATCTCTCCGGTCATGCCGGTGGCAAAGATCTCTTTATCCGGATACATATGCCGCACTAGGTCCACATACAGAGTGTATCCGCACAGCAGCTCCGCTTCCGAAAGCGCCTGCCGGGCCGCGCCCGTCAGATAGGAGCCGTCCCCAGGCCCGATCCCCACAAGAGTCAGTTTTCCCATATCGTTAACTCCTCCTCCATTCTCCTTTTACCGGCAGGTGACGCTCATAGGCTCCAGTCAAGGCTTGGCGCTTCGAGGGCCACGGCGAAGGTGATGCCGCATCTGGCATATTTTTTCTCTATGACCGTTCCGCCGCCTGCTGCCGCCGCTCTTTCGCATACGTTGTCCACCCCCACCGTCTCCCGCACGAAGGGCGACGCGCTGAAATCTCCGCTCACCTGCGAGAGGGCATCGGCTGTGAGGAAGCGCACCGGCCAGCCGTGGGCCTTTGTGAAGGCGAGAAGTCCGGCTTCGTCCTTCTTTCGGTCGATGCTGGCCGCCCGGGCGATGGCCTCCGGCAGGATAGCGCGTTCCTGGCAGAAGCTTTGAAAGGCCTCTTCCATGGCCTCGGCCGTAATCCCTCTTTTGCAGCCGATGCCAAGACAGAGGACCCGCGGCACAAGGAGGAGCGCTTCTTCCCGGCATGGCCGGACGGTGATGCGCGCATCGCAGGCCGCGTCTGTTTCCATGGTGGCATTGGCAGCGTTAACTGCGCCGGCAGCAATAGCTGTATTGCCGGAGTTGGCGGCATCGGCGGGATTTCGCAGCAGGGTTATGCCCTGCGGTATTTCCCCCTCTATGGGCCAGGGGCAGCTAAGCATTACTTTCCCGCCATCCAGAAGCTTTCCGGATACCTGCTTGATCCGCTCCGGCCGAAGGATGGTCATTCCCTGCTTTTCGGCCCAGAGGTCCACGGCAAAGACCCCGTTCCGGTCGGTCGCCGTGCTGACAACGGCCGTTCCGCCGGTCAGGGCAGAAAGGCGGCGGGCCAGGGCATTGGCGCCGCCAAGATGGCCGGAGAGAAGCGGGATGACAAACTGCCCGTCCTCGTCCAGGGAAACCACGGCGGGGTCCGTGGCCTTGCTCTTTATGTAAGGGGCAATGGCCCGGACGGCAATGCCGGCGGCTCCAATGAAAACAAGCCCTTCCCGGACCTCAAACTGCCGCCCTGTCCAGGCTGACAGAGAAAACCCCTCATCTCGGCCGCTGTCCAGGCTCCCGCCCGTGCGTTCGACGAGGCGGCGCCCCAGGGAGAGGCCCTTATCGGTAAAGGCGACGAATGCCAGCCCTGTCCTCTTGCCCGCAGTCATGTTCTGCCGCACACAAGAGCACGCATCAGCCGCCGATGCCGGACACGTTTTTTCCCCCGCCGGTTCGCCATGCGCATATCCGGAGCTTTTCGGTTTCAGAGGCGCCTCAAGCCCCCCTATAACCCCGAGCGTGTCCTGTTCGCCTCCGGAGCTTTCCGGTTTCAGAGCCGCCT
>CAMNNO010000248.1 GCA_946545475.1 uncultured Blautia sp.
CGCCGGGGGTAGAGGCGAGGCAAGCCTCCCTCTACCCTATTATGGCAGGGGCGCCCTGTCCATTTAATCCCACGGCAGCATCGGCGCCTCGACCTTTTTGTCGCGTATCATAAGGTCCCGGACGGCGTCTCCCGCGCTTTTTCCTTCGAAAAGTACCTTGTTTACCTCGTTCACGATAGGCATCTCGACATCGTACTTTTCGGCCAGCTTTTTTGCCGCCTTCGCCGAGTAGACGCCTTCCACCACCATTTTAACTTCCTTCATGGCCTCGTCCATGCTGTATCCCTGCCCGATCAGGAAACCGGCCTTGCGGTTGCGGCTGTGGACGCTGGCGCATGTGACGATAAGGTCTCCCATCCCGGAAAGCCCGTAAAATGTCTGCTGGGAGGCTCCCATCTTAACGCCGAGCCTTGTGATCTCGGCTATCCCCCGGGTGATCAGGGCGGCCTTGGTATTATCGCCGTATCCCAGCCCGTCCGCGGTGCCGGCAGCCAGGGCGATCACGTTTTTCAGCGATCCGCCAAGCTCCACGCCAAGCATATCCGGAGTGGTGTAGACGCGAAAGACCGGGCTCATAAAGATACCCTGGAGCATTTCCGCCGTCCTGCGCGCCCCGGCGCTCACAACGCAGGTTGTGGGGAGCTTCCGGCCCACCTCCTCGGCGTGGCTGGGGCCGGACAGCACGGCCACTTTTGCGTTCGGGATCTCCTGGGCGATAATGTCGCACAGCGGCATCAGCGTTTCCTCCTCGATCCCCTTAGCCACATTGACGATCACCTGGCCATCGCGCACAAAAGGCGCCATCTGATGGGAGGTCTTCCGGGTAAAGGGAGACGGCACGGCTAGCACGGCTACGTCAGGAGAGGCCAGGCTTTTTTCCAGATCCCCGGTTATCTCGATATCTTCCGCGAGATGGACGCCAGGCAGCTTTTGCGCATGCTCTCTCTCCTTTCGCAGCATTTCGACTTCATCCGGCAGCGCCGACCATAATGTCACCTGATGCCCGTTGTCCCTTAAAAGGACAGAGAGGGCGGTTCCCCAGCTGCCTGCTCCTAAAACACTGATTGCAGACATGTCTTATCTCCTCTTTCTATATTATTATTTCAAAACTTATAGTATACGCATGAATTTTCAGCTTTTCTTGAGAAAAACTTTATTTTCCGTTCCGGCCTTCAAGCGCTTGATATTTTCTTTATGCTTATAATAAGACAGCGCCAAAAGAAGAAGGGCGATCACGGACATTTCGATGCGGGCGCCGGATGGCATGCCATAGTAGCCCATATTGGCCAGAACAAGGATGATGGCCACGCCGGAGGTATAGGCGGACAGCGACGCCAGGGACACATAATGCGTCTTAAAAAAGACAAGGACAAACAGCACCAGGCATAGAGACACAATGGGCCCGCAGGACAGGCACAGTCCCAGGGAGCAGGCCACGCCCTTGCCGCCCTTAAAGCCCATATAAAAAGGAAAATTGTGCCCAAGGATGCACCCGGCCGCCGCATACATGGATAACAGCGGCAGGATATCCGGACAACTGGCGGCAAAGACGGCCTTGACGACGAACATGGCCGCCATACATTTCAGGCAGTCGACCAGAAGCGTGATGATCCCGGCTTTCTTTCCAAAGGTTCTGAGCGCATTGGTGGTACCCGCGTTTCCGCTGCCGTGGGTGCGGATATCCGTGTGATGGATGATGCCGATAATGTAAGCTGTCTGGATAAGTCCAAAGGCATACCCGATCAGCAGGCCTATGATTCTTGCCATCATGATTTCTCCCCCCGTTCCCGGATGATAAATTTAAGGGATGTCCCGTCAAAACCAAAAGCTTCCCTGAGCTTGTTTTCAATGTAGCGGACATAGGAAAAATGCATCAGATCCTTGTCATTGACAAAGAGGACAAACGTGGGCGGCTTAACGCCAACCTGCGTCATATAAAAGATCTTAAGCCGGCGGCCTCGGTCGGACGGAGGCTGCTGCATAGCCATGGCTTCGGACAGGATCTCGTTAAGCACGCCGGTCTGGACGCGCAGGGTCTGGCTTGAGATGACCGCGTCCAGGGTCTCGTAAAGCTTTGGCAGGCGCTGCCCGGTTTTGGCTGAGATAAAGAGGATGCGGGCGTATGGCATAAACGAAAGGATCTGGTGTACCTTTTCCTCAAATTCGTAGACCGTCTTATCATTTTTTTCGATGGCGTCCCACTTGTTGACCGCGATGATGATCCCCTTCCCGCGGTCATGGGCGATCCCCGCGATCTTGGCATCCTGCTCGGTCACGCCCTCGGTGGCATCGATGACCAGCACGGCCACATCGGACCTTTCCACCGCCGTTACCGCGCGGATGACGCTGAAACGCTCGATATCCTCTTTGATCTTGCCCTTGCGCCGGAGGCCCGCGGTGTCGATAAAGACATATTCCTTCCCCTGCCAGGACACCCGCGTATCCACCGCGTCCCTGGTGGTTCCGGCGATATCCGATACAATCAGGCGGTCCTCGCCCAGCAGCTTATTGATCAGCGACGATTTGCCCACATTCGGCTTGCCGATGATGGCGATGCGGGGCGTATCATCCTCGCTCTCTGTCAGATCCTCAGGCTTAAAATAGGACACAACCTTGTCCAGCATATCCCCCAGCCCCATGCGGTTGGCGGAGGAAATGGGCATGGGGTCGCCGATGCCCAGATTGTAAAATTCGTAGACATCCATCTCGAATTTCAGGACGCTGTCCACCTTGTTTACCACAAGTATCACGGGCTTGTGGCTTCGGCGGAGCATATCCGCCACCTTGGAATCCGCATCCTGCAGGCCCTGGCGGACATCGGTCATAAAGATGATGACATCGGCCGTGTCGATGGCGATCTGGGCCTGCTCCCGCATCTGGGAGAGGATGATGTCCGTGCTCTCCGGCTCAATGCCGCCGGTGTCGATAAGGGTGAAATTTTTATCCAGCCAGGATACATCCGCATATATCCTGTCCCGGGTGACGCCCGGCGTATCCTTGACGATTGCGATCCTCTCCCCCGCCAGGGCGTTAAACAGCGTGGATTTGCCCACATTAGGCCTTCCCACTATGGCCACTACCGGTTTGCTCATAAATCTGTCTCCTTCTCTTAGTATTTCCTTCCTGTGTTCCTGTGAGGGCTTTTACAAAATCCTCACCGCTGCTGTCCACAATAACGACCGGACAGGACAGCTCTTTCTCCAGTTCCTGGACCGTCACATCATCCAGAAAAACATTTTCCCCCTGCCGCAGCATGTTGCAGGGCAGAAGAAGGCAGTCCCCCAGGGGAATGCCCGAAAGCTGGGCCTTAAGGTCTGAGCCTGTGATAAGGCCCGACACCGTGATGGACTCGCCGAAAAAGTCATTCCGGATGGGGATGACCGTAAAGTGTACGCCGGGAAAGACCTCTTCCACCATCCGGGCGTAGCGCTCGATGAAGGGCGCGGCCAGGCATCCGGTCGCGATCGTCCCCGAAATGCGGCGGTCATCACCCTTTTCGCCTTTCAGGGCCTCGCGGACCTCCGCTTCCAGAAGGCGCAGCATGCCGACACCGTTTTCCAGCTGGAGATAGCCGTCATACGTATCCTCTGAGGGCAGAGGCTCCCCGGCCAGAATATACCATTCATCCGAGGCGTGGACAAAGTGGAGCCCCGTTTTTTTCAGCATCTTATCCTGCCAGTAGTGAACCTCCCTAAGCACTTCCTTTGCGTCCTCGGGAGTAAAAGGCTCAAGGGGGCACAGGCCTTCCCGGTAGCGGGTCAGGCCGACGGGCACGATGGAGAGGCTTTGGAGCACGGGCACATAGGATGAGAGCTTTTCCAGGCTGTCGTGCA
Organism: uncultured Blautia sp.; assembly: GCA_946545475.1. Taxonomy (GTDB): domain Bacteria; phylum Bacillota; class Clostridia; order Lachnospirales; family Lachnospiraceae; genus Blautia_A. The sequence continues at coordinate 3,834 of CAMNNO010000248.1, forward strand.
GCTCCTTCCCGTCGTTATAGCCCTTGCACAGCACGATCTGCCCGTTCATGGTAATGCCGGCCTCATAGAGGATATCCACTTTTTTCAGGGCTTCTCCCGCCTTCCGGTTATGGAGCATCCGGCAGCGCAGCTCCGGATTCATGGTCTGGAAGGAAATATTGATGGGCTCCATCCGGTAGCGGATGATGCGGTCAAGGTCGTGACGGCTCATGTTGGTCAGAGTGACATAGTTTCCCTGCAAAAACGAGAGGCGGGAGTCGTCGTCCTTAAAATACAGGGTAGGCCTCATGCCAGGAGGCATCTGGTCTATAAAACAGAAGATGCAGGCATTGGCGCAGGAACGGTAGTTATCCATGATCCCGCCGTCAAAGATAAGCCCAAGGTCCTCGTCAAAATCCTTTTCAATCTCCAGCTCCCACTCCTCGCCGTCCTCTTTTTCGACCACAAGCGTCAGAAACTCGTCATTGGTAAGAAAACGGTAGTCAAAAATATCCTCCACCGTCTCCCCGTTGATAGAAAGGAGGACATCCCCGGCCACGATCCCCATCTCCTCGCCTATGCTACCGGGTTCGACGGCAGTAATTCTGTGTTTCTTTTCTTTCAATCTTACAGCCCCTTATTCGTAGAATATTATGGTAGACTCATCATATCAACTTTGAATCTAAAAATCAACTGATTAAAGGGAAGAAATGGGGAGACCCCATCGCCCCCTCTGTAGCTTATTTGGGGGTATGGTTACCTAACGGTAGGTTCTGGGGGGCGCCGTGTTTCCTTTAAGTTTTCTATTTTACGCTTACCTAGCGGTAGGCGCAGGGGAGGGGGGGCCGCTCAGAGTTGCGGGGCCCGCGTCCCCCT
>CAMNNO010000249.1 GCA_946545475.1 uncultured Blautia sp.
TCTGAGCGGCCCCCCCTCCCCTGGCACCTACCGGTAGGTAAGAGTAAAATAGAAAGGTTAAAAGGAGCATAGCGCACCCGAAACCCACCGTTAGGCGAGCATAAAAGAAAGCTTGCGCATCTGGCGGATATCGTGATACACTTTTGCGAATGGAATTATGACATTGCGCAAAGAAAGATCTGCATAGAAGATTTGCATAGAAAGGTTTGATGGGATACTATGGCGTCACTTAACGCAATTATAGGAGAAAACCGGGAATACTGGACAGGGCGCGCGAAAAGTTACGCGGATGTAAACCGGGAAGAGCTGTCCACAGATCAGAGGATAAAATGGCAAAACTGCCTGGAAGAGAAGATACGCGCCCATTTTCCGGAAAAACGCCCGGAGGAGATAAGCGTTCTGGAAGTCGGTACGGGCCCGGGCTTTTTTGCCATCCTCCTGGCCAGGGCCGGATACGCGGTGACGGCTATAGACCTGACGCCGGCGATGCTTGACGAGGCCAGAAAGAACGCGGGGGAGATGTCCGGCCGCATCCGCTTTATGGAGATGAACGCGGAGGCCCTCTCGTTTGAGAACGGAACCTTCGACGTTGTGCTCAGCCGCAACCTGACATGGAACCTGCCGCACCCGGAGGAGGCATACAAGGAATGGAGCCGCGTCCTAAAGAAAGGCGGCCTCATCCTCAACTTCGACGCCAACTGGTATGCCTATCTTTTCGACGAAAAGGCGAAGGAAGGCTATGAAAAGGACAGGGAAAACACGGCCCTGCAGGGAATGCGTGATGAAAACATAGGGGAGAACTTCGATATCTGCGAAAACATCGCCAGACGCGTGCCCCTCTCCCGCATTCGCCGCCCTGCCTGGGACCTCACATGCCTGAACCGCCTGGGATTGCACGCGGAAGCGGACGAAGAGGTATGGAAGACAGTCTGGTCCCCAGAAGAAAAAGTAAACTTCTCCTCCACACCCATGTTCCTCGTAAAAGCTGAAAAGATTGCCGTAAGGTAAGCCTCCTCTATAGCATTGAGAAAAAATAAAAGTAGGCGAAACGTAAGCTTTCAACGATAAGTCCGCTCGCGAGTATCAGACGTAAAGGATACGGTTTCATTCAGGACGATGAGCCCGTCCGGCCAGGACTTACTATCCAGAAGGTAACCGCATCCGCATGGCCTCTGCCACCGCCAGTAGTCCCGCGGGGGTCGCCCCCAGCGCTCCAGCACGGCCATCTGGGTTCCGCCGTGGGCAACGACAGCAAGGCTTCTTGCCCCGGCTTCCAGGGAGGTTTGCACCAGGGAGGAAAAGCAGGCGCAGACCCTTGATGTGTACGTTTCCATATCCTCTCCTCCCGGGCACTGACCCCGGCAGCCGCCGCCTACCCAGGCCTGGTAGGCGCTGTCCTGCTCCATTTCCCAATAGCCCCGGCCTTCAAAGGCCCCGAAATCCATTTCCCGAAGGTCCGGGACGATAGCGGCCGGGATGCCGGGGAACAGGAGATCGGCTGTCTGTCTGGCGCGGAGCAGGGGCGAGACATAAAGGCGGTCCGGGATGATATCCGCCCGGGAAAGGGCCAGACGCCCCGCCTCGGACAGAGGCGTATCCAGAGACCCCTGGTAACGTTTTTCTTCGCCAAGCTTTGTCATGCCGTGGCGGATAAGATAGATCAGCATCGCGTTCTCCTTTCATCAGGGAAATCCGGCCTCTTTTCTTTACAGGGCCACTCCCCTTTAAGAAGCTGGGGAAGCCCGCAGCAGACGCGTACCACCGTGTCGGCTTTTTCGGCTAGCAGGCAGGAGAGCCGCCCGGCCTCCTCGCGCGCCCTCCGGACATGAGGGTCCGTGGGGACGACGCCTCCTCCGACCTCCGTGGCAATGACAATGGGAACCTGACAGAGGGATTCGGCCAGATGCGCGGCATCCTCCTTACCGGCCATCTCCTGGACATCCCAGACAGCCCAGACCCTAAGCTCCTCGTCGCTAAGACCGAGGGCTTTTTTTATATAGCTTTTTTTTCCGGAAAACAAAGGACCGGTGATAAAGATCATAGCGCTGCCTCCACATAAGGCCACAGGCACAGGGCAAAGGCCATCCAGAGCTCCGCCGTCTGCAGAAACCAGCCGGCCAGGTCGCCGGAGAGCCCGCCGAAATCCCGCCGGCACATGCGGTAATATCGGGCGAAGACGGCTGCCGCGGCGGCGACGCACAGCCATTCTCCGCGAAGGATAAGAAAAACCGAAAGGATGAGGCATAGCCCTGCGAGAAGGAAGCGCATGCGCGCTCTGGGAGCCGCCTCGGCAAAGCTCCTGGCCAGGCCGCTGCCGGGGCGCAGGGGAAACAGGGTGAGGGCAAGGGCGGATAAGGCGCGGGAAAGGCAGAAAACGGCCGCCACATGTAAGGGGCGATAGACGGGGAGAGATGTCCAGACGCCAAAGCCCGCGATAAAGTAGATGCCAAGCCTTATGGCGGCAAAGGCCCCAAGATGGGGGTCCTTAAGTATTTCCTGCCGGCGGGAGGGGGTGCTGTGGCTTGATAGGGCATCCCAGGTATCGGCGTAGCCGTCCAGGTGAATGCCGCCGGTAAGGACAAGGGGGAGAACAAAGAGGACGGCTCCCCTTAAAATGCCCGGGAAAGCCAGGGCCTCGGACAGCCGGACCCAGAGAGCGCATACCAGAGCGATCACGGCCCCTATGAGGGGGAAGGCGAGAAGGCTGTAGCGCATATTGCGCTCATTCCACGCGATCTGGGGCATGGGAATGGCGGAAAACATGGAAAAGGCAACGATGATGGTTTCAATGATGATCATGAAAGTTTCCCTTTATACTAGTTACACTTAATAATTGCCGTAGGCAATTATTCTAGTGTAACTGCATATACCGCGGCGTAAAACTGCAATCGGCAATTAAATTCGTTCGCGAGTATAAAATGTTGGTGAGGCCGCACACGACTTCCACCACAAGGTCAGCGCGCTGGGCGATGAGGCGGTTCATGAGGGCAAGATGGCGAAGAAAGCGGTCGGTTTCGCCCTCGTAATCGGCCCCGCCGGAGAAGACCTCGTTTGTCACGACCGTAAGGTCTTTGCAGCGGCCGCAGAGCGAAAGGACCCCCTCTTCGGCGGCGGCGGCCCCTCCTCCGCCGGGGCTGAACATTTCATTGGCCAGCAGGTTTGAGAGGTCTTCCAGAAGAACATGCGCCTCTGGCGGCAGGTCTATGTCGGCGAGGGAGAGGCTTTTCTCAATGGTGATAAAGCCTTTTCCCTCCCTTAAGGAGCGGTGCCGCACGATGCGCGCCCGGCTCTCCGGGCCGTAAGGCTCCATGGTGGCGATATAGAACCTGGGGGAGCCCTGGCCCGTGACCAGGTTTTCCGCGAAGGCGCTTTTTCCGCTGCCGGCGCCCCCGGTCACCAGGGTCAGCATGTGCCCCCCTGGGGCGTGTAGGCCTCGATGCCCAGCTGAGCAAAGGTTTGGGCGCTGTGGTAGAGGGAGAGGGCCATGTCCAGGAGAGGCAGGAGGGATATGGCTCCCGTGCCCTCGCCAAGGTGCATGCCGGCGTGGATGGGCGCGTCAAGGCCGATGGCTTTGGCTGCCAGGGCGCTGGCCGGCTCGGAAGAAATGTGGCTTAAAAACAGGGCTTTTTTGACGTTCGGGCAAAGGCGCAGGGCAAGGAGGGCTGCCGCGGCGGAGATCAGGCCGTCCACCACCATGGGAAGGCCGCACGCGGCTCCGCCAAGGTAAGCGCCGCACATGGCGGCGATGTCGAGGCCGCCGACCTTATAGAGCACGTCTACAGGGTCGCCTGGGTCCGGAGCGTTAACCTTAAGCGCCCGATGGATGGCCGATATCTTTCGGACAAGCCCCTCGTCCGAAAGCCCGGCACCGCGGCCGGCTGTGCGTTCCGGAGAAAGCTTGAGCAGGGAGGATAGAACGGCGGCCGCCGTTGTGGTATTGCCGATCCCCATCTCCCCGACGGCCAGGATATGGAAGCCTTCGTCCGCCTTCGCCTGTGCCAGGGCCGCTCCTTTTTCCATGGCCGACAGGCATTCCTCCCGGCTCATGGCCGGGCCCTTCGTGATATCGGCGGTCCCGTTCCGGACCCTTCGGGAGATGACGCCCGGAAACGGGGCGAAATCCTTTATGCCCATGTCCACAGGAAAAACCTCGCAGCGGCAGAGCCCCGCCATAGGATTTGCGCTGCTGCGCCCCGATGCCAGGGCGCGGGCAACATGGGCTGTGACATAGCTTTCGCACTGGGTAACGCCCTGGGCGACAACGCCATTGTCCGCGCAGAAGACCAGGAGCCCACGCCTGTCAAGATGGACATCTGCGCTTCCGGTAAGCGCGGCAATCCTCTCCACATCCTCCTCCAAAAGTCCTAGGCCTCCCAGAGGTTTAGCCAGAGAGTTCCACCTCTCCCGCGCCTCTGCGGCGGGCTCTGCGGCAGGCGGGCCGATCTTTGAGAGATATTCATTAATACTATTCATGGCTTTTATGATTTGCAAATATATTGAGTGCTGGTTTAGGGGGAGCTGCCGGTAGGTTTTGGGTTTTATGTTTACCTGCCGGTAGGCTTTGGGGGTGCTATGCGTCTTATTAGACTTTGGGGGGGATGCTTACCTGCCGGTAGGTTTTGGGGGCGCTATGTTTCT
>CAMNNO010000250.1 GCA_946545475.1 uncultured Blautia sp.
CCTGGCACCTACCGGCAGGTAAGAGTAAAATAGAAAAATCAAAGAAACATAGCGCACCCCAAGCCCACCGGCAGGTAAACGCATAATAAAAGGCTGCCAGAGAAGCCCTCCACACCATCAGCCCACCGGCAGATAAACATCCTCTCAAACAGGCCACAGGTTCCACAGGGAGCAGCGGTCCCTGGATATTTTTTTTGTGTATGAAAAAAGGCCGCGGTCTTCCGGATATTTCCAGAAGTCTTCGCGACCAGCGTTAAATCATTTTGTGCAAAAGAAAAATGCAGGAGATGGGACTTGAACCCACACAGCCTTGCGACCACAGGCACCTGAAGCCTGCGCGTCTGCCAATTCCGCCACTCCTGCATTTGTTTCAGCCGTTTCCCGACTGCATGACTATAATACATCGGGTATGCTGAAATGTCAATAGCCTTTTTTAAAATTTTTCAATTTTTTTTAATGCATATATTTTTGCAATCATTCGCGCGGATAAGACAATTTTCTCCCGCATAATAAAGCAAGTGCAGGAACCTTTCGAGGCCATCCGGCGGCGGGGTCTGGCTTCTTATGAGAAATCAGGCCCCGCCATGGGGTTTCAAAGGGCCATGGCCCTTTTTATACTCGCGAGCGAATTTAATTGCCGACTATAATTTTCCGCCGCGGTATATGCAGTTACACTAAAATAATTGCCTCCGGCAATTATTAAGTGTAACTAGTATAATTAAACTCTATGATCTTGCCGGGATTCAGGATGAGTTTGTCGTCGAAGGCGAGCTTGACCGCCTTATAAAGACTGATCATCCGGTCTCCGACAAATTCTTTAAGGTATTCGATCCTTCCGTTTCCGGTTCCGTGTTCGCCGGACATCTGGCCGCCGAGGCGCTTGGAGAGGGCGTAGAGCTCCTTAAGGGCACCCTGGGTGGCGCTGTGCCACTCTTCGTCGGTCTGGTCCTTGCCGCGAAGGAGCTCGGTGTGGATGTTGCCGTCGCCGCAGTGGCCGCAGGGCTCTACGCGGAGGCCGTAGCTGCTGGCGATCTTCTTGGCCTGCTTGACGTACTCCGCGATCTCGGAACGGGGGACAACTACGTCGCATTCTTCCTGGGATACCGAGTCGGCCTTCATGCCTTCCAGGATGGCGCCGCGGACGGCCCACACGGAGCCGGCCCGCTCGGCGGTATCGGCGATGGCGACATCGAGGGCGCCGTGGGCAAGAGCCGATTCGGCCGCCAGGCGGACAGCCTCGTCAAGCTCCATTTTGGTGGAGGCATCGTACATGACGATGAGCGCGGCCTCGCCTTCCTTGACGGGGAACATTTTGTGCAGCGTCTTCTCCACAATGTCAATAAGCTCCCGCTCCAGAAATTCGATGGCGGTGGGCACAAAGGGCAGGGCCAGAACCTGGGGAACCATGTCGGCGCACTCTTCGAGGCTCCTAAAGGGCATGACGAGCGTGCAGCTGCAGGTGGGCTTGGGGATGAGCTTTAACGTGACCTCGGTCAGGACGCAGAGCGTTCCCTCGGAGCCGATGATCAGGTCCTTGATGTCGTAGCCTGTGGTGTTTTTCACGACGTTCGAAGAAAACTGCATGATGGAGCCGTCCGGCATGACCGCCTCGATGCAGCGCACGAAGTCGCGGGTCAGGCCATAGCGGACGGCCTTCATGCCGCCGGCGTTGGTGATGACGTTGCCGCCGATGGAGGCCGTCTTTTCACCGGGGTCCGGGGGATAGAAAAGCCCGCCCGCGGCGGCCGCCGCCTGAACGTCGACGAGGAAGGCGCCGGGCTGGCAGGTGATGGTCTGGTTTTTGAAGTCGATGGGGAAGATCTTGTTCATGCGCATGACGGACATCATGATGCCGCCGTACTTGCAGGTCGCGCCGCCGGAAAGCCCCGTGCCGGCTCCGCGGACGGTGACGGGGATGTTTTCCCTGTAGGCGTATTTCATGATCTCCGATATCTCTTCTTTATTCAGGACTTCCACATAAAGGTCCGGGCGGAAGATGCCGTACTCGGGCATTTCATCGTGATAGTATTCGGAAGGGATGTCGTCCCCCAGGATCACCCGGTCTTTGTCTGTGATGGCATAAATGGCCGCGATATCGTCTTCGGTCAGTTTTTTATAGGGAAACGGCATTACGCTTCCTCCTTTCTCGCCCGGGCAAGGGCTGTCAGGGCCGGCACGACCTCAAACAGGTCGTCCACGATGCAGTAGTGCGCCACTTCAAAAATGCGGGCATCCGGGTCGCTGTTGATCGCCACGATGCAGGACGAGGCCGCCATGCAGGTGGTAAACTGGATGGCGCCGGAAACTCCGCAGGTGATGATAAGGCTGGGGCGCACGGTTCTGCCGGAAAGGCCCACCTGCTGGGCCTGGGTGCCGAAGCCGTTTTCCACCATGGGACGGGTATAGGCGATCTGGCCGCCCAGAGCATCGGCAAGCTCCTGGCAGAGGGCGACGCCCTTTTCTCCCCGGGTCCCGCGGCCGGCGACGACCAGGATATCCTCCTCCTCGATCGTCTTGATGCGGTTTATCAGTTCACTTTTCAGCACCGTCACGCGGGAGGGCGAGATGCCCTGGGGCATTTGGCGGAGCACCACCTTTCCTTTAGGCTCCTTGACCGGCTTTGCGGCGTCCAGCACGCGGTAGCGGACGGTGGCGAACTGGGGACGGGAGTGACTGATGGATATCTGGGCCATGATGTTGCCGCCGAAGGCCGGGCGGATCTGCACCATGTCGGTGTTCTCCTGGATATCCAGGGTGGTGCAGTCGGCGGTGAGGCCGGTGTGGAAGCGGGTGGAAAGCCTGGGGGCCAGCGAGCGGCCAAGGGCTGTCCCGCCGATGAGCACGGCGCTCGGCTTGATCTCGGAGATCAGGTCGGACAGGACATCGGTATAGAGGTCGGCCCGGAAGGCCTGCAGGGATTCGTCCTCATAAACATAGACCGTATCCGCGCCAAGGCGGACCAGCTTTTCGGCCTTAGATAGCGTCCCCTCGCCGCCCAGAAGGACGCAGTTGACCTTAAAGCCCACCTTGGGAGCCATTTTCCTGGCTTCGCCGATAAGCTCGGCGGCAACGGGATGGATATCGCCGTAATCCTGCTCCGCCACAATAAGGAAGTCCTTCCACTCGGACTTATCAAAAGCATCGGATTTCTGCTCCATGCGGATGGCATCGGCAGGACATCCCTTCACGCAGATCTTGCACATGCGGCAGGCATCGTTGACCGTAATGCCGCCGGCTTCAATGGAAAGGGCACGGAAGGGGCAGGATTTTACGCATAATCCGCACAGCGTACACTTATCCATGTCAAATTTAAGAAAGCTCATGGTATCCTCCAAAAGTCATCAAAGAATCTTCTTCGCGGTCAGGATGTCGAAAATGGCTGCCGCCTTCTCCTGGCCGTTTTCGCCGGAAATGTACACCTTCTTCTCCACCGGCTCCGGCGAGAACATGCGCACCACGTTTGTCGGAGAACCGAACAGGCCGTACTTGCTCATGTCCTGCTCCGGCATATCTTTAAAGGTCACGATGCGCACCGGGCGCCCTTCGGTGGCCTTCTTTAATTTATAGGAAGGAAGCCTGGGCACGTTGGTATCCTTGTCGACCGTGATCAGGCAGGGGTAGGGGATGCGGGATTCCTGGCTGACCGAGGAGAGGTCCTGCCGAACCGCGATGGAATCCTCGTTAAGCTCGGTGATCTCGGCCACCCATGCCGCATGGGGAAGCCCCAGGTATTCCGCCAGGGCCGGCCCCACCTGGGCCGTGTCGCCGTCCGTCGTCTGACGCCCGCAGATGATAAGGTCCGCGCCGCCGAGCAGCGCCACGCCCTGGGAAAGCGTGAAGGCCGTTGCCAGAACGTCCGATCCGGCAAACTTGGGATCTGAAAGGATAACCGCCTCATCCGCCCCGCAGGCGTAGGCGTCCTTCATCATCTCCTGGGCGGACTGGGGACCCATGGTCAGGGCAGTCACTGTGCCGCCAACCCTGTCCCGGATCTCAAGCGCCGTCTCCAGCGCGAACAGATCGTAGGGGTTTGTCCGCGTATCCGCAGACGAGCGCTTCATAGCCCCGGTCTCCGGATCGATCTGTGCGGTAGTCCCCGCGGGAACCTGCTTCATACACACGATAATCTTCATAATTTTTTCCTTTTTTCGTCTTGGCATTTTTTGACATCTCTGGCCCGCCGCCGCTTACGCCGCCCCAAAAGCGCCGGCGCAAGCAGCAGACAAGCGTTCCTGACTACTATAGCATATTTCAGGCGGTATGAGAAGCACTTTTTTACAATGATTCTTTAACAGGATAAAGCAACATTGTTTCTCATAAAATTGCCCGACAAAAATAAAAGTCCGCCTCTCGAGATGTCAAGCTTTGTGTTTCTCCGGACGTTCAACATCGGGTATGGCATGTCAGGGGGAACCTGACCCTCAAAGCCGCAAACGCTTATGCGCCTTTATCAGCATTTTTGAACACTGCCATAGTATATCCATCGTTTGTGTTGAAAATACGAATCCTCTGAGGTAAAATAATCTTAGAAGGATAAATCTTCATTAAGGATGGTGATGCTTATGGCAGCAATTCAGCGAGAGTGTGAACTACCACAGACCATAAAGGTCTGTGGCTTCTGTTAAATGGTTCACCAG
>CAMNNO010000251.1 GCA_946545475.1 uncultured Blautia sp.
GTAAGGGGTGTTCTTAGAAGCTTTCTATGTTTTTCTATGAACGAAGTTACGGTATCCATGATGATCTGGATGTGGTAAGTGCCTTCGGTTCCGGCAGCGGGAGTGCCGCTCAGGATGGCGGTGAAGTTTTCTTCCGTCAGGGTGAGGCCTTCGGGAAGAGCGTCGCCTTTTTCGGTATCCAGCTTATAGGTGTAATCCGTGCTGAACGGGCCGTCAAGGGCGGTGATCACCTGGCTAAACTCTTCGCCAACCTTTCCCTTCAGGGTCATGTAGGCGACCGGGTCGGAGTTCAGGCGTCCCTTGACATAGAACTCATAGGCTCTTGTGGCCGTATCGGTTCCGTCGGTCACGGCGATGACCAGGTTGTACACGCCGGAAGCATCGGAGCCAAAGGTTCCGGAAAGCGTACCGTCGGCGCCAAGGCTGAGGCCGTTGGGAAGGGCGTCGCTCTCCTCGGCCAGGCTAAAGGTGACATCTCCGGCGGCGTTGACAGCCTGGAGTGTGGTCTTTTCAAAAGTGGCGTTAGCTTCACCTGTGGGAAGAGACGGGGTCGTGATGGCGAGCCCTGTGATTTCCTGCGGATCGCCGACTTTGAGAGGCACGATGCGGCTGCCCTTGATGCCAAGGGCGTCGGTGACGATGATCTCGACATCGTAGAGGCCTTCGCTGGAGGCCGGGATGGTGCCGGGGATGTAGAAGAGGCCGAACATGAGGTTTCCGCTCAGGATCTGGTCGTTCATCACCGCGAAGCCGCCCGGGAGGCCTTTCACCTTGAAGGTGTAGGGAGCCAGGCCGCCTTCCGCGCTCATGGTAAAGGCATATTCCGCGTCAAGAGCCGCGTCGTCAAGAGCCTCGGTAGTTACCTCGACATCCTTTTCGATGCAGTGAAGGATGACATGGGCGGTGCCGTCCTTGCCGTCGGCTTCCACATGGATGGTCAGCTCTGTGTTTTCACCGGCGCCTTCATAGCTTCCGGATATCACGCCGTCCTCGCTTAAGGCAAGACCGGCAGGAAGATCTTCTGCGCAGGAATAGGTACCGGCAATTTCGTTGCCTTCGGCGTCAAAAGCCTTGAGGACAGCCTCGTAGGGCTCGCCCTTCCGGGCAATACCGATCACGGAGGTATCAATAGCCAGCTCGCCCTCTACGGTAAGGGTAAGAGCTGCCGAAGCGCTCTCGCCGTTTTCGTCGGTAACGGCAAAGGTCAGCTCATAGCTTCCCTGGGTGCCCTCGGCGGGTTTGCCGGAAAGGGTGCCGTTCTGGGCAAGGGTAAGGCCTTCGGGAAGGGCATCCTGGCTGTCCGCGGCAAGGGAAATGGTATAGGTCTCGGTCCCGGCCGTTGCGATGATGGGGTTCACCTTCACGTCCTCATAGGAGCGGTTGACCTTGGCTATGGGAAGTGTGGTGGTGCAGATGGCCAGATCCTCCTGGAAGGCGTGCATCTCTTCTTTGGCGGACAGAGCGCTCTTGCTGACCGCGCTTAAGAAGTGGAAGGCGTTCCTCTGCAGGTCGGAGATGGAAACCGTGCCGCTTTCAAGGCCGGCAAAGATCTTATCCGGAATGCTGTACATGACATGCTTGCCGGACATGATGACATCGTTGCCGCCGGCCATTTCCAGATCTGGGTCGGCGATGGTGTCCAGGTCGCCCCAGTCGGTGACTACAAAGCCGTCAAAGCCCCACTCGCCTCTCAAGACATCGATAAGAAGCTCGCGGCTGGTGGCCGCGTACTGGCCGTTGACTTTATTGAAAGCGGACATGACGTTCTGGACGGCGCCGGTCTCGACAGCCATCTGGAAGGGCTTCATGTAGATCTCGCGGAAGGCTCTCTCGGAGATGATGACGTTCATGGCATCAAGGCTTGTGCCTTCTTCCAGCGTCGTCTCGTTCTGGAGGCCGCGGCGATAGTGTTCTTCGTTGTTGCCGGCGAAATGCTTAAGGCATACGGAAACGCCGTTGTCCGCAAGGCCCCGGGCGACGGTAGCCGCCGTCCAGCCGCTGAGGACGGGATCCTCGGAATAGTATTCGTTGTTGCGGCCGTTGAGGGGATCGCGGTGCAGGTTGATGCTGGGCGCCAGCCAGTAGTCCACATTGATGGCCAGCATCTCTCTGCCGATGGCCTGGCCGAAGCGGTACAGAAGGTCCTTGTTCCAGCAGCAGACAAGGGCGGCCGCGCGGGACCAGCCCACGTTGACATCCTCAACCGTCTCGGTGGGGCTGTAGCTGATGCCGGCGCTGCCGTCGGCGTAGGTGATGCTGGGGATGGAAAGCCTTGCGATGCTGCGGGAAGAGCCGGCGCCGCTGGTGGCCTGGTTGATCTTGGTATTCACATTGTCAATCTCAATGGCGGCATCGTCCGCATAGAAAATGGGAACGCCGGCCGTCGCGCCGCCGGAGCAGATCGCAACCAGCTCATCGGTCGTCAGCTGGGAAACGAACTGGGGCAGGGTGATGGTGCCGTCGAGAACAGCCGCGAACTTGTAGACCGGGCTTCCCTCGGGAAGGGGATCAACAACGGTCTCGACAAGCTCGGGAGCTTCTTCATTTATCTCCACATCGTCAGCGGTGACGGTAAACGCGTTTTCAGCGGCTGCTGCCATCTCGTCCGCTTCGCCCTCGTAGGTGATGGGGGCGGCATCCTTGCTGGTCAGGCGGACACTCTCATAGAAGTCCTTGTTTTCCGGAACCAGGGACAGCTCGTTGGAAAGCTGCGTCACCAGGATCTCATCGTCCACGGTGAAGGCGCCGGCAATGTGGGTATCCCGGGAGGAGGAGCCCACGCGGATGTAGTAGGTGCCGCTCTCCAGGATATAGGCGGCCTTTTCTTCATCATAGGAAGCGAGGTCCTTTAAGGGGATGTCCACGGAAAGGGTCTGGCTTTCGCCGGAAGAGAGGGCATCGGTCTTGGCAAAGTCAACCAGCTTCTGGTAGGGCTGCTCAAGCCTTCCCTCGGGAATGCTGGCGTAGATCTCCATGACTTCCTTGCCGGCGGAGATGCTGTCATCTTCCGTGACGTTATTAATGGTAGCCGCTACGGTGATGCCCTTGTCTCCGTTAAGAGCTACGGACATGTCGGTAAAGGTAAAGTCGGAGTAGGACAGGCCGCTGCCGAAGGGATACAGCACATCCTTGCCGAAGGTATCATAGTAGCGATGGCCTTCGAAAATATCTTCCTTGTAGAGGCCTACGGGGTCCGTCTGGCCCTGCTCGCCAAAGATGGACTTGTTGGCGACGGCGTCCAGGCCGTACTCGGTGTAGGTGTGGTAGCCGAAGGTATCCGCCGTGGGATGCTCTTCATAGGTTTTGGTGATGCTGTCGGCCAGCTTGGCACTGGGGTTGGCATCGCCGTACAGGAGCTCTGCCATGGCAAGGCCGGTCTGGGAGCCCGAGGAATAGGAAATCATTACGGTGTCGATGCCGTAGGTGTCCACCCAGGACATATCGATATTGCCGGTCAGGCTGAGGATGACCACAACCTTGTCGAACTTATCCGTGACCTGAGCCAGAAGAGCGTGCTCCGACGGGTCCAGATACCAGTCGCCGGGCTGCTTGATGCGGTCCATTTCTTCGGAACCGGTGGTGCGGGTGATGACCACAATAGCGGTATCGGCTTCCTCTGCTGCCCTGGCGACAAGGCCGTCATCCAGGATCTCGCCGTTATCCAGCTTGACATCCGGGGTGTTGACGCCGGCCGTCATGGAGAAGCCGGTGCCGGAGTAAACGGGAGTGCCCCATTCGCCCGGATATTCCGCGGCAGTATCCCAGCCATGGTCAATGACCGTCTGGACAGAGGTGCCGCCCCAGAAGTTCTGGGTCTCCATCTGGACGATCTTGCTGGCGTAATAGTCTTTAACTTCCTCTACCACAGGAACGCCAAGGGCCTCGAGGCCATCAGCAAGGCTTGTGGTATAGGCGCCGTTGGCCGCGCCGGAGCCGGAGCCGCCGGTGCTGGGCACGATCTGGCCTCTGCCGAAGACGGCTACGGTCTCTTCCTTTGAGAGGGGAAGAATGCCGCTGTCATTCTGGGCCAGAACGATGGTCTCGCGCTCCATTTCAAGAGCCAGGGCTTCATTTTCCTGGCCTACCTGGGATGTGGCCCTGGGCCCCGTGGATGCCAGAGCGCTCATCGGGGCCCAGGGCCAGGATGGCGGCTGTGGACAGGGCGAGGAGCTTTGTTCCTTTCCGTTTCATAGAATCCTCCTTTTGTAACTATTTTTGGTTATTTTCCTAATAAGGTGGTGGCTGATTATGAAAGTTACCATTTTGTATTATAAAATCTCAAAACATATTTCGTCAATCTATACTCACGAGCCCAGCAAGGTAAGCGCACATTTTTGGGGAGACCCCATCGCCCCCTGTAACTCATTTGGGTTTATGTTTACCTGCTGGTAGGTTTTGGGGGGCGCCATGCTCCGTTTAACGCTTTTATTTTACGCTTACCTGTTGGTAGGTTTTGGGGGCGCCATGCTTCGTTTAACTCTTTTATTTTACGCTTACCTGCCGGTAGGTTTTTGGGGGGCGCCATGCTTCGTTTAACTCTTTTATTTTACGCTTACCTGCCGGTAGGTGCCA
>CAMNNO010000252.1 GCA_946545475.1 uncultured Blautia sp.
GCGGGCCCCGCAACTCTGAGCGGCCCCCCCTCCCCTGCGCCTACCGGTAGGTAAGAGTAGAATAGAAAAGGCAAAAGGAAATATGGCGCACCCAGAACCTACCGGCAGGTGAGCATAACCCAGAATGGTCTACAGGGGGCGATGGGGTCTCCTCTAAAATCGTGCGTTTACCCTGGAAATCTCCTTGCTTTTAGCCAGGAATAGAGTTAAGATGTGAATATTTTAAGAAAGGATGAGAGAAAAAAGATGCCAGTGAAGATAACCTTTGATCACAACTTCCATACCCATACCTTCCGCTGCCACCACGCCGAGGGTGACGTGCGGGAATATGTGGAAAATGCCATAGCCCAGGGCTTTAAGGCTCTGGGGTTTTCCGACCATTCCCCCTATCCCTTTAAAGAGGGATATATCTCCCACATACGCATGCTCCCGCAGGAGATGGACGGGTACGTGGACGCGGTGCTTTCGGCCAAAAAGGAGTATGCCGGCCAGATCGATATACACCTGGGGGTGGAGGCGGAATATTATCCAGAAGAATTTGAGGACCTCGTGGCCTTTCTCTCGGGTTACCCGATGGAATATATGATCCTGGGGCAGCATTTTCTTGGCGAAGAGAGAGACGGCCTTTACAGCGGGACCCGGACGGCTTCGGAAGAGATCCTGGTCAGATATGTGGACCAGACCATTGAAGGGATGCGGACGGGAAAATTTTTATATCTGGCTCACCCGGACCTTATCAACTATGCGGGCAAGGCCGATATTTACCAGCGCGAGATGAGCCGGCTCTGCCGGGAAGCCAAGGCCCTGGGAGTGCCGCTGGAGATCAACGGCCAGGGCGTATGGACAGCCAGGCACTACCCCAACCTCCTGTTCTGGCGCATAGCCGGCCAGGAGGGGTGCCCCGTTGTCCTGGGAGCCGACGCCCACCAGCCGGATAAAATATGGGTAGATAAAGCGGTTAAAATATCGCAGCTGCTCATCCAGGAAAACCATCTCCAGGATGTGACGGCATCTCTGTTGAAGTAAAAGGGAAGAAATGGGGCGGCGTAAGGAAACTATCGGCTGATGCCGAACGCCGCCCCGCGGGCGAGCAGGAGGGGAGATTTCCCCTCCTGCTCGATTAGGCCAGGGATCAGAAGAGGCCGGAGATCTTTCCGTTCTCGTCGACGTCGATCTTCTCGGCGGCGGGAACCTTGGGAAGGCCGGGCATGGTCATGATCTCGCCGGTCAGGGCGACCACAAAGCCGGCGCCGGCGGAAATCTTGAGGTTGCGCACGGTCACATCAAAATCGGTGGGAGCGCCAAGCTTTGTCTGGTCGTCGGTCAGGCTGTACTGGGTCTTGGCCACGCAGATGGGGCAGTGGCCGAAGCCGAGGGCCTCAAGCTCCTTGGCCTGCTTCTGGGCGGCAGATGTCAGAACGGCTTTACGGCCGCCGTAAACCTTCTGGACGATCTGGTCGAGCTTTTCTTCGATGCTGCCGTCAAGCTCGTAGGAATAGGTAAAGTCATTGGGCTCTTCGGCCAGACGGACGACCTCCTCGGCCAGACGGACACCGCCTTCGCCGCCCTTGGCCCAGACCTCGGACAGGGCGACGTTGACGCCCATTTCCCGGCACTTCTCTTCCACAAGGGCAAGCTCGGCACTCGTATCGGTGGGGAAGGCATTAATGGCAACGACGCAGGGCAGCTTGTAAACATTTTTGATGTTGCTGACATGCTTCTGCAGGTTGGGAAGGCCCTTCTCCAGCGCAGCCAGATCTTCCTGGTTCAGGGCATCCTTGGGCGCGCCGCCGTGGTGCTTAAGGGCGCGGACGGTGGCGACGACGACAACGGCGCTGGGGCGAAGGCCGGCCATGCGGCACTTGATATCCAGAAACTTTTCCGCGCCAAGGTCGGCGCCGAAGCCGGCCTCCGTGATGGCATAGTCGCCAAGCTTTAAGGCCATGCGGGTGGCGGTGACGGAATTGCAGCCGTGGGCAATGTTGGCAAAGGGCCCGCCATGGACGATGGCCGGGACGTGCTCAAGGGTCTGCACAAGGTTGGGCTTTAAGGCATCCTTGAGGAGGGCAGCCATGGCGCCCTGGGCGTGGAGGTCACCGGCGGTTACGGGCTTCTGCTCGGAGGGTTTGCCATAGGTATAGCCGATCACGATGCGGGAGAGGCGTTCCTTAAGATCGGTGATATCGCTGGCCAGACAGAGGACGGCCATGATCTCGGAAGCGACGGTAATATCGTAGCCGTCCTCCCTGGGGGTCCCGTTGACGCGCCCGCCAAGGCCATCCACAACCGAGCGCAGCTGCCGGTCGTTCATATCCACGCAGCGGCGCCAGGTGATCTTACGGGGATCGATATTCAGCTCATTGCCCTGGAAGATGTGGTTATCGATCATGGCAGCCAGAAGATTGTTGGCCGCGCCGATGGCATGAAAATCGCCGGTAAAGTGAAGGTTGATATCCTCCATAGGCACGACCTGGGCATAGCCGCCGCCGGCCGCGCCGCCCTTAATGCCGAATACCGGCCCGAGGGACGGCTCGCGAAGAGCCACGCAGACCTTTTTGCCGATCTTCTGCAGGCCGTCGGCCAGGCCGACGGTTGTCGTGGTTTTTCCCTCCCCGGCGGGAGTGGGATTGATGGCGGTGACAAGGATCAGCTTGCCGTCGGGACGGTCGGTTTCCTTAAGCAGGCTGACATCGATCTTGGCCTTATATTTGCCGTACTGTTCCAGATACTTGTCGTCGATGCCGGCTTTTTTGGCGATGTCTGTGATGGGAAGCATTTCGGAGGACTGAGCGATTTCAATATCGGATTTATAACCCATAGCGGCTCCTTTCAAAAACGGTTGTGTGGTATGATTTCTGCTGAGAAAATCCTGTGAAGACAAGGTTGATGGGGAAGATGGCTTCATGCGCGGGTTTTAAAGTATGGTTAACATATCACGGCTGAGGCGCAATGTCAAGAAACAAGCGCAAGGGTTTTATACTCGCGAGCGAATTGTTACTATTCACGGCCGTAAGAATACAGATTTTCCTCGCCATGCTTGCATGAGCGAGGAAAATCTGTATTCTTACAAGGTCTGCTCCCTCCATGAGGAATCCAGCCGCGAAGCGGCGATGAAGCCCGTCAGGGCGAGATTCCGAATGGAGGGAGCAGGCCCAGCCGCTTGCGGCTGGGCCGTGAATAGTAACAGCGAATTTGACCCCAAACATTTCATAAAAATTTAATGATTCCATCCATTGTCAAGACGGTAATATATGGTAGAATGAAAACCATCTTATCGCATGCCGCTACTATCCGACAGCAGCGGTAACGATATGAGGTGAAAATGTTTTGATTGGCTTCCGGCACCGGATCTTTACCGCATATTTCCGCAGAAGATCCGTATGTATGCTATAAGACAAAAGATGCAGAGGAGTACGAAGTAATGGACAGAAGAGAATTCCTGGCTACTTTAAGGGGGCAGCTTGAGGCAGGGCAGATGCATGAGGGCAAACGCGCTGCCCATTTGCGCTACTACGAGGACTATATCCAATCCCGGGTGAGGAGCGGGCAGAGCGAGGAAGAGGTGATCAGGGCGCTGGGAGACCCCCGCCTGATCGCCAGGACACTTCTGGACACGGACGACCGGTCAGCGGTTTATGAAGATGACAGCGACCATTACAAAAGCTATTCCGATGCTTACGGCACTCCCCGGCAGGATGAGCCGGCGACGGACCAGAGCGCCTTTGGCCGGATAAAGGAAACCCTGTCCGGCATTCTCCATCCCGGTACCCGGACAGGCCGGCTCCTCAGGTACGCGCTCGCCTTTTTGGCCGTCTTTCTTGTCATCCGCCTGCTCCTTGCCGCCATCCCCTTCCTCATTGCCCTGGCGGTTGTGGTCTTTGCCGTTTCCTATTTTTCCAAAAAGTAAATTTGGGGAGGGGGAGCGGCCCTGCCATAAATGAAACACCCGGCAGGGGAGCTGCCGGGTGTTTCGAGGGGAGTATAAATAATAAAATAAGGGGTTTGTAAAAAAATTATTGAAGGGCTAACTTTTTTACAGGTTGATTATAATATAGCTTTTAAAAAAAATCAACCATAATTTACAAAGAATTTCTTTTTTTTTACAGCTTTTTTTCAAAAGTTTACGATGGTATGCCAAAAAGATAAGAATAATGTAAGCTATAATGCCTGTACAGGCCGCCTTAAAAGGCGTCCCATTACATGAACATGGCAAATTTACAGGATAAATTATCCGCCAGGAAGCGTAAAAAAAGACTGGTTTTACCTGTAAAAAAGGATTATACTGAATCGCACAACAGGATCCTTGAGTGAAATATTACTGCGTAAATATGCTACGGACATTTTTCAGGTATTTCTATAGAAGTATTCAAAAATGATAATAAAGCCGGGATAAGCGTGTGATTCGTAAGAAATGGGGACGTTTCTTTTTTCTTACGGATAACAAGAAAAAGAACCGTCCCCATTTCTTACCACTCAGCTTTATCAGCATTTTATAAGAATCCGCCAGAAAACCCACGTACCCTTGGGTCGTGGGATGAATGGC
>CAMNNO010000253.1 GCA_946545475.1 uncultured Blautia sp.
GTAAAAATAGCCTCGTAAAAATAGCCTCGTAAAAATAGCCTCGTAAAAATAGCCTTCCATGGATGAGCGGTTGATCGTTGATCGTTGATCGGTTGATCGTGTTCGTTTCCCATGGAAGGCTCAAAAATATACTGCGGCCAGCAGGACTTGAACCTGTACGCCTTGCGGCACCAGAACCTAAATCTGGCGCGTCTGCCAATTCCGCCATGACCGCCTGTTGTTTTGTATCTTAACACACTTTTCCGGTTTTGTCATCACCATTTTGCGGTAAAGAAAAAATTCCACCTGTACGGTTGCTCGTATAATAGCGGTTTTCATTGCGATTTCATCGCATTAAAACCGTTATTATACGGCAACCGTACAGGTGGAAAAATTTAGCCGTAGTTCTATTGAATCCAAGAACTATTCGTCGTAAAATATATATGAAGTCCCGATAGCATTTTTCAAATGTTCCCATCATAGACAAGTACCGTGTGAAAAGGAGGTGCAAATACATGTCCGCTATTACAGAAAATGCTGTTTACACTGTGGATGATATAGAGGCTCTTCCGGCCGGTGAACGCGCTGAGCTCATAGACGGCCATCTTTACGCCATGGCGCCGCCTAACAGAATGCATCAGAAAATTATAAGCAGGCTCGTGCAGGCTATCGGTAACTATATAGATGCGCATGACGGGAAATGTGAGGTCTATCCGGCTCCGTTCGCCGTCCGCCTCTTCAGCGACGATAAAAATTATGTAGAACCTGACATCAGCGTCATCTGCAATCCCGGCCTGTTGGATTCCAAAGGCTGCAACGGCGCGCCCGACTGGATCATAGAAGTTCTCTCACCGGCCACCTGGCTTCATGATGTTTACAGAAAACTGGATCTTTACAGGGCAGCAGGTGTCAGGGAGTATTGGATCATAAGTCCAAAAGAGGAAACCGTAACCGTTCACAGTTTCCCGGACAGCGCTGTTTATACATTCGAAAATGATATACCTGTATCCATATGGCCGGAGTTTTCTGTCAGGCTTTCCGATCTTCTTTGAATCCGTCTGGAAATCTGCCATAATGGGGGCAGCCCTCCGAAAAGGGCTGCCCCCATTTATTATCGCAGGGGCGGCGTAAGGAAATCATCGCCTAACGGCGAACGCCGCCCCGCGGGCGAGTAGGAGGGGAAGCTTCCCCTCCTACTCGATTATTATCGCAGGGGCGGCGTAAGGAAATCGCCGCCCCGCTGGCGAACAGGCTGCATCAGTTCTCCGGCCAGGTCTCACCGGGGAAGAGGAGGTTGCGCAGGAACAGGATGAAGGGCGAGCGGAAGCGGGAAAGGATATCCTTTAAGGTTATGCCTTCAAAGGACGGTGCCTTCCGTTCCAGGCGTACCGTCATGGTATTTCCCTTCTCGTGCCCGGTAAGAGAGGCCGACATTTTCGGCTTTTCCGCGTAGCCGGAGGGCACGCGGATCTCCACCTGGTAGTTGCCGGCCTTAAGGCCCGTAACCTTCGTCTGGTCATTTCCGGTCGCAAAGGAAACTGTCTCGCCATCCCTGGTCAGGGTAATGGTGGCTCCCGGAAGGTAGCGATCCTTTTCGTCAAGGACGCGGATGTAGAAATAGGAGGCCTGGCAGCGGTAATCCAGGTTCTGGGTCTCCGTCACGTTCCGCACCGTGAAGGTCTGGGCGCCGGTATCCACATAGCCCTCGGGCACCGTCTGCATCTCCAGGGTATAGGTGCCGGGCGTGATGCCGGTCAGTATCCAGCTGTTGCCTGTGGACCATTCATAAACCGATTTCCCGCCGGCATCCTTCATGACCATGGGGATGCCCCGCAGGGGCTGGCCGTTTTCATCCAGGGCCCGGAGGTTTATGCTGGTCTTATCGGCCGTCTGGGAATAGCTCTGGGTCCCCTCCTTCTGCGCCACGTAGATGGACAGATCCTGGGGAACAAAGTAGCCGGAGGGCACGGAGATCGTTCTTAATGTATAATTTCCGGGCGCCAGGGCCTTCACGCCGTAGGAACCGTTCCCGGTCGTCCAGCGGAAGACCTCTGTGCCGCTGAGGTTATAAAGCCCCATCACGGCTCCCGAGACAAACCCGCCGGAAAGCGATGTCCCATCCATAAGGGAAAACTCTGCCCGGATGGGCGCATTCTCGATGGAGAACGCCTCGGAGAACTCGTCCACCACCACCGTCACGTCACCGGCGGGCACATAGCCGGACGGCGCATAGTTTTCGCGGATAAAGTAGGTGCCAAATTCCACGCCAGTGGCCGTATATACGCCGCCCTGGCCGCTCATCTGGTAGTTCGTATAGCCGTTCGACAGGGTAAAGGAGCCGCCGCCCACCAGTGAGCCCGTCCATTTCTCATACACTCTCAGCGTCACATCCGCTGTCTTTCTCCTGGGGATCTCGATAAATGCCATCTGGACATCGGAAGTATTATTGACATGGA
Organism: uncultured Blautia sp.; assembly: GCA_946545475.1. Lineage (GTDB taxonomy): Bacteria > Bacillota > Clostridia > Lachnospirales > Lachnospiraceae > Blautia_A. Next base: position 2,436 of record CAMNNO010000253.1, read on the forward strand.
CCGGTACCCGGGCCGGCATCACGTACCCATCCGGAACCCGGTCGATGACCAGGCTGTAATCCCCGGCGGGGATGCCGTAGATCAGATACCCGTCCCCGTTCGTCTCCCACTCATACATATAGGAGCCGTTCCGGACAAGCGACGGCCAGACGCCCTTCACTTCCTTGCCCTCGCACAGGCAGCTGACATACAGCTTGACCGTGCTGCACTTGTAGTACCCAATGTCCCGGCTGCCATCCACATAGGAGCCCACATCCTCAATGGCAAAGTAGCCATCCGGCACGATCGTCTGGTGGAGGGTATAGGTTCCCTCCCGGACGCCCTGGAAGGAATAGGTGCCATTATAATAGGAAGACTGGTAATACCCGTTCTGCCCCTCCAGGCTGAAAACGGCGCCGGGAACAGCGATCTCCTGTTCGCGCGAGATCAGGTGGAAGGAGATGGTATAGGTCTCCGGCAGCGGCTCGGGCGTCGGTGTTGGCGGCAGGGGTTCCGGCGTTGGCGTCGGAGGCAGGGGCTCCGGTTCCGGCGTCGGGGTCGGAGGCAGGGGTTCCGGCGTTGGTGTCGGGGTCGGGTCCGGAACGACCTCCGCCGGGGCCGGAACATGGCCCGGATCGGGCTTTAGGCTGAACCCCGGATACTCCTCCCACTCCAGGACCAGGTAGATATCCTTTGCGGGCATGTAAAACGAAACCTCGCGCTGGTTGTCCACATATCCCGACACGGTCGGGTTCAGCTTCTGCTCATTTCCGTAAGAATCCGTCAGATAAAAATCCGCCTTGGAGTTCATCCAGAAATGGATATAGGCACCCTCCGGATAGTGGTAGCCGTAGTTATCCCGCACATCCTGAAGATCCGGAGTCGGCGTGCCCGGGTCTGCCGGCGCGTAGATCTCAGTGTGGGGCTTGTCGTCCTCAAACACGTAATGCATCCAGTCCTCGCAGGGGACATAAAAAGAATAGATCTCATCCGACCCGGCAAACACCTTCCGTCCTCCCGCAAGATAAGCGCCCGCCAGGACAAAAAGCAGCAAAAAGCGGATAAAAGCTGTCTTCGCTCCTGTGCTCTTCCTGCCAGGCAGGTGTCTCAAATTTTTCCGTAAGCTCTTCATGGCTCTGGCCTCCCTTTTTTCTTTTTCATGATCTTTTTCAAGCTAACCCGCGGGGTTTGTGTCTGTGTTTATACTATAGCACAGGGAGTTTGGTTTCAGTATTTTCTGCTTTACGCCCTGCACCGGCCTGACATGTTCTGTAGTTAAACTTACCTTTAGCTACAGCTTATGTTGTAAAACGTCCTTTTCGCAGATAATAATGATAAGGGAACCTGTAAACCTGCTGCCATATGAGAGAAACCATTATGAACGATCTGAACTACGCCCTTATCGGCAAACGTATCCGAAAAATCCGGCTCGCTAAAGGCATGACGCAGGAATATCTGGCGGAAGCCGCCGATATCAATGCCTCTCACATCTGCAATATTGAAAACAGAGGCGCCAAAATGTCACTGCCCACTCTTAACAAAATCTGCCACGCATTAGGCGTCACAATAGACTACATCATTTCTGACAGCGAATCCGCCCGAGAAGGCGCCTATGAACGCACACTTATTCTTGAAGTTCAAAAGCTGGATCCCAACATGAAAGACAGGCTTCTCAAAATTGTTCAGGCTTTGGAATAAGCCGGAAGAAAGGGGGATGGTTCTACCGTCCCCCTTTCTTCTCCCTTTCTTTTCCCAGGTAAACGCACGTTTTTCGGGGAGACCCCATCGCCCCCTGTAGAGCATTCTGGGTTATGCTTACCTGACGGTAGGTTCTGGGGGTGGCATGTTTTTTGTTATCTTTTCTATTTTACTCTTACCTGCCGGTAGGTTCTGGGTGTGGCATGTTTCCTGTTATCTTTTCTATTTTATGCTTACTTAACGGTAGGTTCTGGGGGTAGCGTGTTTCTTGTTATCTTTTCTATTTTACTCTTACCTGCCGGTAGGTGCCAGGGGAGGGGGGGCCGCTCAGAGTTGCGGGGCCCGCGTCCCCCTCCCCTGCACCCCTCCCCCCAGGGGCACGCACGCTTGCT
>CAMNNO010000254.1 GCA_946545475.1 uncultured Blautia sp.
CCGTAAGGGGAGTTCTCGAAAATTTCTATACTTTTCCACGAACGAAGTTACGGTTTGAGTGCCAGGTGCTGCTGCGGCGAAAGAGGAACCGCATCACCGTAACCACGGAAAACCAGGGGATCTTTATAGAAGCGGTGACTGTGCTGAACGAAAATGAGGCGGATGTCTATGTCGCCCTGACCGGCGACCAGGTGGCCCTGACAGACATCCGCGTCATGCCATAGGAATTATAGCGCGAAGGCGCACACGGCTTTCGCCGCCTGGTGTCTTTGCGCTATCGTTCATGCGCATAGAGAAAGGAAATAGATATTTATGGATAATATGTGTCAGCAATGTGCCTACCTTGTCTACGATGAGGAGGAAGACGAATACATCTGCGATGCCCAGATGGACGAAGACGACTACTCCCGCCTGACGCAGAGCGGCTTCAAAAGCTGCCCCTACTACCGGAACGGGGATGAATACCGGGTGGTCCGGCACCAGATGTAGAAAGGGAGAAGAAAAGGTAATACTTGTATTTTGCCTTGTGATAAGTTATAATAGCGATATCTCGTTGGTTGTTTTTGATAAAAAAGAAAGGAGAAGAGATATGAACAAGCGCAGATTACACAAAGGACTTTCTGCCATTATGGCGTGCGCCTTGTTCGCGGCATCGGTAACGGTGTCGCCGCTCGGGGCTGCCGCGGAGGAGGGTGGCCGCGAGATCGTGAACCTGACCACGAACGGCCTTGCAAATCCCCTTGGCATTGACAGCGCTGTCCCGGTTTTCGGCTGGCAGATGGCATCCGATGAAACGGGAGCTGCCCAGAGCGCTTACCGGATCGTGGTAGCGGACGAGGACGGCAATGTCGTGTGGGACAGCGGCCAGGTTGACAGCGGCCTTGCCCAGAACATCCCCTATGAGGGACCGGCCCTTGCCCCCAAGACGCGCTATGCCTGGTGCGTGGCCGTTACCGATGAAAACGGCAGCGTGTGGACATCAGAGGCCGATACCTTTGAGACATCCTTTATGGACGAGAGCTATGCCTCCTGGGGAGAGGCAAAGTGGATCGGCGCCGGGGAAAAAGCCCTGGATGCCGCTTCCGCCAACTTCTTCGACCTGACCGTGAACCTTAAGATCGCCGAGGGCGGCACCAAGGCTTCCGTCATCTTCGGCGCGGACGACGACCGCCTGAACAATAAGGCCTTTAACGTATGGAACAAGGCCGGCGAAAACTATTTCCAGGCTGAGATCGACATTTCCGACCCGGAAGCGCCCATGCTTAACCTCTACGCGGTCGGCCTGCCCAGCAAGGCGCTCATCCTGGATGAGAACGGGGAGCCCGTCATGACCCAGGGCTGGGGCGGCGCAAGCTTTACCTATGAGCTCCAGGAAGAGGAGAACCCGAAGGACGAGCCGGACATGAGCTTTGCCATCCCGGCGGAAGCCTTTGCGCAGTCCGGGATCAACGATGAGATGAGCCTTCGCATCATGACCCCGACCATCAATAAGCTCACCGTGACCGTCAACGGCGTGGACGCCATTGCCGGCATCGAGCTGAACCCCCTGGGCGGCACCCACGACTACAACAGCTTCCCGAACCTCAATTCCATCGGCTTTGCGGTTCCCGCGGGCGAAACGGCCGCCTTTACGGGCCTTACCCTTCACGAATACAATTTAAGCGGAGCGCCGGAGCTTGACGGCATCCTCTTCGACGAAAATACGGGCGCGACCTATCAGATATTCGAGGGTCTTGAGGGCGTTACCGTGGATGGCGGCGAGATCAGCGTTTCCGGCGGCGAGAACGGCGTCCTCGTCTACGCGGACCCGTCCTACGGCGCTTCCCCCATGGTCCGGACCGTTTTTGACACGCAGGGCAAGGAGGTCGCCAAGGCCAGGATGTATGTGGCGGCCCAGGGCAACTATGAAGTGACCGTAAACGGCCAGCCGGTTACTGACGGATGGTTCAACCCGGGCAATGAAGAGTATTCGACCACCATGCCCTACCACATCTACGATGTGACCGGCCTGCTGGCCGCGGGCGAAAATGCCATCGGCGCGCAGCTGGCCCAGGGCTGGTGGAGCGGCCATGTCAACTACACCAACACCTGCTACAACTATTACGGAACGAAACAGGCCATCCTGATGCGCGTGGACCTCACCTATGCCGATGGCACATCCGAGAGCATCTATACCAACACCGACGACTGGCAGGTTTCTGTCCAGGGCCCGGTGAAGTCTGAGTCCCACTACCAGGGCGAGCGCTACAGCGCTGTTACGGCTGCGCAGTATGCCGGCTGGGATACGCCCGCCTATGAAGCCGGGGAAGACTGGGAAGCTCCCGTGGAGATCCTCCCCCGCATGAACGACTTCGCGTTCGCCGTCCGCTATGACAGCGAGGCGACCATCGTCAAGGAGCTGTCTGTTGTTGAGGCCCTTGGCGAAGTGATCAAAAACGGCGAAGGCACCGGCGCCTATATCTACGATATGGGCGAAAACGTGATCGGCGTTCCCCGCATCACCATTCCCGAAGGCTATGTTAATGAAGGCGACGAGGTCATCATCCGCTACGCCGAGATCCTCTATCCGGACCTTCCGGAATACGAAGAGCAGGGCCTTGTGGGCAGCATGATGGTGGAGAACCTGCGCGCCGCCCTCTGCACGGATTACTATATCGCCGCCGCCGGTGAGCAGGTGTTTGAGCCTCACTTCACCTTCCACGGCTACCGCTATATTGAGATTTCCGGCCTTAGCAAGCCCCTTCCCGAGGAGTGCATAAAGACAGAGGTCCTTTCTTCTGTTAAGGTGACGGCCCAGTACGACAGCTCCAACGAGCTGGTAAACCGCCTGTTTAAGAATGTCCAAAATTCCCAGACCAGCAACTTCCTCTCCCTTCCCACGGACTGCCCGCAGAGAAACGAGCGCCTGGGCTGGACGGGCGACGCGCAGGTCTTCTCCCTGGCGGCCTCCTACCATGCGGATGTCTATAACTTCTACCGCAACTGGCTGAAATCCGTGCGCGCCTGCCAGCGACTGGACGGCTCCCTTGAGGTCTACAACCCCACCGCCACGCCGAAGGCCCCGGCCATGATCGGCTTCGGCTTCTCGGGGATCTCCTGGGATGCGGCCCTCATTGTGATCCCGTACAACATGTACAAGCAGTACGGCAACCCGGCCATCCTGGAGGATAACATCGAAGCCATTGATCTGTATTTTGATTACCTGATCGCCAATCCCATGAGCGAGGAGTATCCGCACCTGACCAGCAAGACCGGCATCCTGGCCGACTGGCTGAGCGTGGACAGCACCGACGCCGCCGAGATCAACAACGCGGTTTACGGGTACCTTGCCGGGCTTTCCTGTGAGATCGCCTCTGTCCTTGGACGGGAAGACCTGGTCAGCAAGTACAGCGCCCTGTATGAGGCTGTCAAAGCCGAGTGGAACGCCTGCTATCTTGATCCGGAGACCGGCAAGACCGCGGACGACACCGAGGCTTCCTATGCGACCCCGCTGCGCTACGGCATGGTGGCGGACGAACTCATTGAGAAGGCTGTCGCGAACTATGTGGAGACCGTAAAAGCTGCCGGCTATACCATCACCTCCGGCTTCTCCGGCACCCCGAACCTGGTGCCCGTCCTGACCATGTACGGCTATATCGACGACGCCTACAAGCTGTTCGAGCAGACCGAGTACGCCTCCTGGCTGTATCCGGTCGTGAACGGGGCTACCTCCGTCTGGGAGAGATGGAACTCCTACACCATCGAGGGCGGCTTTAATGGAAATAATTCCATGAACTCCTTCAACCACTTCTCCCTGGGCGCCATCTCCGAGTGGATGACAGCCTTCCAGCTGGGCATCACCACGGATAGCGTGGGATACAAGGAATTTGTGCTCGCTCCGGTCCCGGGCGGAAGCTTCACCTATGCCAACGGAACATACGAGTCCAACTACGGCACCATCGCAAGCGGCTGGACGGCCGAGGACGGCGCCCTGACCTCCTACGAGGCCACCGTGCCCGCCAACACCTCCGCCACGCTCTACCTGCCCATAACTGAAGAGCAGGCTGCCGCCCTTGCCCTGCCCGAAGGAGTTTCATATGAAGGCATGGCTGTCCGCAACAATGTGGAATGTGCCCAGTTTGCACTGGAAGCCGGAAGCTATAATTTCACATTTTAAAAAAAGAGGGGGCCTCTGGCCCCATAGCCCCGTAATACATAAGTGAAAAAGGGATCTGTCTCCGCGGTAGGCGCGGGGGGCAGGTCCCTTTTTTAGCTTATTCTTACCTGGCGGTGGGCTGTATGGTGCGCTATGCTTCTTAATGCTTTTTTTATTTTTCTCTTGCCTGGCGGTAGGCTGTATGGTGCGCTATGCTTCTTAATACTTTTTATTTTTCTCTTGCCTGGCGGTAGGGTGTATGGTGCGCTATGCTTCTTAATACTTTTTTATTTTTCTCTTGCCTGGCGGTAGGCGCAGGGGAGGGGGGGCCGCTCAGAGTTGCGGGGCCCGCGTCC
>CAMNNO010000255.1 GCA_946545475.1 uncultured Blautia sp.
TCTGAGCGGCCCCCCCTCCCCTGCGCCTACCGCCAGGTAAGCGTAAAATAAAAGACTTGAAGGAAGCATAGCGCCCCCGAACCCTACCGTTAGGTAAGCATAACCCAGAATGTCCTACAGAGGGCGATGGAATCTTCACATAAACTTCTATTTAATTTTGAACAATCATGCGTTTACCGGAAGAAAAGGGAAGAAAAGGGAAGAAAAGGGAACCGTCCCCTTTTCTCCTCCCTTTTAATTGATGTCAAGCTCCGCGGTGACCTGGTAGTAGTCGCAGGCGTGGGCGGTGTAGCCGGTGACGTTGGCTTTGGAGATCATGTTCATTTCCAGGAAGGAGCAGAAGATGAAGGCGTTGTCGTCCAGGATGGCCTGCTGGAGCTCTATGGCGATCTCGCTCCTCTTTTGCGGGTCAAATTCCGTGGAGAGCCGGTTTATGAGCTCCGTGACGGAATCATTTTCGTAGGCCCCGAAATTGTAGCTCATGCCCGGCAGGCAGCTGGTGGTGAAGAAATACTGGGGGTCGCCGGAGGGGGCGGTGACGAGGGCGGAGGCGTAGATGTCCCAGGAGCCCATATCCGCCAGGAACTGGCGGCGGTTGGCGGTATTGTTGATGTCCACATCAATGCCGATATCCCGGAGGGAAGCATGGGTCGATTCGGCCAGAAGCGGAAGCTCCTGGCGGCTGGGGTAGGTCAGCCACCGGATGACCAGCCGGACGCCGTCCTTTTCGCGGATGCCGTCGCCGTCGGCATCGACCCAGCCGGCTTCTTCCAGGACAGCCCTGGCGCCATCCGGGTCATAGCCTTCCGCGGTAACATGCTCGCCGCCGAAGGTGGAGAAGCCGTCCGGGAAGGCCCCGTTCGCCACAACGCCGTGGCCGTCCAGGAGGACGGAAACGAAGCCCTCCTTGTTGATGCCCATGGCGATGGCTTTTCGGACTGCAGGGTCCTGCAATATGGGGCTTGTCATGTTCATGGAAGCCATGAAGACCCGGGAGGTCTGGATGCCGGAGAACTGATAGCGGCCGTTTTCGAAGCTGGGGTAGGCTTCGTAGGCCATGCCGTAGGCCGCGTCGATATCGCCGGACTGGAGGGCGGCGGAGAGCGTATCGCCGTTGGAGATGGTGCGGATGGTCAACTTATCAAGCTTGGGCGTGCCATTCCAGTAGTTTTTGTTGGGGATCAGGGTCAGGTGGTCGTCAGTGACCATGTCCGCGACGACATAGGGACCGGTGCCGATCACGATGCCATTTTCAAAGTCGCTCCCATCGACATCGATGATGCAGCCGTAGGGGTCGCCCAGGTAGTTCATAAGGGCAGGGTTGGGCTCGGAGGTCGTCAGGGTGAGCACCTGGCCGTCGGCGGTTATGTCCGTGATCTTGGTGTCGCCGGGGGCGCGGTCGTGGTTTTCAATAAGATGCCGGAGGCACTGCGCGACGGCCTCGCCATCCATCTTGCGCCCGTTTGAGAAGGCGACATCGTCCCGGAGGGTGATGGTCCAGGTAAGGGCGCCGTCGTTTTCCCAGGAGAGGGCAAGCCACGGCTCAAGTTCCATGGTGTCCGTGTAGTGGACCAGTGTTTCGCCGATGCCGTAGCGGATGCAGGGCCAGCCGTTGTAGGTGCGGTGGGGGTCGACGGTCTCTTCCCAGTTTTCCGCGTTAAAGGTGGTGTCGCCGATGACCATGGTCTTCTCGGCTGCGGCAGAGGCAGGGGCAAGGGCGCCAAGAGAAAGCATCCCGGCGGCCAGGGTAATGGAAAGAATGCGGCGGATACGAGAACGCATGTTTGGAAACCTCCTTTAAAAAATATAGTTTCAAGTCTCGCTCCGCGAGACTTGCGCGTCGCGCACTGCTGCCGTTAGGCAGCAATTATACTCGCGAACGAATTTAGCTGCCGATTGCAATTCTGTGCCGCGGTATATGCAGTTACATTAGAATAGTTGCCTTCGGCAACTATTAAGTGTAACTAGTATACCTTGCATTTCAGCTCTTTTGGGCGCAGATGCAGAAGATGGGCGTTGGATTGTAAAATTCATCGACCTCGCGGTAGATGCGTTTATAGACGCCGGCATCCACGGTAACGCGCTCAAAGCCGGCCTCAAGCAGCAGCTGGACATCCCACTGGGGGCGGGGAAGCTGGTAGGCGGAGATTTCAAGGCTTATGGCCTCGTTTTCGGCCCAGAGGCTTTGGGAGATGTTTTTGTGGGCGTGGCTGTCGGGAAGGTCGCCGTCCTCGCCTTCCTGCACGGTCCGGCAGTAGTCGGCGTCGAAGTTCAGGAGAACGCCGCCGGGCTTTAAAAGGCGGTGCCACTGCCTGTAGGCCTCCCAGAGATGGGGAAGGGTCCATGTCAGGTTGCGGGTCACGAGGGCGTCAAAGGTCTCCGGCGGAAAGTCCGGGGCCTCGGCGTCCATGACATGGAAGGAGGCGTGGAGGCCGAGAGTGTCCGCCGTAGCCTTGGCGCGGGAGATCATGTCCGCTGTCAGGTCGATGCCGGTGGCCTCGTGCCCTTCGGCAGCCAGGATTAAGGCAAAAAAGCCGGTGCCGGTGCCGAGGTCCAGGATCTTTAATGGGCGGCCCTGCGGGAGATAGCGGTTAAACTCCTGGAGCCAGCGGCCGCGCTTTTCATTGCCAAATTCCCGCAGGCGCTGGGCCTGAAAAGCTTGTGCGCGGCAGGACCAGTAGCGGGTGATGCGTTGCTTGACATTTTCCATTCTTTTTCCTTTCTTGTTGGTGCGCGAATGTATTTCCGCAGAATATATACCGCCGCGAAGCGGCAGTGAAGCCCGCCAGGGCGAGATTCCGGATGAAGGCAGCGGATGCCGCCGTTTTACAGGATGCTGTCTATGAGGCGGCGCGTGTAATCGTTTTTGGGGCAGGAGATGATGGCACAGGGCTCGCCTTCTTCGACAAGCCTTCCCTTATACAGGACCAGGGCGCGGCTGCAGAACTGCTGCACCAGGGCGATGTCATGGCTGATGAAAAGGATGGACAGGCCATCCCGGCTCTGCTCCCGAAGCTTTGTGAGCAGGGTGATGATCTCCTTCTGGATGGTGACATCCAGGGCGGAGGTAGCTTCATCGCAGATGAGGAGGGCAGGCTTTACGGCCAGGGCGCGGGCTATGGCGGCTCTCTGGCACTGGCCGCCGCTGACCTCGTGGGGGTAGCGCCGGGCAAAGGAAGGGTCAAGGCCGCACAGGAGAAGAAGCTGTTTTGCCTCCGCGTCCGCCTCCCTGCGGGAGAGGCCCATGTTCCGGAGGCTTTCGCCTATGCTGTATCCCAGGGTGCGCCGCGGGTCAAAGGAGTCCGCGGGGGACTGGAAGACCATCTGCATCCGGCGGTATGCCTGCAAAAGAACGCGCCTGCCGCCCGATGCGATATCCCGGCCTTCCAGCAGGATACGGCCGGATGTGGGGGGCACAAGGCCCGTGATCATGTTGGCGATGGTGGATTTGCCGGAGCCGCTTTCGCCGATAAGCCCCAGGCATTCGCCCCTCATCAGGGTAAAGGATACCCCGTCAACGGCGGTCAGATCCGGCTTTCCTTTAAGACTATAGACTTTTGTCAGCTTTTCAACGGTTAAGAGCGGTTCCAACGTTAAACTCCTCTCTGAAAGCATTTCCGGCGGCGCGGCCGTCCGCACCCGGCCCGCTCTGCCCGGAGAAGGCCGCTTCCCCGCTGCGCTTCAGCCTGGGGACGGCAGCCATGAGGGCCTTGGTGTAGGGCTCCTTTGGTTCTGAAAGGACCGCAAAGGTCTCGCCATATTCCACGATCTGTCCGTCCTTCATGACCAGGACATGATCGGCCATGGCGCGGACAAGGCCTATGTTATGGGTGACAATGACCATGGCGGTGCCGAACTCGCGGCGGATGAGGAGCGTTTCTTCCACAACCTGCTTCTGGCTGATCACATCCAGGGCGGAGGTAAATTCATCGGCCAGGAGGACGGAAGGGGAGAGGAGCATGGTGGAGGCTATGGCGACCCTCTGCTGCATGCCTCCGGAAAGCTCGAAGGGGTAGCTGGAAAGGATCCGTTCCCAGTTTTCGAAGCCGAGCTTATGAAGAAGAAGCCCGGCCTTTTCCTGAAAATCTTTTCGGGGGAGGGGGCTGTGCGCCCTCATGCTCTCGTACAGCTGGTCGCCGATCCTGCGGATGGGGCAGAAGGAAGCGCCGGCATTCTGAAAGATCATACCGATCCCGGCGCCGCAGATGTGCCGGAGCTGCCGCCTGTGCAGGGAAAGCAGGGACGTGCCCCGGTAGCGGATGTCCCCCTGCGTGATGCGGCCGGAGGGGCCAAGAAGGCCAAGGGCAGCCCTTATGAGGGTGGATTTGCCGCAGCCGCTCTCCCCGACGATGCCCAGGATCTCTCCCTTTCGGAGAGTAAAGCTGGCGTCCCGGACAGCCGTCTGGCGGCCGTAGGCGATAGAGACATGGTCATAATACAGAATTTCATCCATAAAGAGGCCTCTTAACGATAACAGCAGACGCAGGAG
>CAMNNO010000256.1 GCA_946545475.1 uncultured Blautia sp.
GGCACCTACCGGCAGGTAAGCGAAAAATAGATAAGGTAAAAGGAGACATAGCTCCTCAGAACCTACCGGCAGGTAAGCAAAAAATAGATAAGGTAAAAGGGAGCATGGCGCACTCCTGCACCTACCGGCAGGTAAGAGTAAAATATTAGATATAAAATATCAGACGCTCAACTTCTTATCCATGATGAGAGCCGTAATAACATATAAGAGCCCGGAGATGACCAGGCATAAGACCCCCTGGAAGATATAAGTCTTCGCGTTGATCGCCAGGGCCGGCAGCAGTCCCATCAGGTAATTAACCAGCAGCCTTATCCCGATAAACAGCGCGAAGCTAACCAATCCGCTTAACTTCTTCCCACTCATGAATGTAGCCGAAACTACGATAGCCAGGAAAGCCGAGACGACTACCTGCAGCCAGTCGGCCAGGGCCAGGAAAAGGAGCGAGCCCATGGTCTGGCGGCTGAGGTCCAGCTCCAGCCCAAATCCATTAAGAAAGCTTGCGATGTAATCGATGACCGACTGATCCATTTCCAGATATTTAAGCAGGATCTGCCCGTCGATCAGGGCCAGGGCGCCGAAAAAGAGCCCGCACAGGAAAAGGGAGAGGGCGTTTTCAAGGACCTTGGCGCCCAGGATCTTATAGGTACTGTTGGGCGTCATAAAAAGCATATAGCTCTGCTTGGTATTCAGATCCCTCTGGAGGAGCAGCATGCTCTCGATCCCGATATACATGGTCCCCATGACGGCAGCCAGAAAAAGGATGAGAACACTGGTGCCGATATGGCTCTCCGCGCGGCGGGCGATGGATATAAGGAAAAAGACCTGGATAAGGCCGGTGACGGCCAGGAGGATAGCCTTGGAAAACCAGGTCTTGCGAAATTCATATTTTAACAGGGCTCCCATCAGTATTCCCCTCCTTCTCTTCCGTAAATCTCGCGGTAGCGGTCCACAATGGTCTTGCCCTCGGAAGCGTGGAGCGCGGCGATATCATAACTGGCGACAAGGTGGCTGTTCTTAAGGAAAATGGCCTGGTCGGAGACGTTTTCCAGCTCCTCCACCAGATGACTGGAAAGCACCAGGATAAGGGAAGGCGAGGAGGCCTCCTTTATGATACGGATGATCTCCTCCCGGGCGATCAGGTCAATGCCGTTAAGGGGCTCGTCCAGCAGGATGACTTTGGAAGCGCGGGCCATGGTTACGGCGATCTTCAGCTTGGCCATCATGCCGGTGGAAAGCGCCTTGGTCTTAAGGTCTTCCTTAAGGTCCATTCTTTCCAGGAGCCTCTGGTAGCGTTCCATGGAGAAATCTTTAAAGAAGTCCTGATAATATTTGCCGACGCTCCGGACAGACATCCAGTTATAGAAGTAAGGCTCCGTGGACATGTAGGCGATGTCCTTCCGGGTTTTGACATTTATGGGAGAACCCTCGAAAGTAATGGTTCCGGCTGTAGGTTTTATGAGCCCGGCCACCATCTTCATCCAGGTCGTCTTGCCGCTGCCATTTGGTCCCAGCATGGCATAGATATGGCCGGGAGCAAGCGTCAGCGAGACATCATCCACAGCTGTCCGGCTGCCAAAGCGCTTGACCAGATTTTTACACTCAAGCATACGATCTTTTCCCTCCTTTTATGCGACAAACAGATTGGTGAACATGAAGCTTTTGGCAAAAAAGCCACAATAGATGCCTCAAACATTGATGCACGTTGTCAATTTTACATATAAAGTCCGGCGCTGTCAAGACAAAGCGGGGTTTTGGCGCCGGGCAAACATCTCCTCAGCAGGGCAGCCGGGCTTTTTCGGAAAGCAGGAAACGCGTGTGACAGCCCCGAAAACGGGAAGAAATCTGTTCGCAGACATTTTTCTTGACAATCCTTCGGGAAGTGGCTATAATTTAACATGCGCAGCCGGGGAGATAGCGGTGCCCTGTACCTGCAATCCGCTACAGCAGGGGTGATGCCAATCCGAGGGGTGTTGTCTGCAGGGCTGCCCTTTATAAGTGGCGTTGACGTCTGGGTCTTACGCAACAGGACTTTGTGAACCGTGTCAGGGCAGGAATGCAGCAGCACTAAGCGAAGACCCCTGTGTGCCGTAAGGGTGCCTGGGCTGAGTTAACTGTAAAGGTAACGCTTGTGGGCGCATTTCGACGTGCGGCGCGCAAAATAGTGATCAACAGGCTGTCAAAGAAAAAAACGGAAAATCCGCTTGCCAAAGAAAAAACCGGAAAACCCGCTTGCTTTGACAGCCTTTTTATATCTTTTTGTCTCCTGCACTGAGCCTGCGGGATCCGGGCGGCCTGTTTTTGCGGCGGCCCCGTAAGCTCACGATACCCGTGAACGCAGAAAGAACAACTTTTTCCGTGCCGCGGTATATGCAGAAGTCTGTAGGGGGAGAATGTTTTATGAGCTATCTGGCTCTGTACCGTAAATTTCGTCCGGAAACATTTGCGGATGTGCGAGGGCAGGACCCGATCGTCACCACCCTGAAAAACCAGGTAAAAACCGGCCGCGTGGGTCATGCCTACCTGTTCTGCGGCACCCGGGGCACGGGCAAGACCTCCGTGGCGAAGATCCTCGCGCGGGCGGTTAACTGCCAGGAACCGAGGGACGGCAGTCCCTGCGGCGAATGCGCCGTCTGCCGGGCCATCAAAAACGGGACCAGCATGAATGTCATCGAGATCGACGCGGCCTCCAACAACGGTGTGGACAATATCCGCGAGATCGTGGAGGAAGTGCGCTACCGCCCCGCGGAAGGCAATTACAAGGTCTATATCATTGACGAGGTCCATATGCTCTCCGCCGGGGCCTTTAACGCCCTGTTAAAGACGCTGGAAGAGCCGCCGGGGTATGTCATGTTTATCCTGGCCACCACTGAGGTGCATAAAATCCCGGTGACTATCCTGTCCCGCTGCCAGCGCTACGATTTCCGCCGCATGACGGTGGATACCATAGCCGGCAGGATACATGAACTTTTGCAGGCGGAGGGCGTATCCGCCGAAGAAAAGGCCGTCCGCTACATCGCCAAGGCGGCCGATGGCTCCATGCGCGATGCCTTAAGCCTTCTGGACCAATGCATCGCCTTTTACCTGGGCCAGACCCTTTCCTACGATAAGGTCCTGGATGTTCTGGGCGCTGTGGACACGGATGTTTTCAGCCGTCTTCTGCGGGCGGTATTAGCGGGAAATGTCACGCAGGCCATAGGTATCCTGGACGGCCTCATTGCCGGAGGAAGGGAGCTCTCCCAGTTCGCGGATGATTTTATCTGGTACTTAAGAAATCTTCTCCTGGTGAAGACCGCGGAGAATCCCGAGGATGCCGTTGATGTATCGGCCGAGAGCCTGGCTTTATTAAAAGAAGAAGCCGAAAAGGCGGATACGGATACCCTGATGCGCTACATCCGGGTCTTCTCAGACCTGCAGACCCAGCTGCGGTTCGCCGTCCAGAAGCGGGTCCTGACAGAGGTAGCCCTGATCCGCCTGTGCCGTCCGGCTATGGAGACGGGCATGGATTCTGTCCTGGACCGCCTGCGCATACTGGAAGAAAAGGCGGAAAAGCAGCCCGTGGTCTATGTCACCGAAGGCAGCGCGAGGCCGGAGGGCAGAAACGCCACGCCGGGTCCTGACGGGAACGCGTCCGCTCCCCTTCCCAAAGCGGCGCCGGAAGAGCTGCAGAAGATAGCCGCCGAATGGAAATATTATGTCGGGCAGACCGACGGGCTTTTCCATGAGGTCCTCCGGACATCGCACCCCCGCTATAACGGGGAGAGGGGAGAAAACATCCTGTATGTATGCTTAAACGGCATACCGGCCAAAAACTGCGTCAGCAATCCCGCCTATGGCGAACAGCTGAAAGCCATTATCGAGCGGCGGCTGGGGAAGAGCCTGGACATGCGCCTTGTCATGGAAGACGACAGGAGTGCGCAGGGACTCTCCGACATATCCGTGGACGACATGATCCGAAGCGCCGTCCATATGGATGTCGTGGAAGAAGAAGAGCCCGTCTTTGCCAGGCCGGAAGCTGCAGAAAACAGCTCCCCGGGATCCGCTGAAACAGAATCTGAAAAACAGGAACCGCCGGATATTGAAGACGACTATCCGGACCGTGAAGAAAATTATCCGGATATCGAAGATAACTATCCAGATATTGAAGACGACTATCCGGACATTGAAGAACCGGATGATCGCAATGAGGAACAGACCTGAACCGTGGGACACACGGGGTTAGCTCGCCTATGCTTAGTTCGTTAGGACTATCGAACGAGAACCTTCCTTACCTGTGACGGGAAGCCCCGCCTCTACAGGCGGGGGGAGGATGTCACGGTAGACCCCACAGTATAGGAAACGAATAAAACGTTTGCGTTTTCGTTCATTCCCCGCGCCGAATTTTCTCCGCTGCAAGCGGCAGCATTCCGCTGAAAATTCGTG
>CAMNNO010000257.1 GCA_946545475.1 uncultured Blautia sp.
CGCAACTCTGAGCGGCCCCCCCTCCCCTGCGCCTACCGGCAGGTAAGCGTAAAATACAAATCTTAAAAGTAGCCTGGCGCCCCCCAAAACCTACTGTCAGGTAAAAATAAAATACAAATCTTAAAAGTAGCCTGACGCACTCAAAACCTACCGTCAGGTAAACATAAAACCCAAATCTTAAAAGGAGCCCGTCCGCACCCATACAAAATGTTTAACCATGATAAAGCTGATAATACTTCCCCTTCTCCGCCAAAAGCTCCTCATGAGTTCCTCTTTCAATAATGCGTCCTTGCTCAAGGACCATAATACAATCACTGTTCCGAACCGTAGACAGCCTGTGTGCGATCACAAAGGTGGTCCGCCCCTGCATCAGGTGGTCCATGCCGTCCTGCACCAGCTTTTCGGTGCGGGTATCGATAGAACTGGTCGCCTCATCCAGGATCAGCACCGGCGGGTCCAGGATAGCCGCCCGAGCGATGGCGATGAGCTGGCGCTGCCCCTGGCTCAGGTTGGCGCCATTATTCTTAAGAAGCGTCTGGTAGCCATCCGGCAGGCGGCGGATAAAGCTGTCCGCGTTGGCCAGCCTGGCCGCCGCGTAGACCTCCTCATCCGTGGCATCGCTCTTGCCGTAGCGGATGTTCTCCATGACGGTACCGGTAAAGAGGTTCGTCTCCTGGAGAACGATGCCCATGGAGCGGCGCAGGTCCGCCTTTTTGATCTTGGTGACATTGATGCCGTCATAGCGGATCTTGCCGTCCTGGATATCATAAAACCGGTTCAGAAGATTGGTGATGGTCGTCTTTCCGGCGCCCGTGGAGCCGACAAAGGCGATCTTCTGGCCGGGAGTGGCGTACATTTTGATATCGTGCAGGACGATCTTCTCGGGATCGTAGCCAAAGTCTACGCCGTCCAGGACGATGTCGCCCTTAAGCTCCACATAGGTGGTCGTCCCGTCCGCCTTGTGGAAATGCTTCCAGGCCCAGCGCCCGGTGCGCTCTTTCGACTCTGTCAGGACACCGTTTTCCTCCTTGGCGTAGACCAGCGTGACATAGCCGTCATCCGTCTCCGGTTCCTCATCCATAAGGCTGAAAATGCGGTCGGCGCCGGCCAGGGCCATGACAATGCTGTTAAACTGCTGGGTCACCTGGTTGATGGGCATGTTGAAGCTCTTATTAAAGGTCAGGAAGGACGCCAGGCTTCCCAGCGTAAAGCCGCCGAAGCCGTTGATGGCCAGGACGCCGCCGATGATGGCGCACAGCACATAGCCGACATTCCCGATCTGGGCGGCGGAGGGCATGAGGATGTTGGCGTACTTGTTGGCCTTGTTGGCCGCGTCGAAGAGCTGGTCATTGAGCTCATTAAACTTTTCCAGGCTTTCTTCCTCATGGCAGAAGACCTTGACGACCTTCTGGCCCTCCATCATCTCCTCGATAAAGCCGTTGACCTGGCCGAGGCTCATCTGCTGCTCCATGAAATACCGGCCGGAAAAGCCCGCCAGGCGGCGGCTGACGGTCAGCATGATGCTGACGGTGATGAGCGTGATGACGGTCAGCGGGATGCTAAGGTAAACCATGCTGGCAAAGACGCTGACAATGGTGATGGCGCTGTTCAGCATCTGGGGCATGCTCATGGCGATCATCTGGCGGAGGGTATCGATATCGTTGGTGTAAATGGACATGATATCGCCGTGGGGATGGGTGTCAAAATACTTGATGGGCAGCTTTTCCATCTTCTCGAACAGGTCGCAGCGGAGGGCGCGCAGCGTTCCCTGGGCCACATAGATCATGAGCCGGTTCTGGATATAGGCCGCGGCGATGCCGAGCGCATAGAAGCCGGCGACCCGGGCGATGGCAAGAAGCAGCGGCCCGAAATCCGGATCAGGGGAGCCGATGAGGGGCAGGATATAGCTGTCGATGAGGGTCCGGGTAAACAGCGTCCCCTGAACGCTGGCCAGGACGCTGACAAAAATGCAGATGGCGACCACGACGACATGGAGCGCGTAGTCTTTAAAAACATAGCTGGCGAGGCGCTTAAGAAGCTTGCCGGGGTCTTTTAGCTTTGGCCTGGGGCCGCTGTAGCGCCGGCCCGGGCCGCCGCCCTGGGGTCTGGCATCGGCCGGCTTATAGGCCATTTTGCGGCCGGACGGAGCGCTGCCATTAGAGGCTGCAGAGCCGGGCTGGCCATTTTCGCCCGCAGGGCCATTGCCGCCCGGCGCCTTTGACAGGTTTTTCTTTTTGAGATCGCTTTTCATGCGTCTGCTCCTCCTTCATCAAAATCTCCGCCGGTCTGGGAGGTATAAACATCCTGGTAAATGGCATTGGTCTTAAGGAGCTCTTCGTGGGTGCCGAAGGCATTGACCCGTCCGTTTTCCATGACCAGGATGCGGTCGGCATCCTGGACGCTGGAGATGCGCTGGGCGATGATGAGCTTGGTGGTGCCGGGGATCTCCTCGCGGAAGGCCCTGCGGATGCGGGCGTCGGTGGCGGTATCCACGGCGCTGGTGGAATCGTCCAGGATAAGGATCTTGGGCTTTTTGAGGAGGGCCCGGGCAATGCACAGGCGCTGCTTCTGCCCGCCGGAAACATTGGAGCCGCCCTGCTCAATGTAGGTGTTGTAGCCGTCAGGCATCTGGCTGATAAAGTCGTCCGCGCAGGCGAGAACGCAGGCGCGCCGGCATTCTTCCTCCGTGGCGTCCTTGTTGCCCCAGCGGAGATTTTCCAGGATGGTGCCGGAAAAGAGCACGTTTTTCTGAAGGACGACGGCGACCTGGTTCCTCAGGGCTTCCAGATCATAGGCGCGCACATCCACGCCGCCGACCGTGACGGAGCCCTTCTGGACATCGTACAGGCGGCTGATCAGGTTGACAAGGCTCGACTTGGCGCTGCCGGTGCCGCCGATGATGCCGATGGTCTCGCCGGATCTGATAGAAAGATTGATGTCCTTTAAGACCGGCTCCTTGCTGTCGGCCTTGTAGCTGAAATCCACATGGTCGAAGACGATACTGCCATCGGCAACCTCGTAAACGGGGGAAGCGGGATTGCTCAGGGAGGGAACTTCGTTGATGACCTCCGCCACGCGCTCGCCGCTGGCGATGCTCATGGTGATCATGACAAAGACCATGGAGAGCATCATCAGGCTCATCAGGATGTTCATGCAGTAGGTGAGAAGGCTCATCAGCTCGCCCGTGGTGAGGTTCCCCGCCACGATCATGTGGGCGCCGGCCCAGCTGATGCCGAGGATGCAGGCGTAAACGGTGAACTGCATGAGAGGCATGTTGAGGACGACGAGCTTTTCAGCCTTGACAAAGAGGTTGTAGACGTTTCCGGCGGCCTTTTTGAACTTGTCGGTCTCGTAATCCTCCTGGACGTAGGCTTTGACCACGCGGATGCCGCTGACGTTTTCCTGGACGCTTTTATTCAGGTCATCGTATTTTTTAAAGACGGCCTGAAAGTTCTTGCTGGCTCTTCCCATGATGAAAAAGAGGCAGATGCCGAGGAAGATGACGGCAATAAGATAAATGCTGGCGATGCGGGCGTTGATGACAAAGGCCATGATCATGGCCATAATGAGGTTCGCCGGCGCCCGGGTACACATGCGGAGCACCATCTGGTAGGCGTTCTGCAGGTTGGTGACATCGGTGGTCAGGCGGGTGATGAGGCCGGCCGTGCTGTATTTGTCGATGTTTGCGAAGGAATACGTCTGGATATTGGTGTACATGGCCTTCCGGAGGTTGCGGGCAAAGCCGGTGCTGGCCAGGGCGCCGTACTTTCCTCCCATGATGCCGGAAAACAGGCAGCCGCCAGCCAGAAGGACCATGACAAGCCCCATGCGCAGGATATGGCCGATATCGCCGGTGCTGACGCCTTTGTCGATGATAGATGCCATGACCAGGGGGATAAGGGTTTCAAAAAAGACTTCCAGAAACATGTAAAGCGGGGTGAGGATGGAAGCCCTTTTGAACTCCTTGACCTGAGCCAAAAGTGTTTTGAGCATAAAAAATCTCCTTTCGCCGGTTTTTTTGCATTTAAAGTATTATATATGAAGGGATTTTTAATGTAAAGAGTTAATCTGGGAAGAAATGGGGATGTTTCTTCCCGTACCTATTTCATGGTAAACGCACGATTTTCTGAGATATATGCAAGTTTATAGGGAGACCCCTCGCCCCCTTGCAGAGCATTCTGGGTTATGCTCACCTGCCGGTAGGTTCTGGGTGCGCCATGTTTCCTTTTGCCTTTTCTATTTTACGTTTACCTACCGGTAGGTTCTGGGTGCGCCATGTTTCCTTTTGCCTTTTCTATTTTACGTTTACCTACCGGTAGGTTTTGGGTGCGCCATGCTCCCTTTAACTTTTCTATTTTACGCTTACCTGCCGGTAGGTGCCAGGGGAGGGGGGG
>CAMNNO010000258.1 GCA_946545475.1 uncultured Blautia sp.
TCTGTTTGCTCATTTAGGAGGTAGGCTGCTCGTATAATAGCGGTTTTAATTGCGATTTCATCGCATTAATACGGCAGCCGTACAGGTGGAAAATAGCTGCCCCCATGTCAGGGCCTCATGGTCCCATCTGTATCTGCGCAGTTCCTGCGCGTTTTGGAGTGTTTACTCATGAGCATGCTCGAAGTCAAAGATCTTCATACCTCGTTTTTCACCCCGTCCGGGGAGGTTAAGGCGGTCAACGGCCTGTCCTTTTCCCTGGAGCGCGGGCGGGTCCTGGGCATTGTCGGGGAAAGCGGTTCCGGCAAGTCGGTGACCGCCTATTCCATCCTACAGATCCTGACCCATCCCGGGCGCATCGTCTCCGGCTCCATAAAGCTCCACGGCGAAGAGCTGGTGGGCAAGTCCGAGGATGAGATGCGCGCCATCCGCGGCAACAAGATCAGCATTATTTTCCAGGACCCCATGACATCCTTAAATCCCACCTTCACCATAGGCAACCAGCTTATGGAGGCCATCCTTCTCCACACCAGCCGCAATAAGGAGGAGGCCAAGGCGCGCGCCATCGAGATGCTGACCCTTGTCGGCATCTCCGAGCCGGAAAAGCGCATCCACCAGTATGCCTACGAGCTTTCCGGCGGCATGAGGCAGCGCGTCATGATCGCCATGGCCCTGGCGTGCGAGCCGGATGTCCTCATCGCCGATGAGCCCACCACCGCCCTGGACGTGACCATCCAGGCCCAGATCCTGGACCTTATGCAAAAACTCCAGAAGGAGATGGGCATGGCCATCATCATGATCACCCACGACATGGGCGTGATCGCCTCCATCTGCGATGAAGTCATCGTCATGTACGCCGGCGGCGTCTGCGAGAGGGGGACGGCGGATGCCATCTTCTACCATCCCATGCACGAATACACCAAAGGTCTTATGCGCTCCATCCCGGATATGAAGGATGACAACAAAAAGAAGCTGATCCCCATAAGCGGCACCCCCATAGACCTTCTCCACATGCCATCCGGCTGTCCCTTCTCGCCCCGGTGCGACGCGGCCATGAAAATATGCCTGAAAGAGCGCCCGAAGGAATACTGGGTCGGCCACGACCACCTCTCGGCCTGCTGGATGAACGTCAAGGACGGGGTCTGCTCCGAAAGCCGGCCCGAAGCCGGGAATGCCTCTGTCTGATCGATAAGTATGCGCCGATTTTTTTATCAGGACCGCCGATTTTTTGTCGGCATCGCCGATCCTTTGTCAGCATCGCCGATCCTTTGTCAGCATCACCGATCCTTTGTCGGCATCGCCGATCCTTTGTCAAAAATGATGCCGCGAAAGCGGCGAAAATCTTATGCCTCAAGGAGTCTTAAAAAATGCCTGAAGCAATCTTAAAGGAAGCCCCTGAGCCCTTCGTCCCCAACCCGGAGATGCTGGTTCAGGTCAGCCATTTAAAAATGTATTTTCCCGTCTCCACGGGCTTTTTAAAAACCACCATGCTCAAAGCCGTGGACGATGTTTCCTTCGACATTAAAAAGGGAGAGACCCTCGGCCTGGTGGGCGAGAGCGGCTGCGGCAAGACCACCGTCGGCCGCACCCTTCTAAAGCTTTATAAGCCCACGGCCGGGCAGGTCTGGTTTGGCGGAAAGCTCATCGAGGGAAAGGAAGCTCTTCGGGAGTTCCGGCGCAAGGCCCAGATGGTCTTCCAGGACCCGTACTCCTCCCTCAACCCCCGCATGACCGTCGCCGACATTGTGGCCGAGCCCATTGACGTGCACCACCTGTGCGCAAATAAAAAAGCCCGCGACGCGCGCATCGGCGAGCTTATGAGCCTGGTCGGCCTGAATACCGAGCACGCCACCCGCTACGCCCACGAGTTTTCCGGCGGCCAGCGCCAGCGCATCGGCATCGCCAGGGCCCTCGCCTCCCGCCCGGAATTTATTGTCTGCGACGAGCCTGTCTCGGCCCTGGACGTGTCCATCCAGGCCCAGGTCATCAACATGCTGGAGGACCTACAGGAGAAATTTTCCCTGACCTACCTCTTCATCGCCCACGATATCAGCGTAGTGAAGCATATCAGCAACCGGATCGCCGTCATGTACCTGGGGCACATGGTCGAGCTGGCCGAAGCCAACGAGCTTACCGGTCATCCCCTCCATCCCTACACCATCTCCCTGATGAGCGCCGTGCCCATACCGGACCCCAAAGAGAGCCGCAAGCAGCAGCGCATCGTCCTGGAAGGCGATGTCCCCAGCCCCCTTCGCGTCCCAGCCGGCTGCCCGTTTTGCACCCGCTGCAGCCGCGCCACCCCCCTGTGCCGGGAAAAGACTCCCCTCATGCAGGAAGTCTCCCCCCGCCACTACGCTGCCTGTCACCACATCGCCTGACGCCCCGGAAGGCGTTCGGCCTTTTTCCTTAGTGTTCCCTGCCCCTTTGCGGGCGTGAGCAAATATATTTCTTTTGGAGGTATTGTTATGAAGAAATTAGTCGCTCTTCTCCTCACCGCCGCCATGGTCCTCTCCGTACCGGCCATGACGACCGCAGCCGAGGGCAAAACCGTCAGCCTTTTCCTTGGCGGCGGCACCCCCCTCTCCATGGACCCCGCGCTCAACAGCGCCTCCGCGGGTTCCAACATCATCCGCTCGGCCTTCGCCGGCCTCATCGGCTTCCAGTACGATGAAAACGGCGAGGTCGTCATGGCTCCCGAGCTGGCCGAATCCGTTGAGATGTCCGAGGACGGCCTCACCTACTCCTTCGTCCTGCGGGAAGGCCTTAAGTGGTCCGATGGCACCGATGCCACGGCTTCCCAGATCAAGGCTTCCTGGGAGAGGGCCGCTTCCGAAGAGCTGGGCGCCGACTACGGCTTCCTGTACGATGTCATCGACCGCAACGAAGACGGCTCCCTGGCCATCGACGTGGACGATGAGGCCCGCACCTTTGTGGTGCATCTTCCCCAGCCCTGCGCCTATTTCCTTGACCTGTGCGCCTTTGTCCCCTTCTATCCGGTAAGGGTCGACATCGCCGACAACGAAGGCATCTGGGCCACCAAGCCGGAAAGCTATATCGGCCTTGGCGCCTTCAAGATGACCAAATATGCCGTCGATGATGTCATCACCTTCGAGAAGAACCCCTACTACTGGAACGCCGACGCGGTCAAGCTGGACGGCCTTAACTTCTATCTTTCCGAGGACAACGTGGCTATCCTGACCGGCTATGAGAACGGCACCGCCCAGTATATCCAGTCCATCTCCTCCACGGAATTTGAGCGCCTGAACAGGGATTATCCCGGCCAGCTGGAATTCTATCCGACCCAGGGCACCTATTATATCCTGTTCAACGTTTACAAGGACATGAGCCCCGCCTCCAAGCAGCTCACCGTCCAGGAGCAGAGCAGGGCCCGCTTCGCCCTCGGCCAGCTCATCAACCGCTATGAGGTCGTCACCTATGTCACCAAGGGCGGCGAGGTCGAGGCTACCGGCTTCTTCCCCAAGGGACTTTCCGACGGCCTGAACAGCGATGTCCGCGCCGCTGAAGGATACGATGTCTGGTACACCGGCACCAACGAATATTCCGATATCAACCCGGACTATACCGTTGACCAGGTGGAAGCCCTGAATACCCTCATTGAGCTTGGCTATCCCCACACCGGCACCATTGAAGACGGCGACATTTTCTTCACCGACTTCCCCACCATCGAATTTGCCTTTAACAACAGCGGCAACAACGCCCTCATCATCCAGTACGTCCAGGATACCTGGGCTACCTTCGGCATCACGGGCAGCGTCAACCAGGAAGCCTGGGCCACCCTCCAGCAGAAGCTGAAAGCCGGCGACGCCGAAGCCGCCCGTATGGGCTGGATCGCCGACTTTAACGATGTTGTCAACTTCCTGGAAATCTTTATCTCCAATTCTGGCAACAACTATCCGCGCCTTGGCCGCCCCATCGGCGACTATAAGCGCAACAGCGAAGTGACCGCCGATGCCGGCATGGGCGCTTACTGGGGCGAAAACGGCGACCAGACCTGGGCCGAGGCTTATGATGCCCTGGTCGATGATGTCAAGGCCGCGACCGATCCATCTGAGCGTGCCGCCCTGGCTGCCGAGGCCGAGCGCATCCTGATGGCCACCGGCGGCGTTGCCCCCATCTACTACTACACCACCGCCCAGATGCTCAACCCCTCTGTCCATGATGTCATCCGCCTCACCACCGGCGATGTCATCTGGACATACGCGGATATCGACTAAAGAGCCGCAGCCGCCCGTCACCGACAGGTGACAAATTTCTTATAGGTGGC
>CAMNNO010000259.1 GCA_946545475.1 uncultured Blautia sp.
GGACGCGGGCTTCGCAACTCTGAGCGGCCCCCCCTCCCCTGCGCCTACCGGCAGGGAAGCGAAAAATAGAAGAGAGACAGAAGAGACATAGCGCTCCCAGCCCCTACCGGCAGCTAAACGTAAAATAGAAGTCACCAAGAGACAACATGTTGATATTTATGAATACCACTATAGATTAATTGTGATGTGCGTGCTATGATATCCTATATAAACCTCTTTTTTAGTAGAAGTGAGGAGAGAAAACAGGAGAAAAGCGAATGGATGAAACACCGAAAAAGATAAAGGTTCGGGGCGCTAAGGTCCATAACCTGAAAAACATTGATGTCGATATTCCTTTAAATAAGATCGTAGGCATCGCGGGGGTATCCGGATCGGGGAAATCCTCCCTTGCCCTCGGCGTGCTTTACGCGGAAGGCTCGAGGCGCTATCTTGAGTCGCTGTCCACCTACACCCGAAGGCGGATGACGCAGGCCTCAAGGGCGGATGTGGACGAAGTTCTCTATGTCCCGGCGGCTCTTGCGCTGCATCAGCGCCCGGGGGTGCCGGGTATCCGCTCCACCTTCGGGACGGGTACAGAGCTCTTAAACAGCCTGAGACTGATGTTTTCAAGGCTGTCCTCCCACCGGTGCCCGAACGGCCACTATGCCCCGCCGGGCTTTGAGGTGGCGCTCATGCAGGAGATCGTGTGCCCCGTGTGCGGGGAGCATTTTTACGGGCCCGGCGCGGAGGAGCTGGCCTTCAATTCGCAGGGCGCCTGCAAGTGCTGCGGCGGGACGGGAACGGTCCGGACCGTGGACAGAAGAAGCCTTATCCCCGATGAAAACCTGACCATCGACGAGGGCGCGGTGGCGCCCTGGAACAGCCTGATGTGGGCGCTGATGACCGATGTCTGCCGGGCGATGGGCGTGCGGACCGATATCCCCTTCAAAGACCTGACCGATGCGGAAAAAGAGATCGTCTATGACGGCCCGATGGAGAAAAAGCATATCTTTTACCGCCCGAAAAAGGCGGATACCGTCACGGCCGGGGAGATGGATTTCACCTATTACAGCGCGACGGCGACGGTGCAAAATGCCCTTGCCAAGGTCAAGGATGAAAAGGGCATGAAGCGGGTGGAGAAATTCCTGAAGGAGGACATCTGCCCGGAATGCCGCGGCACAAGGCTGTCGGAGGAAGCCCGCGCACCAAGGCTTGCCGGCATTTCCCTGGCCGAGGCCTGCGAGATGACGCTTAAGGATTCCATCGAATGGGTCAGGGCCGTGCCGGAAACGCTCCCGGAAGAGATGCGCCCCATGGCAAAAAATATCTGCGAGTCCTATCTTGAGGTGGCATCTCGCCTCATGGACCTGGGGCTTTCGTATCTGACGCTGGACCGGGCGTCATCGACGCTTTCCACCGGCGAGCGCCAGCGGATGCAGCTGGCCAGGGCGGTGCGCAACCGGACAACGGGGGTCCTTTATGTGCTTGATGAGCCCTCCATCGGCCTGCACCCGGCCAACATCGTCGGGCTGAACGGCGTGATGCACGATCTTGTCCGGGACGGAAATTCCGTGCTGTTGGTGGACCACGACACCCAGATCCTGAAAGAAGCGGACTGGCTGATCGAGATGGGCCCGGAGGCCGGCGCTAAGGGCGGGAATGTCATCGCAGCGGGAACGATCCCGGATATCGCCAGGAACGACTCTTCCGTGATAGGCCCCTACCTCTCTGAAAAAAGAGCGGGGGAGGAAAAAGGCGGGGAGGAGCTTTTTTCACATGGCGAGATCCGCATGGAAACCGGGCGGATACATACGGTAAAGCCTCTGTCCGTGCGCATCCCGAAGAAGAGCCTGACGGTGATCACCGGCGTATCCGGCTCGGGCAAGACCACTCTGGTCCTGGAGAGCCTTGTGCCGGCGCTGGAGGCGGCCTGCAGCGGCAGGAAGCTGCCGGAGCATGTGAAGAGCATAGAAGCGGAGGGCATAGGTCATGTGAAGCTGATCGATGCCACGCCCATCGGCATTAATGTCCGCTCGACCGTTGCCACCTACGCCAACGTGCACGATGAGCTGCGAAAGATCTACGCCAGGACCAAAGACGCGAAGGAGCTTGGAGTTAAGGCGGGGGAATTTTCCTATAATACCGGGTCGCTGCGCTGCCCGGTCTGCGACGGGACCGGGCAGATCTCCCTGGATGTCCAGTTCCTGCCGGATGTGAACATCCCCTGCCCGGAGTGCCGGGGCTCCCGTTACGGCAAGGACGCCAAGCGGATCGTTTACAAAAACAGGGCCGGGGAGGAGAGGACCCTTCCGGAGCTTATGGATATGGATGTGGATAGCGCGCTCGCCTTCTGCCGGGAGATGAAGACCGTCAGCGGGAGGCTCCGGACGCTCTCGGACCTTGGGCTTGGCTACCTCACCCTCGGGGAGGAGACCCCGGGGCTTTCGGGAGGCGAGGCGCAGCGCCTTAAGCTGGCCAGCGAGATGGGAAGGCAGCAGGACGATTCGGTGTTCGTTTTCGACGAGCCCACCATCGGCCTGCATCCGAGGGATGTGGAAACGCTGCTGCAGGTGTTCCGGACCCTGATCGGCCATGGCGCGACGGTGATCGTCATTGAGCATGACCTGGACGTGATCCGGAGCGCCGACTATATCATCGATATGGGCCCGGAGGGCGGCGAGGACGGCGGCCGCATTGTGGCGGCCGGCTCCCCGGAGGAGGTCGCGCAAAGCAAAGAGAGCATAACCGGCAGATATATCTAAGGAACTGTTGAGAATAACTTACTCATCTTGCCTGTCTTTTCGTCCGATCACAACGGTCAACCTGCTATGCACGCGTTTTTTGACCGTCACACCCGAACGAAGATCCTGTGCAATCTGATCAGGTTATTTCTTAACAGCTCCTAAGCCGATGGCAGGAGGAGATTATGAGAGATCACGCAGAGGCTGCAAGGCAGCTGTTCTTTGAAGGCTATAACTGTGCGCAGGCCGTTTTCTGCGCCTTTACGGATGTCACCGGCTGCGACAGGGATACTTCCGCCCGGATGTCGTCATCCTTTGGGGGCGGGCTGGGGCGGCTTCGCGAGACATGCGGAGTGGTGAGCGCAGCTGCCCTGGTGCTTGGCATAGCCAGGGGCTACGACGATCCGGCCGATTATGAAGCCAAGAAGCGCCACTACGCGCTGGTGAGGGATTTTGCCGAGAGATTCCGGGAAAAAAACGGGAGCATCATCTGCCGTGAGCTGCTGGCGAATGCGGGCCTTGAGCCGAAGAGCGGCGGAGAGCCGGAGGCGCGCAGCGAAGAGTTTTACCGCAGGCGCCCCTGCCCGCATCTCGTCTATGACGCCGCCCTCATACTCGACGAGCTCCTGTCAGCGCCGGAAGCGCAAAAACAGATCTAAAAAAGTCGAAATCAGCCATTACCGGAATACGATTGTACTGCCGAAATACAGGTGGTATGATAATACTGCTGGTTCTGAAATACCGGAAAAGGAGGAAAAGACGATGATTCTGGAAATCATAGGTTATATCGGCTCCGCACTGGTTGTTGTGTCTATGCTGATGTCCTCGATCGTGAAGCTGAGGGTGATCAATACCATCGGAAGCGTGATCTCCATGGGCTATGCCATAGCCGTGGGCGCCTATCCGCTGGCGCTGATGAATGTGTGCCTGATTGTCATCAATGTCTATAATCTGGTCAAGCTTCTGCGAAGGCAGAAGCCCTACGAGCTTATCGAGGGAAGCCCGAAGGATGCGCTGGTCAGATACTTCCTTGACTATTACAAAAATGACATCGCAACCTATTTCCCGCAGTTTGCCAAAGGCGTGAGCGAAGACATGAAGCTGGCCTATATGGTCTGCTGTGAGGGAAATCCCATAGGGATCCTGCTTGGGAGCAGGCAGGGCGATGCCGTGGACATTGCCGTGGAATACACGACCCCGGCCTACCGCGACTGCTCCGTGGGCGCCTATCTGTATCCGAAGCTGGCCGCCCTTGGCATCCACACCCTGCGCCTGGCAAATCCGGTGTCTGACGGACATAAAACCTATCTGCAAAAAATGGGTTATCAGGAAAGCGGGGCGGAGTGGAACCGGACATTATCCTGAAAGCAAACAGGAGGGGCGCCTGTCATCCGGCGGTGACAGGCGCCCTTCCTGCAAAAATAAACAGATACAGACATCTGCCGCCTTTTCCATGTTAACTTCTCACGGATTTAGGACTCAATGATAATTGAAGGCCAAACCTTATT
>CAMNNO010000260.1 GCA_946545475.1 uncultured Blautia sp.
AGAAATTTGTCACCTGACGGTGACGGGCGGCCCGCCGGGGGTAGAGGGAGAATACATCTCCCTCTACCCTATCCTATTTTTGAAAGGTGCCGTAGGCGGATACGGCTTCATCGATGCTCATGGCCCCGGTTCCGACGCTGTAGAGAGCCAGGCGGAACTGCACTACGGCGTCGTCCATGAGCCCAAATTCTTCGGGCGAGATGATCCTTTCGCCGGGGACCTCACCGAAGGGGGCGTAGATGCTGTCGAAGGAGAGGTCCGTGGTCGGCGATACGAGGCGCTTGATCTCGGCCATCTCGTTGAGCCGCTGCGAGGTGACCAGAAAGCGCATAAATTCGTTGGTGATGTCAAGGTTTTCGCAGTTTTTGTTGACCGAAAACTCAAGGGAGGGGCTGTCCAGGAAATATCCGCCATCCTCCGTTATGGGGATGGGCATGAAATAATAGGAAAAGGGATGCGCCGTAAAAGCTTCCGATTGGGATTCCCTCTTTTTGGTCCCGGAAACCGTGTCGCCGTTGCAGATCATCATGGGAACGTCGCCATCCAGAAAGCGGAGGATAACGCTGTTGTAATTATTGTCAAGCTCCTGGCATACCGCCTTGTCGGCACAGCCGTTATTAAGGAAATCCATAGCCAGGGTGAGGGCCGGGCGCATATATTCTCCGGCCGCGGGGTCCAGGGCGTTAAGCTGCGCCACGGCAGCCGCGTCATCCGCGATGCCTCCGCAGAAATAGGGGAAGACCAGCGAGAACAGAAAATAGTTCACATTATCCAGAGCGTAGCCCATGACCGGGCTCCGATAGCCCTTTTCGCGCAGGGACGCGCATACGGAGATGAGCTCCGGATAGGTCTTCGGGATTTCAAGGCCTTCCTTTTCGAACAGGTCTTTGTTTACCAGCATGCCATGGGTCGTGGCGAATACGGGGACCATGTAAAGCTTATCATCCTCCGTCTTGGTTAAGATATTCGGGCGGAGGATGGAAAGGTCGAGGCCAAGGGACGGATCGGCCAGATCCTCGGCGCTTTCCAGGGCAGCGGCATAGACCTCCCGTCCGACCATCCACGAATAGGTCGCGTAAATGTTCGGGGCATCGCTTCCATTCAGGACCATGCCGATGACATTGCTGTAGTCGTCAAGCTTGGTATAGCTCATATCGACATTCGGATAGTATGTCCCAAACTTCTCAAAGATGGCTTCCAGGGCTTCAAAATTGTTATAATTCCCAACCACGCGGATCTGTCCGCCGGTATTTTTATCCAGGGCGGGCTGAAAACCTGCTGGGGCCTGCAGCTCCGTCCGGGAAGCGCATCCGGGAAGGCCGGAGAGCATTAACAGGGATAATAAAAGGCAAAAATATTTTTTCATCGCTTGATTCCTCCTTTTACTCGCCGTATTTCTTTGATGACCAGCTTGATATCGACAGGTTTGGCAATATGCCCGTTCATGCCGGCATCCAGGCACTGGGCAATGTCCTCGGAGAACGCGTCGGCCGTCATGGCTATGATGGGAATGGAGGAAGCGGCCGGGTTATCCAGGGCGCGGATATGCCTGGCGGCTTCCAGGCCGTTCATGACCGGCATCTGGATGTCCATGAAGATGAGGTCGAAGGTGCCGTCAGGCGCCGTCTGCATTCTGTCCAGGCAGAGCTGGCCGTTGGCCGCCCGCTCCGACTTTATCCCGTACATATCCAGCATGGTGGATATGATCTCCCAGTTGATGTCATTATCCTCGGCGATCAGGATGTGCATGTCGGCCAGATCGGAGTAATCGTCCTCGGGCTCAGCCAGCTTCGTTTCCTTCCCCAGGACCTCGCTTATCCGGTTATAGAGAGTGGAGCGGAACAGGGGCTTGCTGATAAAACCGTTGGCGCCGGCTTCCCTGGCCGCTTCCTCGATGTCCGACCAGTCGTAGGCGGAGACCAGCAGTATGGGGATGTTTGCGTCTATCTCGGAGCGGATCCTCCGCACGGTCTCGAGGCCGTCCATGCCGGGCATCTTCCAGTCCAGGATGACAACGCTGTAATCCTCCTTCCGGCTGTGCCGCTCGGATATCTTGCTCAGGGCTTCCTCGCCGCTAAGGGCCTGCTCGGTGTTCACGCCCAGGGAGGAGAGGGTATCCGCGGCCGTCTCCAGCAAGACTTCATCGTCATCCACGATCAGCACGTCGATGGCCTCCAGCATGACATCCTCGTGCTGCTTTTCGGCGATGGGGATGTCAAGCGTGACGCAAAACGTGGTGCCCTTTCCGAGCTCGCTCTGGCAGTCTATGGTCCCGCCCATCAGGTCGACCATCTGCCTGGTGATGGCGAGGCCGAGCCCGGTGCCCTGGATGGTGTTGACGCGGCTGTCCGTCTGGCGGGAGAAGGGCTGGTACATTTTCTCCATAAATTCAGGGCTCATGCCCATGCCCGTATCGGCTACGATAAACTTAAGGCAGATGCAGTCCGGCAGGCTGCTGGGATATTCGCCCATATCCACGCTCACGCGCCCGCCGGGGGCGGTATATTTGAGGGCGTTGGACAGCAGGTTTATGTATATCTGGTTTAGGCGGAGCTGGTCGGCGTAGAGATATTCCTTTTCCATGCGGTTGATATGGAAGCGGAACTCGATATTCTTTTCCCGCACCATCGGCTGAGAGAGGTTGACCAGGTTGTTGGCGGTTTCCACGATGGAAAAGGCCAGCGGGCTCAAGCTGAACTTTCCGCTCTCGATCTTGGAGATATCCAGGATGTCGTTGATCAGGGTGAGGAGATGGTTGCTGGCGAGGGAGATCTTTCGCAGGCTGTCCCGGACCGATTCCTCGTCGCCCAGATTTTTTTCCGCGATCGTTGTCAGGCCGGTGATGGCGTTCATGGGCGTGCGGATATCGTGGGACATGGTGGAAAGGAAATCCGTTTTTGCCCGGTTTGCGGCCTCGGCTTCCCTGGCAACGGCCATCAGCCTTCGGTTAAACAGTATCATATAGGCAAGGTCGAAGCAGAACAGCAGGAAAAGCCCTGCCGATACGATGCCTGTGAGCTGCCAATTCTGGTTTTTTTCGTCGAAGCCGGCGGTCGGCGTGTAGCCGAGCAGGACCCACCCGCCGGTGGTGGTGATCGGCGTGTACGCGATCTCGCATTCCTGTCCGCGGGAGTCTGTCATGGTAAAGGAGCCCTCGGCCTGGATGACGGAAGAGAACAGTTCCTGCTGCAGCGCCGGGTCCGCGCGGTTATAGGATTTATAAAATTCAAAGAAGTTTGCGTTTTTGAAGGAGGGGCCTTTGATGATATAGTTGCCTTCGGCATCGATGATGCAAAATTCGGCCTTGGCGTATTCTTCCTGGGGGAAGATCCATTTGCTTTCCAGCACGGCTGTGGGGATTATGCGGAGCAGTATGGCATCCTCGGGCTCGCCGTCCGGGCCGGAAAGCGTGATCTTGCAGCAGAAGGCAAGGGACTGTTCGCCGTTGGCGGGGTTTGTGTAGGAGCGGGTGACATTGATGCCTTCCCCGATCCCCGAGATCCAGGAGATATCGTCCAGGACGGGGACGCGCTTGTAGGAGACATCGTACTGGTCGGTGGTGCCAAGGCGCGGGCGGGTGGAGAGGCCGGTCATGGTCCTGGTGTAGAGGATATGGGCGGATGTGTTGGTTAAAACATGCGAGCTGCGGACAAAAGATACGGCGTCTTCCATGGAGAGCGCGTGCTCGGTGATATATTTTGCCCAGACATCGCAGATATGCTGCTCGCCCTCGAGGTAGTTCTCGGTTACTCTCTCCATGGCAAAGGCGGTGTTCTCGAATGCCTCTGTCTGGCGTTGATAGTTTTTCTGTGCCTCAAAGTCTGAGTAAAAAGTAACGTATATCAGAATGGCGGCCATGAGGACGATATTGGTGATAATGATCCATGCTTTTTTCATAATGATGATTTCCTTTGTGTTTTTTTGAAGCCGTTGCTTATACTTTACCTTATTTCGAGGGGCAAAGCAAGGGCTCATAGGAAAATCGTAAGTTTATCTCTGGTAGGCGGGAGGGGGACGGGTAATATCGGCTTTGGGCTTCTCCGGAAGAGAGACAGGTAATATCGGCTTTTGTGTTTCTCCGGAAGAGAGACAGATAATATCGGCTTTTGTGTTTCTCCGGAAGAGAGACAGATAATATCGGCTTTTGTGTTTCTCCGGACGGCCGGCATCGGATATGGCATGTCAGGGGGGACAAGGG
>CAMNNO010000261.1 GCA_946545475.1 uncultured Blautia sp.
CTGGTGAACCATTTAACAGAAGCCACAGACCTTTATGGTCTGTGGTAGTTCACATATGCACACAAATTTTTAATGGAAATGTGCGGTGAAATTTTATCCAACTCTCATGCGGAATTTCTGGATCTCCTTCTCCGAGGAGACTCTTTCGATGATCGCGCCAAGGGAGCGGAGCTTGCCTTCAAAATTCTCATAGCCCCTCTGGATATACTCAATGTCATCCACAACGGTTATGCCCTCTGCGGCCAGGCCGGCAATGACAAGGGCGGCCCCAGCCCTTAAGTCGGGGGCGCTTACCCTGGCGCCCATATATTTCTCAACCCCGTCAATGACGGCGGTATTGGACTTGATCTTGATGGAGGCGCCCATGCGGACCAGCTCATCCGCATATTTAAAGCGGTTTTCAAAAATGCTCTCCGTCACGATGCTGTTTCCCTCGGCCAGGGCCAGGGCTACCGTGATCTGCGGCTGCATATCCGTGGGGAAGCCGGGATAGGGAAGCGTCTTGACATTGGTCTTTTTCAGCCTTCCGTGGCGTTCCACCCTCACCGCGTCGTCCATCTCCTCCACCTGGCAGCCGATCTCCAGAAGCTTTGCGGATATGGCCTCAAGGTGCTTGGGGATAACATTGTGGACGGTCACAGACCCGCCGGTGGCGGCCACGGCCATCATAAAGGTGCCCGCCTCAATCTGGTCGGGAATGATGGAATACTCGGTTTTGTGAAGCTTTTTCACGCCGTTGATGCGGATGGTGTCCGTTCCGGCGCCCTTGATATTGGCTCCCATGCTGTTCAGGAAGTTGGCGACATCCACAACATGCGGCTCCTTGGCGGCATTCTCGATAAGGGTAAGGCCATCCGCCATGGCGGCAGCCATCATGATATTGATCGTGGCTCCCACGGAAACCACATCCAGGTAGATCTCGCTTCCCTTAAGAGCCTCCGCCCTGGCGCTTATAGAGCCGTGCAGGATATCCACACTGGCGCCAAGGGCCTTGAACCCCTTAAGATGCTGGTCAATGGGACGGCTTCCGATATTGCAGCCGCCGGGAAGAGGAACCTCAGCCTTTTTATATTTCCCAAGAAGGGCGCCCAGAAGATAATAAGAAGCGCGGATCTTTCGAATATATTCGTAATCGACGCTGACGTCGGAAATCGTCGAACCGTTAATGCGCACGGTAGACCTGTTTACCCTCTCTACAATAGCTCCTATCCCCTGGATAGCTTCGAGAAGGACATTGATATCACGGACATCCGGAAGATTTTCTATAAGGACCGTCTCATCCGTCATAATTGCCGCCGCAAGGATTGCCAGGGCAGCATTTTTAGCGCCGCCGATCTCAACTGTGCCATTAAGCGGATTTCCGCCTTTGATTACATACTGTTCCATTTGTACACCTCTTATTATACTCCCCGCCCGATCCTCTTTTGTCTGCTTATCTCCTTTTCCAGAATCTTTTATTCCCTTTTCCAGGACCTTCAATGATAACCTCCCGCGCATCGGCCGTCCTGAAAACCAAAACCGGCGCATGCGCGAAAGCAAAAGCGGGCGTTAACAGCCAACAAAATGCTCTGTTTTTTTGATTTGTTTTTTACAATACTCTATATTTTAACATAGGTATTTATAAAAAGCAAGTTTATGTTTTTTTCTTCTTTTTCTTTACGCTGTAACCAAATTTTCCCACCTTTTTTCCGGTCAGAAGATACTCGCCATGGGAATAAACCGCCAAAGCTTTTGAGGACAAATTTAGCCTGTCTTTGTCGTCCATAAGAGCTTCGTCCACATGGACGGAAAGCACCTCGGCCAGGAACAGGCTGTGCGACCCCAGAGGGATCTCCTGCTTGACCCGGCATTCTATGGATACCGGCGATTCGGCGATCATGGGAGCCGCCACCTGGTCCGCCTTCTCCCGGGTAAGCTTTAGGTGGTCGAACTTGTCCATATCCCGCCCCGACAGCACCCCGCAGGCATCCGCCATGGGGACCAGCTTTTCGCTCACCAGATTGATGACAAACTCGCCGGTTTCCTTAAGAAGCCCGTAAGAATACCGGGAAGGCCTCACCGATATGGAAACCATGGGCGGATTGGTGCACACGGTTCCCACCCAGGCGATCGTGATGATATTGTCCCGTCCGTCCTTCCCCCGCAGGCTTACCATCACCACCGGCAGCGGATAGAGCATATTTCCGGGCTTAAACAGCCTTTTTTTCGATTTTTGATAAACTCTTTTTTTATCAACGGTCTTTTCTGTTTTCAGCTCTTTCACATGCCGCTCCTCTCAGCTAAAATCGTTGCTCATCGCCTGCGCGGCCTCCATCATGGCCGGAATGACCTGCTTTTTGCGCGAGACCACTCCTTTAAGGTGGAAGCTTCCGTTTTCCGGCCTGACATGGAAGGCTTTTTCCGCCATCTCGTCGCTCCCCTTGCCGTAATACAGAAGGTCTGTAGAGCTCTCCATAATATTTGTCAACATAAAGTAGATCTTATCCACACGGGTATGGGCGCATACCTCGGCCATATAGGGCATGAGCTGGCTCCGGATATAGGTCAGCTCCTCCGCGTCCATGGAGCTGATCTGCCCGACGCCGAAGGTGATATCCTCCTCCGCCGTAAACTTTTTGAAATCCTGGTAGAAGATCTCCTCCGGCGTTTTATCCCGCAGGTTGCTGCCGGCCCGGAACATCTCCTTGGCAAATTTTTCGATATCGATATCCGCGATAAGGGCCAGGGCTCCCGCCGCCATTTTGTCCTGGAGCGTGCAGGTCGGCGAGCGGAACATAAGCGTATCGGAAATGATGGCGGCCAGCAAAAGCCCCGCTATTTTGGGCGAGATCTCCAGCTTCTGCTCGCCGTAGATCTGGTAGAGGATCGTCCCGGTGCAGCCCACGGGCTGGTTGCGGAAGGAAATCGGCGTCATGGTCTCCAAACTTCCCAGCTTGTGATGGTCAATGATCTCAAGTATCTCCGCCTTTTCGATATTGTCAACGGCCTGGTCCTTCTCATTATGGTCCACCAGGATGACCTTTTTCTTATGCATATCCAGGAAATTCCGGCGCGAAATGGTGCCCAGGCATTTTCCCTTCTTGTCCAGCACCGGGAAGGCCTGGTGCCTGTTCTTGATCATGACCTCCTGGATATCGTCCGTATAGTCGCTGGTGGAAAACGTCAGCAGCTTTCCGGTGTACATGATGCAGCCGATGGGAGCGCTCTGGTTGATCAGCCTGGCGATCGTGAAGGTGTCATACGGGGACGATATGATGATGGTCCCCTTTTCTCGGGCTTTAGAGAGGACTTCCTCCGAGACCGGCATGTTCATGCCCACGACCAGGCAGGATACCTCCTTTTCTATCGCTTCCAGGTGATCCTCCACCCGGTTTCCTGCGATCACCAGGTCGTCCTTTTCCACATATCCCCTGAAAATGTCCGGGCTCGCGGCGGCCACCAGCACCTTTCCGTTTGTAAAGTTCCGCCGGGCATTGCCCTCCAGGACTTTTCCGTTCAGCGTCTCGGCGATCTTGATAAACTGGGTCTTGGCATTGGACAGGAAATGATTGTCCATGGTCTGCATATAGGTTTTGGTGATGTCGCCAATGGTTACGATGCCCTCAAGCTGGCCGCTTTTGCTGCATATGGGCAGCGTCCAGATATCGTTGCTCACCATCTGCTCCCAGGCGGTCCGGAGCGTCATGTTGCGGTCGGCCTCGGGTGTTACGTGGATATCCATGTCGCTGACCTGGGTGCCGATGTTTTCCATATATCCCGGCGGCTGTATATCAAAGTATTTCAGGACAAATTCCGTCTCCTCGTTGATCTCGCCGGCCCGCCTGGGGAAGTAGTGTTTGGACTGTGTGGTGCGGTTTTTTATGTCTGCGTAGGCGATGGCGGAGCAGATGGAATCTGTGTCTGGGTTTTTGTGGCCGATGATGTATATTTTTTCTTGCCGTTTTATCATAGGATTTCCTCTTTACTCGCTTTAGACTTACGGTAGGTTTTGGGGGCTTTTCTTTTACTCTTACCTGCCGGTAGGTTTTGAGGGCTTTTCTTTTACTCTTACCTGCCGGTAGGTTTTGAGGGCTTTTCTTTTATTCTTACCTGCCGGTAGGTTTTGGGGGCGCTATGTTTCTTTATTGTGCTTTCTATTTTACTCTTACCTGCCGGTAGGTGC
>CAMNNO010000262.1 GCA_946545475.1 uncultured Blautia sp.
GGGCACGACAATCAAGCAGAGCTATTCTATGAAAAGTTAAGAGGTCATTAACACTTTTATACTCGCGAACACAATAAAATAACGCTTTTTAATTCTGTGCCGCAGTATATGTAGAAGTGCTAAGAAAATTACCGGTGGTAATTTTCAAATATTTATTGGAGTACAGCCATGGTGTGCGAACCAAAAAGAGACAGAGGTTTGTCCCCTGTCTCTAACTTCGCCCATAAAGCAAGACGCACAAATCCGCTAAAGTGCATAATAAGCTTCCCTGGCTGCTAAAAATGTATCCTTCGTTTTTTTCTGTATTGCCACTTATTTCTCACACAACGATTTTACTCCCTTGACAAATACCTGAAAACTATGAGAGCTATTCTTATCGATATTCATAAACGGAGCAATCTTTCTTGCCCCTTCAATCTGGCCCATCGTTGGAATAAATTTTTTTAGCTCTTGTTTAGGATTCTCGATCCGATCCGGGTCGCGATATTTCTTCT
This sequence comes from uncultured Blautia sp., assembly GCA_946545475.1. Lineage (GTDB taxonomy): Bacteria > Bacillota > Clostridia > Lachnospirales > Lachnospiraceae > Blautia_A. The sequence continues at coordinate 495 of CAMNNO010000262.1, forward strand.
TTTCTTTCAGAGAAACCAGATTCTTGCCATAGGCTGCACTTACTGCTTCCAAATCGCCCCAATACCACGATTCCAGTTCATGACAGGATATTCGAATCAGGACACGCTTTCCATAACCTTTGCAGAGCTTTAAAAGTGTATGCTTAAGTTCAACACAGTTGTTGGAATCCTGGTCATGGACAACAACAAAAGAAGTTTCGGGTTCATTCCAGCCCCGAAGCTTGATTGGCAGAGATTTTTCCAGGTCACTTTTTCCCTGATGAGGAATTGTCTGAAAGCTGACATCTTCTGGCAGGATCTTAGGAAGGATAATATCCAGAAGTTCCTTCATAGACCGTTCCTCCAGTAAGAAAACCAGTTTCATGAATTTCCTCCCGTGAGTATATTTTCCCTCCAGAGCGTTCCTGGCAAATCTCCCGCCTCATACAGGCTTTTTGCCAAAGTATTGTCCTTTGCACGTTTTATCTTTGTATACCCCTCCGTTTTTTCCAGGCAATAAATAGATTCCAAAGGAATCGCGTTCAGGAAGTCAGGAGAATGCGTAGAGATAAAAACCTGTCCCTCCTCGGCATAGTTTTGAAATTCTTCGGCCAATTCTTCAAGAAGTTCCGGATACAGCTGGTTTTCCGGTTCCTCCACACAAAGAAGCGCGTGCCGTGAAGGGTCATGCAGCAAAATAAGGTACATGAACATTTTGATGGTCCCGTCTGATACAAATTTTGCAGAAAAAGGGTTTTGAAATTTCCCATCCTGGAACCTCAGCACAATATATCCATCCTGAGTTTCCTGAGCTTCTACTTTCTCTACACCGGGAACGCGCCGTTTCATCTTCTCCAGAATATTGGAAAACAGTTCCGGATAGTTATCACGAATATACTTGGTAACCACAGAAAGATTATCCCCTGTTCTGGAAAGCTGCTCGCCATAATCTGCTTCCTGTCGTTCACGGGCTGCATCAATTCTGAAATCTGACACATACCAGTCTTCTACGAGCTTTCGAAACGCTGCTACCGCCTCAAAATCTTTAAACTGCCCCAAACCTTTTATTGCCAGAATATCCGGAGATTCAAGCTTCTGCGGTTTTCTGTCTGCGAGACGGACATCTTCATAACGCCGCAGATTTCCATCTGCTGCTACGCCCACACCACACGAAAAGTCAAGGATTTTCCAGGGGGAGCCTTTTTCCCCTCGGCGCAGGCGCAAAACCTCTTTCTTGACGACAGCTCTTTTTTTTTCATCCAAGCCGACCGAGAGTTCATATGTCATGAGAGGTTCTTCGCTTGATGGACGAAATTTGATAATAAATGAAATGTCTTCTCCCTCTTTATCGCGAGAAACAACTTCTCGATACCCCCCGCGCTTTGCTAAAGCGCTCCTTACATTTCCATTCAGACAATCATGTAAAAAACCGAATATATCAAAAAAAGTCGTTTTTCCGCTTCCATTCTTGCCAAGAAAAACGGCCATGCCAGGAAGTTCTTTTGCCTCCGCATCCTGGAAGATTTTAAAATTATGAATTGAAATAGATTCGATTTTCATTGATCAGCCCCCTTTACGCCTGTCCTGGAATGCCCAGAGAAATCTTCCGCAAAGTCCCAGCCATATTTTGTCTAAAGCACGGCATTATCGCAGTGTTGCTGCTTTTATACTCGCGAACGAATTTAATTGCCGATTGTAATTTTCCGCCGCGGTATATGCAGAAGTACTAAGAAAATTACCGGGAGGAATTTTCAAGTACTTCTAAATATAATATAAACCGCTGGTAATTGGAAATCAAGACAAAAAAGCCGCAAATTGTCAGAAAAAGGAGACAGAGAACTGTCCCCTGTCTCCCGTATATATCATATCACAAAAAAATGCTGTTTTTCTGCATTTGTGAATATAAAGCTTCAGAAATATAAATATCCTCAGGGGTCGTGATCTTAATGTTCCGGTAGGAGCCTTCCGCGATCGTGACCGGCACGCCCATCTCACGCTCAACGGCCATGGCATCGTCCGTTATGCCGTCTGTCCCATGATCGAACATTCTCTCGTAGGCTTCCCGGATGAGGGAATAGCGAAAGATCTGGGGCGTCTGAACGATGAAGGCCGTTTTACGGTCTATTGTTCCCGATACATGTATGCCGTCATCTGCTGTCTTTATGGTGTCCTTTGACGGCACCGCCAGGATGCAGGCGCCGGTCTCCCTGGCGCCTGCATACCCGCGGCACAGCATTTCCTCCGTGACAAAGGGCCTGGCGCCGTCGTGGATCATCACATAATCGCAGGGCGGGCAGGACAGGAGGCCCTGATAGGCGGAGTCAAACCGCTCCTTCCCTCCGGGGACAATGTTCATGACCTTGGAAAAACCGTATTTTTCCACGATCTCTGTGCGGCAGTAATCGATGAAACCTTTTTCGCTGACCAGAACGATGCCATCGATGAGCGGGCTTTTCTGGAAAGCCATAAGCGAGTAGTAAAGCACCGGATGGCCGCTCAGCAGCAGGTACTGCTTATGAACGGTACTTTTCATCCGGCTTCCGCTTCCCGCGGCCAGGATGATGGCTATGCAGGTTTTCTTCTCTGTTTCCATATCTCAAACTCTTTCCCCAAGCTTCAGGTTCGGCACGGCGTTCAGGTCCCATCCGTGGCGGACGCCCTTGATAAATTCATAATAGGCGGCGCAGCCGATCATGGCGGCGTTATCGGTGCAGAGGATCGGCGACGGCCGGTAGAAGGCCCTGTGCGTCCTGCGGCAGGCCGCTTCCATCTCGGAGCGGAGGCGGCTGTTGGAGGCCACGCCGCCGGCGATGGCGACCTTATCAATATGATAGTCGGATGCCGCCTGCATGGTGTGTTCGACCAGCACCTCCACCGCCGATTTCTGGAAGGAGGCGGCGACATCCGCCGCCTTGACCGTCTCCCCCTTCATGGCGGCCTGGTTCAGGTAGTTCAGCACCGCGGACTTGACGCCGCTGAAACTGAAATCGTAAAGCGAACCGGCCACCTTTCCCTTCGGAAAATCGATGGCGTTTTCATTCCCCTCCCGGGCGGCCTTGTCGATCTTGGGCCCGCCGGGATACCCAAGCCCTATGGCCCGGGCCACCTTGTCAAAGGCTTCGCCGGCCGCGTCGTCCCGGGTGCGCCCCAGGATCTCAAATTTCCCGTAGTCCCGGACAATGACCAGATGGCTGTGTCCGCCGGATACCACCAGGCACAAAAACGGCGGCTCGAGGTCCGGGTTCTCAATAAAGTTGGCGGCAATATGCCCCTCAATGTGATGGACGCCGACCAGCGGAAGGTTCCTGGCATAGGCAATGGCCTTGGCCTCGGCCACGCCCACAAGGAGCGCGCCCACAAGGCCCGGACCGTATGTTACCGCGATCGCGTCAAGGTCATCAAAACCGGTATGGGCTTCCTCCAGGGCTTTTTTGATCACCTGGTTAATGCGCTCAATATGCTTCCGGGAAGCGATCTCCGGCACCACACCCCCGTAAAGGGTGTGAATGTCAATCTGTGATGAGATAATATTCGAAAGAACCGTTCTTCCATTTACCACCACCGATGCCGCTGTCTCATCGCAGGAGCTCTCGATGGCCAATATCCGTATATCCTTCATAGATCATCTTTCCGATTGATATAGGCGGAAACCCACAGGCTTGCCTGTGGGAGGAAG
>CAMNNO010000263.1 GCA_946545475.1 uncultured Blautia sp.
GCACCCCTCCCCCCAGGGGCACGCACGCTTGCTTTTTGAGAGGCGGGGGGCTTAAGAGTGGAAAAGTTTCTTGAAGAGCACGTCGACTGTTGGGGCGGGGTGGATTAAAGTGTAAGTTTTCTGAGACATGTGGCATTCGACGGTTTGCCATTAGGCTTAAATGTTGAATGCCGAAAAAAGTTGGGGCGAAGAGAAAAAGAAATGGGGACGGTTCTCTTTTCTTGCGAATTACAGGAAAAGAGAACCGTCCCCATTTCTTTTTTTACATTTCTTCTGATAAGGATTCCCACTTCTCATACAGTGAGGCAAGTTCTTCCTGTATATCTGATTTTTCCAGGCTGAGGCGCGTGACTTCTTTGAGGTCGGAGAAAATGTCCGGGTTCTGCAGGTCTTGGTCCAGCTGGGCGTCTTTCTGTTCCAGTTCCTCAATGCGTTTTTCTACCGCCTTGAGGTCATTTTCCCTCTTGCGGAGCCGGGCTTGCTCTTCTTTTTGCTTTTGCCAGGAGACCTTGTTATCCGAGGTCTTGGCTGTCTCCTTTACGGCGGCGGCTGCCGGCGCGTATATTTTGGTCATCTCGTCCTTTTTTTCGAGATAATAGTCATAATCGCCGATATAGTTGACCAGGGTCTGGTTGGTCAGGTCGAGGATACGGGTGGCGGTCTGGTTGATGAAGTAACGGTCGTGGGAGACATATAAAACCGTTCCGGTATAGCTGTTGAGCGCTTCCTCAAGGATCTCCTTGGAGGAAATGTCCAGGTGGTTTGTGGGCTCGTCCAGGATGAGGAAGTTGGCCTCGGACAGCATGAGCTTGGCCAGGGATACCCGCCCCCGCTCGCCGCCGGAGAGGGAAGATATCTGGTTGAAGACATCGTCTCCGGTAAACAGGAAAGCGGCCAGCATGTTGCGGATCTCGGTCTCGGTGAGGGTCGGATAGGCGTCCGCGATCTCCTGGAAGGGGGTTTTTTCCGGATGGAGCACATGGTGCTCCTGGTCATAGTAACCGATCTGGACCTTGGCTCCCAGCACAAAGCGCCCGTCATCCTGGGGAAGAAGGCCGTTCAGGATCTTGAGGAGGGTCGTCTTTCCCGTGCCGTTATTGCCGATCAGGGCGACCCGCTCGCCCCGCTTGATGTCAAACGAGATGTCCCGGAAAAGGACCTGTCCCGGAAAAGCCTTGCCCAGGTGCTCTACGCGCAGCACGTCGTTCCCGCTCTGGATGCGGGGCTCCAGGGACAGGCGCATGCGGTCCGTGATCTCGGCCGGCTTATCCACCCGTTCCATCTTGTTCAGAAGCTTCTCGCGGCTCTCGGCCCGCCGGATGGATTTTTCCCGGTTGAAGGAGCGGAGCTTTTCAATGACCGCCTCCTGGTGGCGGATCTCGCGCTGCTGGTTGATGTAGGCCTTATACTGGGCGTCCCGGACCAGGGCCTTTTTCAGGGCGAAGGCGCTGTAATTGCCTTCATAGCAGAGCGACCGGCCGTTCTCGATCTCAACGACCTTGGTGACGACCTTGTCGAGGAAATACCGGTCGTGGGAGACGATGAACACGGCTCCGGGATAGTTCATCAGGTATCCCTCCAGCCACCGGATGCTTTCCATGTCCAGATGGTTGGTGGGCTCGTCAAGGAGCAGGAGGTCCGGCTTGGTCAGGAGAAGGGTGCCCAGCGACACCCTCGTTTTCTGGCCGCCGGACAGGGTGTTTATCGGTTTTTCAAAATCCTCCTCCATAAAGCCAAGGCCCTTAAGGACGCCCGTCACCTCGCTCCGGTAGGCATAGCCGTTTTCCTGCTCGAAGCGCTCCGACAGGCGGGAGTAGGACTCCATGAGGGAGGAGAGCTCCTCGCCCTTTTTCTCCTTCATGTCATGCTCCATGGCGCGAAGGCGCTGCTCCATATCCAGAATGTCCTGCCGGGTGGCAAAGAGCTCCTGGTAAATGGTGCGGCTTCCTTTCAGATCCTGGTACTGGGCCAGGTATCCCATCTTTTTATCCTTCTGAAGGGCCACATTGCCCTTATCCATCGCCATCTCCCCTGTGATGATCCGCAGGAGAGTCGTCTTTCCGGCCCCGTTGTTCCCGATCAGGGCAGCTTTCTCCCTGTCCTCGATATGGAAGGAGATATCCTTCAAAATATCCTTTTCGCCAAAGGATTTATAAATGTTCTGGCAAGATAAGATCATAAACAAATTCCTCCATAGAACTATTATAGCGGAAATCGGTATAATTTCAAAGACAAAAATCAAATTTGTTGACTTTAAAAAAAGCCTTGGCTATACTAATATGAAAAATACCGCTTATATGCGTTCCAATCAATATCATAAGAGCCGCCGCCCGGCCTTTATCCGGGCAGGCAGCTTTGGAGGAGTAAATTTATGCCAGATTTTAACGAAAATACGGTTGACGATGGGAAAGCCATATCCCGGGCTGTCATAAAAAGGCTGCCCCGCTATTACCGCTATCTTGGCGATCTGCTGAACGAAAACGTGGATCGTATTTCGTCCAGCGAGCTCAGCGCCCGTATGCACGTCACAGCTTCGCAGATCAGGCAGGATCTTAATAACTTTGGCGGATTCGGGCAACAGGGATACGGTTATAATGTCGAATATCTGCATACAGAGATAGGCAAGATCCTGTGCCTCAACCGGGAACACCGCATGATCATCCTGGGCGCCGGCAATCTCGGCCAGGCCATCGCCAATTATCAGGGCTTTAAGCGCCGCGGCTTTATTCTGGCCGGCGTCTTCGATGTCCGGCCTTCCCAGAAGGGTAAGGATGTGGCCGGCGTGCCCGTCCGGATGATGGACGAGCTGCCGGATTTCCTCTCCCAGAACCCGGTGGACATCGCCATCCTGACCATGCCGGAGGAGCATGCCCAGCATGCCGCGGATACGGTCATCGCCAGCGGCGTGAAGGCGATCTGGAATTTCGCCCACCTGGATCTTGTCGTCCCCAGGGATGTCGTGGTGGAAAACGTGCATCTTTCCGAGAGTCTTATGACCCTTTCCTACAATTTAGGCAAGCTGGGCAGGTAAAATGGCCCGGGGCTCTTCCTCTGCATTTGCCTGTGCCGATACCGGAGGAGGAGCCTTTTCTTTAGAGGATCTGAGCATGAAATATATTACTGGCGGAAACGAAATGAAAGCCCTTGACAGCCGCACCATCCATGAGTATGGCGTCCCCTCCGCCGTTCTGATGGAGAGGGCGGCTCTTTGCACCGTCGAGGCCTTCCTGCCGCAGGTGAAGGCCGGCAGCCGCGTCATTGTCGCCTGCGGAAACGGAAATAACGGAGGCGACGGCCTTGCCATCGCGAGGCTCCTGCATCTTAAGGGCATCCCTGTCACAGCCGTGCTGGCCGGAAATCCGGATAAGCGGACAGAGGGAAACCGGCTGCAGATGAGCATAGCGCAGAACTATGGCGTAGCGATGATGAGCGCCGCTTCTTTTCTTGAATCTTTTGGCCATAAAAGCGATGCGGCAGCGCCCGAGCCTTCCGGCGGAGCATGGCAGGGCAGCACAATTGTTGACGCGCTTCTGGGAATCGGGCTTGACAGAACCCTGTCCGGGGAATATAAAGATATGGTTGACCTGTTAAACCGCCTTCCCGGCTTTAAAGTGGCCGTGGATATCCCTTCCGGCCTTAACGCCGACACCGGCGAGGTCATGGGCTGCGCCTTCCGCTCGGACCTGACCGTGACATACGGATACCGGAAAAAAGGGCTCTGCCTGTATCCCGGAAGGGAGTGCGCCGGACGCGTCATAACCGCGGATATCGGCATATACGGAGCCGAAAAAGCCGTCACAAGCTACGCCCTGGAGCCCTGTGATATAAAGGCTCTCCCCCAGAGGCCGCCTTGCGGGCACAAGGGAACCTTTGGCAAGATCCTCCATGTGGCGGGCGGCCCTCTTATGTGCGGGGCGGCCTTCCTGTCGGCCGCGGCGGCGCTGGGCATGGGGGCCGGCATGGTCAAGATCCACACGGTAGAAGAGAACGTGCAGCCTCTTCATGTCCTGCTGCCGGAAGCCATCCTTCTTTATGGCAGAGAAGATGAAAAGACAGCGGAGGCCTTTTCCTTTGGCGATATCCTGGTGATGGGCCCGGGGCTCTCCGGGGAGCTTAAGGAGGTCTTCGGCCGCTATCTTGAGGCGG
>CAMNNO010000264.1 GCA_946545475.1 uncultured Blautia sp.
CAATATATATTGTCCGTCAAGACAGACTCCATGCAATGGCAAGAGTTTTGTTATAAAAGATGAGCCGCGAAAACCACCAGGCTTGCCTGGTGGTTAGCGGCTCCTTTTTTAATGAGAAATATAATATATTTTTTGAAAAAATTAAAATAGTTGATGACAAATTCTCTGTCAAATGGCATAATAGCTATAGAAATATATGAAATTTATTGCTGTGAAAGGATTAACGTGAAAAATGGTTAAACGCGCCCGGAAACCAAAGACGAAAGAGCAGGAAGATCTGAAAAACTACAGAAAAGCCTGCCCAAGACACGTTGTCACTTTTGAGGCTGATATGGACGAGGACGCGAAACGTCATGCCTTTAGCATTGCCAGTGACCTGCGCATGTGCGGCAATGAAGTGGCGGCAAAAATGAACCGCCGGATAGACCAGCTCCATCGTACCAGGAGATACCGGAAGCTCCTTAAAAATTATGGCTGGTACAGGGAGCAGCTGAAAACACTGGCCAAAAACGAAGACACCTATAAGGAGTACAGCCTTAAGCTCAAAGCCATTTCCAAAGAGCTTGAGGAAATGCAGAAAACTTACGGTGTCACTTTTGAGAGCGTTCGCACGTTTGCCGCTGCGGCCGGCAGCGCCTACGGCCTGAACAGGAAGAAGGAGGATGAAATGAATATCCTGCATCTGAAATATGTGGTTTCTATCGCGGAAAACGGTTCCATCAACAAAGCGGCTGAGGAGATGCACGTCGCTCAGCCCAATTTAAGCCGGGTGGTCAAGGAAATGGAAGCCGACCTGGGCATCCAGTTCTTTCGCCGCTCCTCCAAGGGCATGAGGCTGACGCCGGACGGGGAACTGTTTGTCAACCAGGCAAAAAAGATCCTGGAACAGGTGGATGACATGGAAAGGCTGTACAAAGAGAAAAAGGCGAAAAAACTGCGCTTTTCCATTTCTGTGCCCAGAGCCAGCTATATTTCCGATGCCTTTGCCGCCTTTTCCAAAACGCTGGGCAGAGAAGACATGGAGATCTTCTACCACGAAACCAACTCGCTCCAGGCGGTGAAAAACATCCTGGAGGTCGGCTATAATCTGGGCATCATCCGCTACGCGGCTGATTACGACAAGTATTTCCGGCAGATGCTGCTGGAAAAGGGATTAAAAGGCGAGCTGGTCGCGGAGTTCAAATATGTGCTGATCATGCGGGAGGACAGTCCGCTGGCCGCAAAGGACATCATCCATTTTTCCGACCTGAACCCTTATATCCAGATCGCCCACGCCGACCCTTATGTCCCCTCCCTGCCGCTTTCGGCCGTCAGAAATGAAGAACTCCCGCAGGTGCCGCGCCGCATATTCGTTTTTGAGCGGGGAAGCCAGCTGGACCTGCTCTCGGAAAACCCGGAAACATTTATGTGGGTCTCTTCCCTGCCGGAAAGGCTGCTGCAAACGCTGCATTTGGTGCAGCGGGAATGCGTGGACAATCAGCGGGTATACCGGGATGTGCTGATCCACCGCCAGGATGTCCCGCTGAGCGAATGGGACAAGCGCTTCATTACAGAGCTGACGCTGGCTAAGCGCGCATGCCTCTCGAAAAAAAAGTGATCGGCTCAGGAGCTTTGCTGCCATCCCTGGCGGCCAAGCTCCTTTTGTTATCGCAGGGGCGGCGTAAGGAAATATCTCGGCTTACGCCGAGTGCCGCCCCGCGGGCGAGTAGGAGGGGAAGGTTCCCCTCCTACTCGATTTTGTCTGTCCCTCCATCGGCGGCAAGTTATCATTTCTGATATATCGCTTATACGGTTTTGGTAATTCGCAAGCCGAATCTCATTCGATATAATGCGTATCGAAAGGAGGCGTTTTTTTGCGAACCACACTTTCAAAAGCCACATTGGGGCGCCTGCCCAGGTATCTGCAGCTTATCCGCAAAATGGACGCGGAAAAGGTTTCGGCCACGCAGATCGCGAAAAGCCTCGGGCTGGGAGAAGTCCAGGTGCGAAAGGACCTGGCCAGCATCTGTGCGGCAGGGCTTCCCAAGGTGGGCTATCCGGTCTCGGCCCTTCGCCGGGATATCGAAAAGGTTCTGAGGGTGGGCTTGCCCGTTTCTGCGGTGATCGTAGGCGCAGGAAAGCTGGGAACCGCCCTGATGGAATACGATGGCTTCAAGGACTACGGCATGGAGATCATTGCCGCCTTTGACCGCAGCGCGTCAGCCCTCTTGCATCACGGACATATTCCCGTGTATTCCATGGATCAGCTTGTCGCATTTTGCACTTCCCATCATGTGCATGCGGGTATCCTCGCGGTGCCGGCGGATGCGGCACAGTCCGCCGCGGACGAGATGGCGGCTGCGGGCTTAACGGCCATTCTCAATTTTGCGCCTCATTCCATCAAAGCACCGCCCCATGTGACGGTGCATCAGGAAAACATCGCTTTATCCCTGGCCTATCTTCATCTGGCGGCCAGTGAGAACAAAAAACATAAAGAGGAGGAACAGTATGGAAGCCAAGGCATTTGACACGGTAGACAGCGTAGAAGCGCTGGAGGCGGCGATCGCACGTGTGCGCGCCGCACAGCAGATCTACGCGTCCTATACCCAGGAGCAGGTCGATAAGATCTTCCTGGCCGCGGCCACCGCGGCCAACCAGGCCCGCATCCCCCTGGCAAAATTAGCCGTGGAGGAAACCGGCATGGGCGTGGTGGAGGACAAGGTCATTAAAAACCACTACGCCAGCGAATATATTTACAATGCCTATCGGGATACCAAAACCTGCGGCGTGATCGAGGAGGATAAGGCTTATGGCATAAAGAAGCTTGCCGAGCCGATTGGCGTCGTGGCCGCGGTCATTCCCACCACCAACCCCACCTCCACCGCCATCTTTAAAGCCCTGATCTGCCTGAAAACCCGCAACGGCATCATCCTAAGCCCCCATCCCCGGGCGAAAGCATGCACCATTGCCGCGGCAAAGACAGTATTGGAGGCGGCGGTGAGGGCCGGCGCGCCGGAGGGCATTATCAGCTGGATCGATGTGCCTTCCCTGGAAATGACCAATACGCTCATGCAGGAGGCGGATATCATCCTGGCTACCGGCGGCCCGGGCATGGTGAAGGCCGCCTATTCCAGCGGCAAGCCCGCCCTTGGCGTGGGCGCCGGCAATGTCCCGGCAGTGATCGACGACAGTGCCGATCTGATTTTGGCGGTTAACTCCATCATTCATTCCAAGACCTTCGATAACGGCATGATCTGCGCGTCCGAGCAGAGCGTGATCGTGCTGGACAGCGTTTATGAGGCCGTCAAGACCGAATTTGCCGACCGCGGCTGCTGGTTCCTTAAGGACAGGGAGCTGGATAAGGTGCGCCGCACCATCCTGATCAACGGTGCTTTAAATGCAAAGATCGTTGGGCAGAGCGCGTGCAGGATCGCGGCCCTGGCAGGGGTCGATGTGCCGGAGGGCACCAAGGTGCTCATCGGGGAAGTGGAATCCGTGGCGCTCAGCGAGGAATTTGCCCACGAAAAGCTGAGTCCCGTGCTGGCCATGTACCGGGCACGCGACCTGGAGGACGCCTTCGGCAAGGCGGAGCGCCTTATCGCCGACGGCGGTTACGGCCACACGGCTTCCCTGTATGTCGATACCCAGAAGAAGCCCGAAGTGCTGGAAGCCTTCGCGGCCAGAATGAAAACCTGCAGAATTGTGGTGAACACGCCCTCCTCTCATGGCGGCATCGGCGATCTGTACAACTTTAAAATGGCCCCCTCCCTTACCCTGGGCTGCGGCAGCTGGGGCGGCAACTCCGTATCGGAGAACGTGGGCGTCAAGCACCTGCTGAACATCAAAACCGTAGCCGAAAGGAGAGAGAACATGCTGTGGTTCCGTGCCCCGGAAAAGGTCTATATCAAGAAAGGCTGCCTGCCGGTGGCGCTGGACGAATTGAAGCACGTCATGGGCAAAAAGAAAGCCTTTATCGTCACCGACAATTTCCTCTATCACAACGGCAGCACCCACCCCGTTACAGAGAAGCTGGACGAGCTGGGAATTTCACATGCCACCTTTTTTGACGTGGCTCCCGATCCCACCCTGGCATGCGCCAAGGCCGGCGCGGAGCAGATGCGCCTGTTCCAGCCCGACGTGATCATCG
>CAMNNO010000265.1 GCA_946545475.1 uncultured Blautia sp.
CCGTAAGGGGAGTTCTCGAAAATTTCCATACTTTTCCACGAACGAAGTTACGGTTAGACCCAGCCTCAATAAATTGGTGACGATGGGAGATAAGCTGCTCTATGAGGGAACGGTATGAATGTCGAGTATTGTCTTTTTGAATGCTTACCTGAAAACACTGTAAGAAAATGAGTATAAGAGGGGAGAGACGGATAGCCTTATGGAAAGCAAAAAAAGTACAGCCCCCATCCGAATAGAGTGGAATTGGCGCAGGTACTTTGGTAAAACCGCCCTGTCCCAGGGCGAATCGGATGCAGAGTACGGGAGAATGAGGGAGCTCAAGATCAGTGAGGACGGAAGGATGGCAACCGGCACGTCTTCAGGTGGATTTCATTGTCTGGCTGTTGCCCCGGGAAGTGCCAGCGAATGCCGGCACTATGAGGACTGGCGCGAGGGCCTGCCCTCATATTTAAGGCGGCAAACCTACTATCGCTATGATTACACGGTGGAGGATAAGGAGGACGAAGGCCTGCCGGATCATCGCTTTAGCTGTGATTGCTCCCTTGGCCACAGCAAAAAGCTGTGCCGGCATCTGGCCAGCCTTATGGCAGCCTGGGAAACTGCGCGCGGCGGTTTTTGCTTTGAGGAAACCGAGGAGGAAAAAAATGAGCGCATTGCCGAGGAGGCGGCCGAGAGAGAAAGAAAACGCCGGGAAGAAGAACGGAAGGAGAAGGAAGCTGTCGTCCGGCTGGCCTCTTCTTACTTTCAGGAGAAAGTTCCCCCAGTCACGGCGGGAATCACCTATAATCCGAGACTGATACTGGAAAAGGTGCAGAGCAATCAGTATGAGTGGGAGCTGGCCGAGGCTATTAAAGAAAAAGAGGGCCTTCCCAGGATAGACATGTCAACCGGCTATGAGCAGGATAATGCCCAGGTTCTCAGGGTAAGCGGAGACTGCGATGGCAAAAAGGCTGCCTTGGTTCTGGGAAGAAAGACCATAAGGGACATTTCCTGTACCTGCGGCCGCAGCCGAAATCCGTTGTGGAGGCATGAGCCCATCACCCTTTGCTGTCATCTTCTCCTGGTCTATGAAGAAGCCTGGAATCGGATCCTTGCGGAAAACCCCGGGGATGAGACAGATAAAGCCGGGAACGATCTTCTCAAAATCCTTTCAGGGCAGATCGCATCCCTGGACGAGATGGGCGATGCGAAGGCCGGAAAGGCAAAGCTTTTGACCCTTACCCCGCGGATCACCAAAGACAGCCGGACGGAAGAGCTTCAGCTTTCCTTTACGATCGGGAGAAGAGGAGAAAGAGAATATCAGGTCAGGGGCCTGGAAAAGCTGGTGTCTTCCTGCGAAGAAGAAGCATCCTATGCCCTTTCATCAGCAGCTGCCGTCAATTTCGCTTCAGAAACCTTTACGGATGACGCCGCCAGATGGTACGGTTTTATTGTCTCTCGCGTCAAGAACATTGAAAGGATAAACGATAAGCTGGAGCGAAAGAACAGTTATTATTATTCTTCATCAACGGTTAAGCTTTCCATCGGCAGCAGCATTCCTCTTGAGGGGAGCGACCTGGACCTGATCTATGACATGACGGAAGGAACAGAGCTCTTTTATCAGACAGGGAAGGGCAATGTTGGGGGCTATGTCGCGGTTAAGCCGGGAGATGTCGCTCTGGACTTGAAGCTTTCTCCTGTGAAAGATGGGCAGGGCAACCTGATTGCCATCGACATGACAGGTGTTTTGCCGAGGTTCCTTTCCGGAAATCAGTATCAGTATATCCTTGACGAGAAGCAGTTTGGCCGGGTTTCTGAAAATGAGCTTAAGCATCTTGAGCCATATCGAAGGATCGCTAACCGCGACATGGCCTTTTCATGCCGGGTCGGAGTGAAAAAATTCCCGGAATTCTATTACCGGATCCTTCCGGAGATGCGCTCCTCGGCTCAGATCATCCTTCATGACCATGTGGGGGAACCTCCGGAGGGGCTTCTTCCGGCAGAGCCGGAATTTGCCTTCTATATAGACCTCTCCGGGGAGATGATTACCTGCCGGGCTGTTGTGCGTTACGGTGAGCAGACCTTCTTGCCGGGGTTTGACCATGATTTTTGGGATAAGCGGGACATCGAGCAGGAAAAGCGCGTTCTGAGCCAGATCCGGCAGCTTTTTCCCGAGAGCGATGCAAAAAGCGGCCAATTCCTCGAAGAAGCGGAGGACGAGAATCTGATCCATATCTTGACGGAAGGCGTCGGTGCCCTTTCCCGGTTTGGAGAAGTCAGGGGAAGCGAAGCCTTCCAGAGAGTCAGAGTCCGTCCGCTTCCCCAGCCGCGCGTCTGTGTGCAGATTGATGGCGGTCTTCTTGAGCTGTCGATCATGACAAAGGATATGACGGCTGAGGAGCTTTTGGAGCTTCTTTCCAGCTATCGGCAGAAAAAGCGCTGGCATCGTCTCCGCGATGGTAATTTTGTGGATCTTAGGAATGCCGGCGAGCTGGCTTCTATGGAGGAGATTGCTTCTTCTATGGATGTTGCCCTGGAGAAGTTGATAGAAGGCAGCGTAAGGCTCCCGAAATATCGGGCGCTTTATGTGGACAGGCTGCTTGAGAGCCATGATGAGATCGCCATGGCCAGGGATCGCCACTTTAAGGCTCTGGTCAGGGCATTCCGGACCATTGGAGATTCCGATTATGAGATTCCCCAAACACTTTCGGATACGGTAAGGCCCTACCAGCTGTATGGCTTCCGCTGGTTGTCTACCATTTCCCAGGCCGGTTTTGGCGGCATTCTGGCTGACGAGATGGGCCTGGGGAAAACGCTCCAGGCGCTGGCTTTTCTGCTCTCTCTTAAGCAGGAGGGCGAAAGGAAGCCCTTCCTTGTCGTCTGCCCGGCCTCTCTTGTCTACAACTGGAAGGAAGAATGCGCCCGCTTTACCCCGGAACTGGAGACTGTCCTGCTTGTCGGAAATCTTCCGCAGAGGAAGGCGGTTTATAAGAAGATGGCGGGAGAGCCCGGGCCGGTGCTGTATGTGACATCCTACGACCTCATGAAAAAGGATATTACATATTGGGAAAAGATGGTTTTTTCCACGGTCATTCTGGATGAGGCACAGGTTATCAAGAATCCGATAAATGGGGGTCAGACCTTGTAAAATTTTTATAAACAAGTTAACAATTAAACCACATCACAAACTTAAAAAAATCGTTTGCACGAGAGAAGTCTGTTCTTAGCAAACGATTTTTCATAGCCTTAATCTATATGTGAGAAAGAAGAGGTACTATGGCAAAGCTCCAGGACAAAAAAGCCCTGTTTGAGGAGATGCCCATCTCCCGTGCGCTGGCCGTGATGGCGATTCCGACGATCATCAGCCAGCTGATCAATCTGGTCTACAATATCGTAGACGCTTTTTTCATCGGCCGTGTCGGAAATCCGTATATGGCAGCCGCGACAACGCTGGCCTGGACGCTGGTGATGTTCAATGTGGCGCTGTCCAACCTTTACGGCATCGGCGGCGGGAGCCTGTTCTCCCGCCTCATGGGCGCCGGGAAGGAAGAGGAGGCGAGGAGGGCAAGCGCCTTCACTGTTTACGCGGCGGTGGGGACGGCCCTTATCTACTCCTTGCTCCTGGCTCTGTTTATGAGGCCGGTTCTCACTTTCCTCGGCGCTTCCAGGGAAACCATGGGCTTTGCGGCGCAGTACACGGTTATCGTGCTGGTCATCGGGAACGTGCCCACCCTCCTTTCCGCGGTCCTGGCCCACCTGATCCGCAATGCCGGTTACGCCAGGGAGGCGAGCATTGGCCTTAGCAGCGGAGGGATTCTGAATATTGTTCTTGACCCGCTCTTCATGTTTGTGCTCCTGCCGGAAGGCTGTGAGGTCATTGGCGCGGCTGTGGCGACGCTGCTCGCCAATACGTGCTCCTGCCTGTATCTGCTGATGGTCTACCGGAAGGGAAGGACTCAGAGCCTGCGGTTTTCCGATGCCCGGGCACTCACGAGGGAGAGCAGGAACGCCCTCTTTTCCGTCGGCATTCCCTCTGCCATGC
>CAMNNO010000266.1 GCA_946545475.1 uncultured Blautia sp.
AAACACGACAGAAGCTATGGAAAGAATGCTTCTGGAGTCAGAGCTTCTGCCTGCTGACAACAGGCAGCGCACCCATTGAGGTTATCAGGAAATATATAGAAACTCAGGGAGAAAAAGACCAGAGAAGAAAAAGTGACGGGAAGTGAGATCATGGCAAACAAGGCTTACAGGTTTAGGATATATCCGAATAAAGAACAAAAGGTCTTGCTTGCAAAAACATTCGGATGCGTCAGGCTGGTATACAACCGTTTCCTTGACAGAAAAATACAGCAGTACAAAGAAAATAAGAAAACGGTGACATACAATATGTGTGCCAGAGAAATGACGGAGATGAAAAAAACAGAACAATATGTTTTTTTAAAAGAAGTGGACAGCATAGCCCTGCAGCAGTCGCTCCGTCATCTTGATATGGCATTCCAGAATTTTTTCAATCAGCCCGGAACGGGCTTTCCAAAGTTCAAAGCGAAAAAAGCGGGCAAGGACAGATATACTACCGTTTGCGTCAACGGGAATATAAATGTCCAGGGCGGCTGTATCAAACTGCCCAAACTCGGGCAGGTCAAACTGGAACAGCATAGGAGCATACCCGATAACTATATATTGAAGTCGGTAACCGTAAGCCGGACATCAGGCGGACAATATTATGTCAGTATTCTATTTGAATATGAAGCAACTGTGTCGGAAGCCAAGCCGCAGAGATTTCTGGGGCTGGACTATTCCATGCCTGAACTGTATATAGACAGCAATGGGAATGAACCTGAATATCCGAGGTATTACCGACAAGCAGAAAAGAAACTGAAACGGGAGCAGAGAAAGCTCTCCCATATGGAAAAAGGCTCAAACAATCGAAACAAGCAGCGCATCAGACTTGCCAGGCTACATGAGAAGGTCAGGAACCAGCGAAGGGATTTCTTGCATAAGCAATCACGGCAGATAGCCAATGCTTATGATTGCGTATGCATAGAAGACCTTGATATGAGAGCCATGGCAAAATCTCTGAACTTTGGTAAATCTGTATCAGATAACGGATGGGGGATGTTTGTGACATTCCTGAAGTACAAGCTGGAAGATCAGGGAAAAAAGCTTGTGAAAGTGGACAGATTCTTTGCCAGTTCACAGATCTGTTCCCATTGCGGATACGTCAACCGGGAGACCAGGGATCTTTCAGTCAGAGAATGGGATTGTCCGCAATGTGGGTCACATCATGACAGGGATGTGAATGCTGCCATAAACATTCGCAATGAAGGTATGCGGATAGCATTGGCATAAAAGGTATGCGGATAGCATTGGCATAAAAGGTATGCGGATAGCATTGGCATAAACGAAAAAATCAAAAACCGTGGGACACACGGGGTTAGCTCGCCTATGCTTAGTCCGATAGGACTATCGAACGAGAACCTTCCTTACCTGTGACGGGAAGCCCCCGCCTCTACAGGCGGGGGAGGATGTCACCACAAGAAAGGAAAACACGATGAAAAAACAGCTTTTGACACTGGCAACATGTTTTACCGCCTGCTTCCTGCTGATCGGATGCGTGGAAAGCCACGCGGAAACAGAGGCGGCTTCCGGCGCACCGGTCGTGTATTTTACTTCCGATATTTCCCCGGAAGGCCTTGTGAAGATCTATGATACTCTCGGCTGGACGCCGGAGGGCAATGTGGCTGTCAAAATTTCGACAGGCGAACCGCCGGCAAGCAATTACCTTCGCCCGGAGCTGATCGGGGACCTGGTCCGGAAGGTGGATGGCACCATTGTGGAATGCAACACGGCGTATGGCGGCTCCCGCGCAAGCGCGGCCATGCACAGACAGGTCGCGGAGGATCACGGCTTTACGGCGATCGCGCCCTTCGACCTGATGGATGAGGAAGGCGAGGTGGAATGGCCCGTAACCGGCGGAGACCGGCTGGATAAAGTGATCGTCGGCAGCCATGCCGAGAACTATACCGACTGGGTGATCCTTTCGCATTTCAAGGGCCATGCGATGGCAGGCTTCGGCGGCGCGATCAAGAATGTCGGCATCGGCATTTCCTCCCCGAGCGGTAAGGTCTATGTCCATACGGCCGGCACGAAGACCAGCGGCAGCATCTGGTACAGCGACCAGGATGCCTGGCTGGAAGCCCTGGCGGAGATGGTATCCGGCTTTGCCAGCCATGTGGGGGAAGACCACATCATCTATATCAATGTGATGAACCGGCTTTCCGTGGACTGCGACTGCAACGGGCATCCGGCGGAGCCCGATATCCACGACATCGGTATTCTGGCCAGCTTCGATCCGGTGGCCCTGGACCAGGCCTGTGTGGATCTTGTTTATCAGGCAGAGGGAAATGAATCCCTGGTCAGGCGTATGGAGTCCCTGAACGGTATCCACACCCTGGAACACGCGGAGGAGATCGGCCTCGGCAGCCGGACATACGAGCTGGTAGATATCGATGGCTGAGCTTTTGGCTATCCTTAAAAGGGAAAGCATTTATATCTGGTATTACTTCGAGCTCCAATTCCGGCAGATCTGCCGGTACTGGATACTCGGTATGCTGATCGGCTCTTTTATCTCTGTTTTTGCGAAGAACCGGATTCACGGCATCTTTGCCGGATTGCGGGATAAGACGTGGGGCCTGTTCGGCATCATCCCGGCCTGCCTTCTGGGGATCGCCTCCCCGCTCTGCATGTACGGCACGATCCCGATCGCGGCGTCTTTTCGGAAGCAGGGAATGCGGGAGGACTGGCTGGCGGCCTTTATGATGGCCTCCATCCTGCTGAATCCGCAGCTTATGGTCTACAGCGCCGCTCTGGGCCCGAGCGCCCTGGCTGTGCGCATCGTCACATGCTTTTTGTGCGGCTGCGCGGCAGGACTTCTGGTCTTTGCTTTCTACCGCGGAAAGGATTTTTTCAATTTTGACGGATTTGAAGAGCGAACCAGCCACAATACGCATCCGAACCCGTTGATCCGCTTCCTTCTGAATTTCTGGAGAAACGTGAAAGCGACGGGGCCGTACTTCCTTTTCGGCATCCTGCTTTCCGCGCTGTTCCAGCGATATGTCCCGCAGGAGATGATGGTGAATGTCTTCGGCGGAAATGAGGCGTGGGGCGTCCTGATGGCTGCCACCATAGGCGTGCCGCTCTATGCCTGCGGCGGAGGAACGATCCCACTGCTGCAGCAGTGGCTGTGGGAAGGCATGAGCATGGGAAGCGCCTCCGCCTTTATGATCACAGGACCCGCAACAAAGATCACAAACCTTGGAGCGCTGAAAATTGCTATGGGCTGGAAGCGTTTTGTGCTGTATATTCTCTTTGTGATGCTGTTTTCGTTCCTGTGCGGAATAGCTGTGAATCTGGTCATATAATTTGAATGTTTATATTAGATACACTTAATAATTATTGAAGAAAATTGTTTAGCGTAACGGCATATAGCGCGGTGCGAGCTTTAAAATGGCAGTTATACTAGAAGTACTAAGAAAATTACCATCGGTAATTTTCTTAGTACTTTTGCATATACCGCGGCACAGAATTAAAAAATGTTATTTTATTGTGTTCGTGAGCATAAAAGACAGGAGTAAGATTATGATCAAGACGATAGTGAAGATTGACGGGATGATGTGCTCGATGTGCGAGGCGCATATCAGCGATGTGATCCGAAAGACAGTTCCCGGCGCGAAGAAGGTCGCAGCTTCCCGGGCAAAGGGCGAGGCCAGCTTCCTGACAGAGAGGGCAGTGGATGAGGCCGGCCTGAAAGAGGCCATTGCCGCGACAGGCTATACCTGCCTGTCGGTGGAATCGGCGCCTTATGAAAAAAAAGGATGGTTCTTTGGCTGAAATATGCTATAATTGGCATATACTGCGGCACAGAATTTAAGAAACGGGTGAACTACCACAGACCATAAAGGTCTGTGGCTTCTGTTAAATGGTTCACCAG
>CAMNNO010000267.1 GCA_946545475.1 uncultured Blautia sp.
TCCGCTTCGCGGACTGTCAGGCGGGGCTTGAATCCCCGCCTGACACAAGGAAGTCCCCCCTCGCCTGTACCTTGTCGGCTTAAAGGTGGGGACTTCCTTGTTGGGTTAAATTCCCAGCAAATTCCTCGGATTTCATGAGGTACAATAGCAAATCCGGTTTCATTTGTCAAGTATGTTTCTTATTTCATACATCGAGGGGGAACATTTGGGTTTACGTTTACCCGACGGCAGATTCTTATAGCAGGGGAAGAAATGGGGACGGTTCTTTTTTCTTGTGATTCGTAAGAAAAAAGAACCGTCCCCATTTCTTCTTATAGTTAGTTAATAGTTAATTAAAGGATCATTCGCTTCGGAGTGCTTTGACGGGGTCCTGGGCGGCGGCTTGGCGGGAGGGGATGAAGCCTCCGATGAAGGTGAGCAGGATGCACAGGGCAACGAGGATGAAGCCGGAACCCGGAGGCAGGAAGGCGCGCACGTCCTCGCCGGTCAGGTTGCGGATCAGGCTGTTCAGGGGGATATGCACAAGAAGCGTAGCTACAATGCCAAAAATGCCGGCCAGCAGGCCTATGATGAAGGTCTCCGCGTTGAAGACCTCCGTGATGTTCCGCTTGGAGGCCCCCATGGCCCGCAGGATGCCGATCTCCTGACGGCGCTCCAGGACCGAGATGTAGGTGATGATCCCGATCATGATGGAGGAGACCAGCAGCGATACCGCCACAAAGGCGATCAGCACATAGGTGATGACATCGATGATGGTCGTCACGGAGGAGGTCAGGGCGCCGACATAGTCGGTGTAGGAGATGACCTGCTCATCGTATCCCTCTTCCTCCATGGCCGCGTTGTAGGCGTCCAGGCGGCGGATGACCTCGGCTTTGCTGTCGAAATCGTTCGGATAGATGGTGACGCGTATCGGCGAGTCGATATCCGCGTAGCCGAATTTCAGGAGGTTCCCCTTAAGGCTTGCGTTCATGGCCGCCGCGCGGGCGGCGTAGATCTCCTGCATGCGCGTCTCATCCATCTCAAACGAAATGACATCCTGCATTTTTTCTTCATCGATCTCGACCAGATCCATAAGAAGGGGCAGGGCCGCCTCCAGCATCTCACGGAGCGTTTTCGACGAGCCGGTGCGGGAAAGCTCGCGGATGATGCGCACGGTCCGCTGGGTGGTGAGGCGCGTCTGGTCGGTTAAGACGCTATCCAGGCTGTCCCACTTTATGGAAACGGCATCGATCAGTTTTTCCGGCTGTATGTCAAGCATGTTGGAGAGCGCAAGAGACGACTCATCCGCGCTCTCGCCGAAGGGAATGCCGGTCAGGATATCGACATCCGGGCTGTTTCTCTGCGCCTGGACCACGGGGCTTGTATCCGCCTGGCGGATCATGCGGGAGAGGAGGGAGGCCGGGTACTCAATGCCCAGCTGCAAAATGCCGAAGGAAACGCCCTCCTTCGGGCTGGCGACGCCGACAATGCGCATTTCCTCAGCCGAGGAGAGGAGCGACATCATCTGGTCCTTTTCCCCCGACTGATCGGCAAAAACGTCCAGCCTTTCGTCGTAGGCATAGGTCTGCCAGGCCGGGAGAAGGCGGAAGGTAATGCCCAGGAAATCCTCCGGCTGGTAGATATTGCTCCGGTTCAGGGAGGTGTCCGTGCTGTTGCCGACAACGATGCTGTTCAGCTGTTCGTTCAGGCTGTCCGCGTCCTTAAGGCCCATGGTATAGAGCATCATATCCGGGATGGCATCGGCCCTGGCCAGGACGACGATGCAGTCCGTGTCCTTTTGCGGCCAGGTGCCGGCCAGAAGGTCGTAATCGTTGAGATAGAGCGAGGCGTTCTCCGGAAGGGCGCGGAAAACCTCGTTCGCCCCGATGCTGGACATGGCCGTGTTCATGCTGTCGCTCATGGAAAGGCCCATGGCGGACAGGGTCTGGTCCGGGTTGACCTGGCGGTAGCTATCCTCCTCCAAAAGATAGATCTGCGGAACGATACCGTAGCTGTAGTCGATGCCCCGCGTATAGGCCTCCATCTCGGAAAGGCCGCTGCCCAGCCATTTTTTCAGGCTTTTCAGGTCATTGACCTTGGTGGATGAGAGCATGCCGCCCATCATCTGCTGTTCGGCGATCCCGCCTCCGGGGTTTTCCACGGCCGCGTCCTGCGACTCCTGACGGAGAGCCTGGAAGGCCATCATGCTTTCTTCCAGAGAGAAGGAGGAATAGAGGATCTCGATGGGATACTGACTTAGGGAATCCCGCTCCATGCGGTGGATGTAATCGTTGGCCCCGTTGGAGAACGACAAGATCAGGGCGATGCCGATGATGCCTATGGAGGTGGCAAAAGCCACCAGGGCTGTCCTGGCCTTTTTGGACAAAAGGTTTGACACGGACAGGGAAAGGGCCGTCAGGAAGGACATGGAGGGCTTTCGCACGCGCGGCAGATGCCGGCTCTTCCTGGGCTCCTCTTTTTCTCCGTCAGACGCCGGGGGATCGGAGTCCTCGATGATCTTACCGTCTTTTAGACGGATGATGCGGGTGGCGTAGCGCTGGGCCAGGTCGGGATTGTGGGTGACCATGACCACCAAATGGTCGCGGGAGACCTCTTTTAAAAGGGCCATGACCTGCTCGCCCGTATCCGAATCCAGGGCGCCGGTGGGCTCATCCGCCAGGAGGATGGAGGGCTCGTTGACCAGGGCGCGGGCGATAGCCACGCGCTGCATCTGCCCGCCGGAGAGCTGGGACGGCTTTTTCTGCGCCTGGTCGAAAAGTCCCACGCGGTCCAGGGCCTCTTCGGCCCGTTTCTTCCGCTCTTCCCTTTCCACTCCGGACAGCGTCATGGCCAGCTCGACATTGGACAGGAGAGTCTGGTGGGGGATCAGGTTGTAGCTCTGGAAGATGAAACCGACCGTATGGTTGCGGTAAGCATCCCAGTCGCGGTCGCCGTAATGGCTGGTGGATACGCCGTGGATGGTCATCTCGCCTTCGTCGTAGCGGTCGAGGCCGCCGATGATGTTAAGAAGGGTCGTCTTCCCTGAGCCGCTGGGGCCTAATATGGCGACAAATTCCTTCTCGCGGAAGGTGAGGGAGAGATCGTCCAGGGCTTTTTGCACCAGGGTGCCGGTGCGGTATTCTTTTTTTACGTGTTCGATCTGAAGCATAAGCTTAAACTCTCTTTGTCTGTTTTAGAAAAAGTTCCGCTGCCAGAGCATCCCGGAATATGGGGGATGGCTGGCAGCGGAAAGCATAGGGCCGGGCCGCCTTGCGGGAGGCGGCCCCCCATGTGACAGCCTGCAGCATGAAATTGACCGCTTCTCGTTTACTCGTTTTCTGATGTGCTTTCTTCTGATATGCTTTCTTCTGATGCGGCAGCTTCAGCTTCGTCTTTAACTTCGTCTTCTGTTTCCTCTTCGTCGTCATCGCCAAAATGGGCCTTGATGTCCTCGCGGGTATTTTCGGCAATCTCCTTAACATCGTCGGCAAAGCGCTCGGCCTCCTGCACGCGCTCGTCCTTGCGGATCTCTTCAACAACATCATCCACGATAGCCGCGGATTCGTCCACGATGACATCCACGTGCGACTGCACCTTCTGCTTAAGCTCGGAATCCGAAACGGTTTCGCTGTTTCCGCCGGCGCTAAAGCCAAGACCGAAAGCCATGAGAATAGAGAGTAGCCATCTGAAAAATTGTGCCATGATAATTGTCCTTTCCGGCAACAGCCTAAAATAAATTTTATTTAGTGTAGAAAAGTATAACACAAGCAACACTTAAAAGCAAGAGCGGAGAGGGGAGACCCCATCGCCCCCTGTAGAGCATTTTGGGTTATGTTTACCTGACGGTAGGTTTGGGGTGCGCCATGCGCCCTTTAAGCCTTCTATTTTACGCTTACCTGGCGGTAGGCG
>CAMNNO010000268.1 GCA_946545475.1 uncultured Blautia sp.
AAGAAAAATAGAAAAAGCCCTAACAAACATATCGCACTATCCACCCCACCGCCAGGTAAAAGAAAAATAGAAAAAGCCCTAACAAACATATCGCACTATCCACCCCACCGCCAGATACCCATAAAATAAAACGGGACCAGATCCCCCCAAAAAATGGAGGAACCTGATCCCGTTTTTAGCGGACTTTACACGCCTGTAAAATTATTTCTTTCTTTTGATGCCGGCAACATCCAGTATGAGAAGAAGCGCGGCCAGCACGGTCAGGGCCAGGAAAGCCCACTGGGCCACGTTAAGCGTGGTCTGCCACCAGGGCGTGATGGACACGACCTTGGTATACTGGCTGATCCCGTCCATGCCGCGGGAGTGAAGGACTGTGTACATGACGCGCTTGGCCGATGTCCTCATGGCCTGCACAACGGCCGCGTTGGCCTTGGCCCCGTTCGGCGCGTAGGGGGCGAGGGAAGCCATGTCCAGCTCACCGTCAGGAATATCGTTGCCGGCCACGATCTCATGCACGGGCACCATGTAGGAGGCGTCGTACATATCGCTCACCGCAAAGCCGTCCATGCCGGCCTCGCCGCGGAGCCAGTCAAGAAGGAGCTCCGGATAAGCGCCGCACCAGTTAACGCCCAGGCGGTTGTAGCCGGTCATGACGCACTTGGCATCCGCGTTCACAATGGGAAGCTCGAAGGCCCGCAGGTAGATCTCGCGGAGAGCCTGCTCCGTCACCCAGGTTCCAATGCCGGCGCGGTTGTTTTCCTGGTCGTTCATGACAAAGTGCTTGTTGTAGACATACACGCCCTTCGACTGGATGCCCAGGGTCTCGGCGGTGTCGATGAGGCCGGTCAGCATGCCGTCCTCGGAATAGTATTCAAAGGTACGTCCGCAGTAGGGAGAGCGGTGGATGTTAAGGCCGGTGCCGTAAAGGCCGGCATAGCCCGCCCACATGGCGTCCTCGCCGATGAGCTCGCCGACTTCCTTCGCCAGCTTGTCGTTAAAGGTGGCCGCAATAATGCCGTTGCAGGGATAGCAGGTGCCCTTAAGCTCTTTATTGGGATCGTTTTCCACGGTGGCAAAGCCGTTGGCGCCGATAGAATACTTCTGGGTCACGCCGGAGGGGCCGTTGTGGTCGATGGTGCCGGGCTTGCCGACGGAGCTGACGCCCACGGTCTCGCGAAGGCCGGTCAGGGTGATGGCGGAAAGATCCGCGTATGTGAGCTGGTCAAGGAAAGTATCCCACTGCGGGTCGTCATAGGCGACATCCAGCATGTTGATCAGCTGCAGGTCGGCATTCTCGCCCATGGTCGGGAATTCCACCCCTGTCGTGTCCGGAAGGTCCGCGTCATCCAGGACAACATCCTTCGCCATCTGCTCGGTCATCACAAGGCTGATGGGGCCGGATGTCAGTGTTCCCGCCCAGTCGGTGCGGGAGTAGTAAAGAATGTCGTTGTCGCCGCGGCCCTCGTAGCGGTTGATATCCGCATCGGCAAACAGCGGGGATACCGGATTGCCGGTGCCGTAGGCTGCCGCGTATGTCTCGGCGTCGTAGGTCTGGTCGAAGCCATAGACAAGGTCCGTATTTCCCTCGCCCGTCATGCCATCGGACACGGCATAGCCCTTGGCGGCCAGGATGTTGTTGGCGGCCTGGTGGGCATTCTCGGCGGCGGTCAGGTAATAGGTTCCCTCTTCCAGGATATAAACGCCGGTATTATAGGTATCGTAGCTGGTCAGGTAATACTCCGGAACCTCAACCGTAATGACCTCGCTCTCGCCGGGCTGCAGAACGGCGGTCTTTCCATAGCCCACCAGCTCCACGGCGGCCTTTTCGATCTGGAACTCGCGGTCATAATCGGTAAAGGGCTTCTGGGCGTAAACCTGGACGGTCTTCTTGCCGGCCACTTCGCCATCGTTCGTGACGGTCACGCTCAGGGTGTACTTCGTCTCCTGCCCCTCGCCGGATTTCTCGACAGCCATGTCGCTGAAGGAGAAGCTGGTATAGGAGAGGCCGTAGCCGAAGGGATAGGAAACCACGCTGTTATAGTCAAAGTTCCCGGCATTGAGGGTCTTCATGACAATGTCTTCGTAGCGGGTCTCGGTATACTTGTACCCCAGGTAGATGCCTTCCTGATAGACCACGTATTTGGAGAAGGCGCTGCTGAAATTGTAGGCCGACGCGCCATTATACACATAGGAGCCGAAGTTGTTCATGACCGGGTCAAGCTGGTTGTCCATCCACCAGGTATCCGGCAGGGAGCCGGAGGGGTTGACCGCGCCGGAGAGCACATCGCCCACGGCATAGAGGCCCGTCTGGCCGACGGAGCCCACCCACAGGGCGGCATCCACGCCGTATTCCTCGTCATAGAGGAAGGCGGTGGACATGGGGTTGGCGCTGTTGATGATGACCGTGATGGAGCGGATATCGCCGTCATCCTTAAGCTCCTTGAGGCCTTCCAGGATGGACAGCTCGTCCTCATTGAGGGTCAGGTAATCGCCGTCAAGGGCGTCCTCTTTCTCGGCGGTCACATCATCGCCCTCGCCGCCCACGCGGCCCACGACAAAGATCGCGTCCTCGCCCTGGCCGATGGTATCCTCGCTGTTCTTTGTCACCTTTTTCCAGCGGACCTCGCCGATCTCATAGGTGTTGCGCTTGGCCTCGTTGTCCACATAGTAGTCGAGCAGCGCCTTGTCCACAACGTCGTATCCCGCGCCGGTCAGCACATCGTAGTAGTTGGGAGCGCCGGCCGCGTCCACCGCGCCGGAGCCGGTACCGCCGTAGACCGGGTCCATAACCGTAACGCCGATCAGCGACACCTTGCTGCCCTCGCCAAGCGGCAGAACGCCGCCTTCGTTTTTAAGAAGGACCATGCCCTCGCCCTCCACCTCGCGGACCTTGGCTTCGCCGGCGGCCTTAAGCTCGGCAATGGAGGTAAAAGCGCTGTCAAAGTAACGGGCATAGCCCTCTTCCTCGCCGGCCGGGGCCGTCGAGATCGTCTTGCTGGTCTTGGTGCCGAGCACCTGGTTGATCTGTCCGGCATTCTCTCCGGCAATGATGTTTCCCAGCATCGTCACGGCAAGGAGCACCGAGGAAACATTCAGAAATACCTTTTTCAAAGTTCTCTTCATGAAAGAGATCTCCTTTCTGGTCTGGCAATTTCAATTCACAGTCGCTAATGTCACGAAGCCTGGCATGTCGGGTCGCTCGTGTCCGTGGGGGATGCCGATCTCTCTTTGCCCGCCACTGCCGCTCCGTTTCCGGTTTTGCAAATCCCCCCACTGCCCGCATGGGCAGGAGAAGCCTTGCTGGTGAATGTTGAAACTGCCGGTGCGGCGGCAGCTTCCGGTTCCCGTCAAAGGACAGCCACAGATGCCGCCGTCCTCTGCACGCGGAAAACGAATGTCTTTATTTTAACCGCTGGATTTCTTAAAATAAAGCCTTTTGTCGTACTTTTTTCCCGAATTTCCGTAATCCGCCAAAGAAAAAATCCGCGGCCGTTTTTTTGCCGCGAATGAACCTCCCGCCTGTTCACGCCGCATTTTTGCCGTGAGCAGGCGGCGGCTGTTTTTTTAAAACGTCAATTCCGATTGCCAGAACCCGCCTCTTGTGCCATAATTTTTTTATTATAGTAAACGAACAAAACGCCTGCGTTTTGATTCGTTTACTGCGCCGGATTTTCGCCGCTTTAGCGGCAGCATTCCGCTGAAAATTCGTGCGCATACACAGGGAACCGGCCCCCTCCTTCTTCCCGCCCGGCAAAGTGCGGTTTGCCGCCCGGGACGGATGCCCGCGGGCGCCGGCTCCCCAAAAGCGACTTTACCATCACAAAAGCGACTTTACCATCACATTGAAAGGAGCTT
>CAMNNO010000269.1 GCA_946545475.1 uncultured Blautia sp.
CCGTGTATCCACACGCCTAAAGGCATGTGGTTTTACGGCTGACATTTTATAAATTATTATTTGTTTGGAGGAAACAGATCCATGGATATGAGGGAAAAACTGCAGGAACTGGCTGAGAATGCCAGAAAACGGATCGAGGAATCCGATGCCCCGGAAAAGCTTAATGATGTCCGGGTGGCTTACCTTGGCAAGAAGGGCGAGCTGACGGCTCTCCTTAAGAGCATGAAGGATGTCTCTCCGGAAGACCGCCCGAAGGTCGGCCAGATGGTCAACGAGGCGAGGGAGAAGATCGAGGCTATGCTTGAAAAAACCCGCAAGGCTCTTGAGGATGCCCTCCGGGAAGAGAAGATGAAGAGCGAAGTCATCGATGTCACGCTTCCCGCCCGAAAGGCTTCCATAGGCCATCGTCATCCCAACAGCATTGCCCTTGAGGAGGTTGAGCGCATTTTCATCGGCATGGGCTATGAAGTGGTGGAAGGCCCCGAGGTCGAGTACGCGGATTATAACTTCACCAAGCTTAATATTCCGGAGGATCATCCGGCCCGGGATGAACAGGATACCTTCTTCATCAACGATTCCATCCTGCTGCGCTCCCAGACTTCCCCCGTCCAGGCCAGGACCATGGAAAAGGGCAAGCTCCCTATCCGTATGATCGCTCCCGGCCGCGTGTTCCGCTCGGATGAGGTGGACGCCACCCATTCGCCGTCCTTCCACCAGATCGAAGGTCTGGTCATTGACAAGAATATCACCTTTGCTGATCTTAAGGGCACTCTTCAGGAGTTTGCCCAGGAGCTGTTCGGGCCGGAGACGAAGACGAAGTTCCGCCCGCACCACTTCCCCTTCACCGAGCCCAGCGCCGAGGTGGACGTGTCCTGCTTCAAGTGCGGCGGCAAGGGCTGCCGTTTCTGCAAGGGCTCCGGCTGGATCGAGATCCTGGGCTGCGGCATGGTGCACCCGAATGTCCTGCGCATGTGCGGCATCGATCCGGAAGAATACACCGGCTTTGCCTTCGGCGTAGGCCTTGAGCGCATCGCCCTGCTGAAATATGAGATCGACGACATGCGCCTTCTTTATGAAAACGATGTCCGGTTCCTGAAGCAGTTCTAAACGATATTTGATCATATTTATAGATGGAAGGAATATATTATGAACACATCACTCTCATGGATTAAAATGTATGTGCCGGATCTGGACGTTTCGGCGCAGGAATATACGGATGCCATGACCCTTTCCGGGACCAAGGTTGAGGGGTATGAGCTTCTGGACAAGAATCTGGATAAGATCGTCATTGGGCAGATCAAGAAGATCGAGCCTCATCCCAATGCGGACAAGCTCATTGTCTGCCAGGTCGATATCGGCGCGGAAGTCATTCAGATCGTTACCGGCGCGCCCAATGTCAAGGAGGGGGACAAGGTTCCTGTCGTCCTTGACGGCGGCCGAGTGGCGGGCGGCCATGACGGCAAGATGGCGCCTAATGGCCTTGAGATCAAAAAGGGCGAGCTCCGGGGCGTGGAGTCGAACGGTATGCTCTGCTCTATTGAGGAGCTGGGAAGTACACGGGAGATGTACCCGGAGGCTCCGGAGTACGGCATTTATATTTTCCCGGAGGATGCCGTTGTCGGCGAGAGCGCCATTCATGCCCTGGGGCTTGACGATGCCATCATCGAGTACGAGATCACGTCCAACCGCGTGGACTGCTACGGCGTCCTCGGCATTGCCCGGGAAGCCGCCGCGACCTTTAATAAAAAGTTCGTTCCCCCTGTCGTGACCGTCAAGGGCAACAATGAAAAGGCCTCCGACTATATCAAGGTCGAGGTGAAGGACCCGGACCTCTGCCCGAGGTTCTGCGCCCGCGTGGTGAAGAATGTCAAGATCGGTCCTTCCCCCAAGTGGATGCAGAGGGCGCTGGCCTCCAACGGCATCCGCCCCATCAACAATCTGGTCGATATTACGAACTATGTCATGGAAGAGTATGGCCAGCCCATGCACGCCTATGACCTGGATACCATCGAGGACCGCACTATCATCGTCCGCCGGGCGGCCGACGGCGAGAAATTTGTGACCCTTGACGGCCAGGAGCGCACCGTTGACAGCTCTGTCCTCATGATCTGCGACGGCAAAAAGCCTGTCGGCATGGCCGGCATCATGGGCGGCGAAAATTCCATGATCACCGATAATGTCAAGACGGTCCTCTTCGAGGCCGCCAACTTTAACGGCCCCAACATCCGCCTTTCCTCCAAGAAGGTCGGCCTCCGCACGGATGCTTCCGGCAAATTTGAAAAGGGCCTTGACCCCAACAATGCCTCCGCGGCCATCGACAGGGCCTGCCAGCTTATGGAAGAGCTGGGCGCCGGCGAAGTGGTGGGCGGCATGGTCGATGTGTGCTCTGAGGTCCGGGAGCCCTCCCGCGTTCCCTTTGAGCCGGAGAAGATAAACGCCCTTCTTGGCACAAGCCTCACCCCGGAGGAGATGCTCGGCTACCTGGCGAGGGTTGAGCTTGTCCTGGACGAGAAGACCAACGAGATCGTCGCGCCCACCTTCCGCCAGGATATCCACTGCATGGCGGATATCGCCGAGGAAGTGGCGCGTTTCTACGGCTACGATAAGATCCCCACGACCCTGCCCACCGGCGAGGCCACTACGGGCCGCATGCCCTTTGACCTGAGGATTGAGCAGATCGCCCGCGATATCGCTGAATACTGCGGCTTCTCCGAGGGCATGACCTATTCCTTCGAGAGCCCCAAGGTGTTCGATAAGCTCCGCCTTGCCCCGGACAGCCCGCTTCGCGAGGCTATCACCATCAGCAATCCCCTGGGCGAGGATTACAGCATCATG
Organism: uncultured Blautia sp.; assembly: GCA_946545475.1. Lineage (GTDB taxonomy): Bacteria > Bacillota > Clostridia > Lachnospirales > Lachnospiraceae > Blautia_A. The sequence goes on from CAMNNO010000269.1 coordinate 2,836, forward strand.
CGCACCACGACCCTGAACGGCATGCTCCAGAGCCTTTCCACCAACTACAACCGCCGCAATAAAAATGTCCGCCTGTACGAGATGGGCAACGTCTATCTCCCCAAGGCCCTTCCCCTGACGGAGCTCCCGGATGAGAGGACCCAGTTTACCCTGGGAATGTACGGCGACGGCGACTTCTTTGACATGAAGGGCGTCCTGGAGGAGTTCTTTGAAAAGGTCGGCATGAAGGAGCGCGTTACCTACAGCCCCGACAGCAACAAGCCCTATCTGCATCCCGGCCGCCAGGCAAGCGTCCTTTACCACGGCGAGGAGGTGGGCTATCTCGGCGAGGTCCATCCGCTGGTGGCCGATGCCTACGGCATTGGTGAGCGGGCCTACATTGCTGTTATCGACATCCCGTCCATCCTTAAATTTGCCGGCTTCAACCACAAGTATGAAGGTCTGGCCCGCTTCCCGGCTGTGACTCGTGACCTTAGCATGGTCGTGCCGAAAGCCGTAACCGCCGGCCAGATCGAGGATGTCCTGATCCAGCGCGGCGGCAAGATACTGGAAAGCTGCGCCCTGTTCGACATCTACGAAGGCAGCCAGATCCTGCCCGGCTATAAGTCCATGGCCTACTCCCTCGTCTTCCGTCACAAGGAAAAGACCCTGGAGGAAGCCGAGGTAGCCGCCGCCATGAAGAAGATCCTCAACGGCCTCGAAAGCCTGGGAATCCAGCTCCGCAGCTGAAAAAAGTTCACGGACCGGATGTCCCCACATCTATAAAAAACGGCAGAAAAGAAAACCTCAAACGTTTTCTTTTCTGCCGCTTTGCGTTTCTGTGAAAAGTCAACTGCCAATTTATTTGGTAGGGGAGACCCCATCGCCCCCTGTAGACTATTTTCGGTTATATTTTATCTAACGCTAGGTTTCGGGGGCACTATGCACCCTTTAACTCTTTTATTTTACGCTTACCTACCGGTAGGCGCAGGGGAGGGGGGGCCGCTCAGAGTTGCGGGGCCCGCGTCCCCCT
>CAMNNO010000270.1 GCA_946545475.1 uncultured Blautia sp.
AATCCGCGGTCCAAAAGCGCGAAGCTCAGGATTTTTGAGAAGGCGGAACTTCTGTAAAAAGTCCCGGAAAAATGGAGGGACCCCCAAATGGCAGCAGGACGGACACAGCACAGCAGAAGCACAGGGCACGTACCCCACAAAAGCCAGGCCAAAAAAAAGGAGCCGAATCCTGCCCTTGAGAGCAGCTTTAACGGAAAGACGATAGCGTTTCTGATCGTGGTCAGCATCATCCTGGTATTCAGCCTTGTGCGGATGCTCCAGCTGAAAACAAGGTACATCAGCCTCAAGGACGAGGTGGAAAGCCTGGAAAAGTCGGTATCTGTCCTCCGGGAGGATAACGATGCCTATTACAATTCCATCATGTCCGGCGTGGACTTAAACGAAACCAGGCGAAAAGCCATGGAGAGCCTTGATATGAGATATCCGGGTGAGGAGCAGGTGCGCTCGTACACTCTGGGCGGATCATGATATTCGCCGAATTTGCGCTGCGTTGGCGGCATATTTTGGCAGTAAATTCGTGTGCTTGCTATAAAAGATAAGGTGATGGTTTGAACAGCAAAAAAAAGAGAGCACGGGCACGGCGGGAAAACAGGCAGCTGACCATACGGATGAGACAGAAGCTGGCAGTTCTATTTATGATAGTGCTGCTGGCTTTAATAGGTTTAGCGGCTTATGTCATCGTCATTAATGTGACCCGGGGAAAAGACTATAAAAAGATTGTCATGGAGCAGGTGCAGGCCCACTATGAAAGCCGGGTCGTGCCGGCCCGGCGGGGGGATATCTACGACACCAAGGGCAATGTCCTGGCAACCAGCAACCTGGTCTACAATGTGATCATAGACTGCCGGCGGATCAACGAAAACGAAGAATGCGTGGATACCACTGTAGAGGCACTTGTCAACTGGCTTGGCTGTGACGAAGAGAAAGTCCGGAAATTTTTGGCGAGTGAAGAGACCAGGGACAGGCAGTATGTCGTGGTCAACAAGGGCGTCAGCATGGAGGACAAAAAGGCCTACGAGGTTTTCGCCGAGGAGGACTATAACGCCTACCGGGCCGCCTACCAGGAAGAGCTGGAACGCCGAAGGGAGATGGGGCTTCCCACGGATGACATCAGCATCCCCCGGGTCATCGGTATATGGATGGAAGAAGACTATGTGCGGTTCTATCCCTACCGCCAGCTGGCGTGCGATACCCTGGGGTTTACAGACAGCAGGGACAGCGCGGTCACGGGCCTGGAAAGCTATTACAACACGACCCTGACGGGCTCCGACGGCCGCCAGTACGGCTATTTTGACGGTATCTCGAATATCGAACAGACGATCATCGAGACGACGGCCGGCAACAGCATTGAAACAACCCTGGATATGGATGTCCAGCGGATCGTGGAAAAATACGTCGACGCTTTTAATACGCGCATCGGCGCGAAAAATGTGGGCGTGCTGGTCATGGAGCCTTCCACGGGAGCCATTCTGGCTATGGACGGCGGCGACCGCTACGATCTGAATGCGCCCCGGGACATTTCGGCGCTTTATACCGAAGCGGAAATAAAAGACATGGATGATTCGCAGATCGTCGATATCTTGAGCCAGCGATGGCGGAATTTCTGCGTGACGGATACCTTTGAGCCGGGCTCTGTGGCAAAGCCGATATTTATGGCGGGAGCCCTGGAAAAGGGGCGCGTCGGCACGGGCGACATTTTTACCTGCGACGGGTACGAGAATTTCGGCACCGAGGGCCATGCCACGACCATTAAGTGCGCGGTCTATCCCAGCGCCCATGGAAAAGAGACCCTGGGAGATATCATCGCCAATTCCTGCAACGACGGCATGATGCAGATCGCCGCAAAGGTCGGAGCCGACCAGTTTATCAAGATACAGAATCTCTTCAACCTGGGGAGCCTGACAGGCATCGACCTGCCAAACGAAGCCGCGGGGATCGTTCACAGCCTGGCCAGCATGGGCGAGACAGAGCTGGCATGCACGTCCTTCGGACAGGGCTATACCTGCACCATGATCCAGGAAGCCTGCGCCATATGCTCGGTCATCAACGGCGGATATTATTATAAGCCCCAGCTGCTGAAAAAGATCCGGGATTCCAGCGGAAATGTGCTCAAAACCTATTCCCCCGTGCTGGTGCGCCAGACGGTAACGGCAACGATCTCCCACAACCTCCGGGAGTACATGAAGCTTTCGGTGACGAACGGAACCTCCTACAAGAGCCGCATGGAAGGCTACAGCACGGGCGGCAAGACGGGAACGGCCGAAAAGTATCCCCGCGGAAACGGGAAATACCTGGTCTCCTTTATCGGCTTTGCGCCGGTGGAAAATCCGAAGGTCCTTGTCTATGTGGTCGTCGATGAGCCCAATGTGGAGGACCAGGCCAGCAGCTCCTATGCCCAGTATATCGCCCAGGGCATATATAGCGAGCTTCTGCCGTACATGGGCATCCCGGCGGATGAGGCGATCGACGGCTATGTGCCCGCCACGGAGCTGTGGGAAGGCTTTACCGGGCTTTTCAACAGAGACGAGGACAGCTTTACGGATTCCGAGGGCGTTCTCAGGGATATGAACGGCAACCGCATTGACTTTGAAGGCAACCGCATTGACGAAAACGGTTATCTTCTGGACGCCAACGGCAATTATCGCTATGATGCCAACGGCTATTATATGAAATCCACACACCTCGTCAACACGGAGGCGAGGGACGGCATATCGGATGCCAGCGTCCCCGGCCCTCTTGAGGATAACAGCAATCCCATCCGGGGAAACACTATGGAGAGCGAAGGGCTGACCAATGAGGAAGCCAGCCTGTAAAAAGTACAGGAAACGGATTTTCGCCGAAAGTCCGTGCGCATGCGATAGAGGGAGAGTTTAACATATGAATCTGGAAATACAGCTGATCTGGCCGGTGATATTATCTTTTGCGATAAGTGCCATTCTGGGGCCAGTCATCATTCCTTTTTTGAGAAAACTGAAAATGAAGCAGACGGAGAGGACGCTTGGCGTGGAGTCGCACCTGAAAAAAGCGGGGACGCCGACGATGGGGGGCCTTATTTTCCTGGCAGCGGTCCTTGTGACAGGGCTTGTGTTCGCGCCCCGCTTTCCCAAGATCGTGCCGGTGCTCATCCTGACGGTCGGCTTCGGGCTCATCGGCTTTCTGGACGATTACCTGAAAGTGGTGCTTCACCGGGAAGACGGCCTGATCGCCTGGCAGAAGTTTTTGCTCCAGCTGTTTTTTACAGCCATTTTTACCGTTTATCTCCACTTCTTTACGGACGTTGACCTGCTGATACGCATTCCCTTTACGGGAGGCCGTATGGCGGATATCGGCTGGTGGGCGGTGCCTCTTCTGTTTTTTGTCGTGATCGGCACCGTCAACGGCACGAATTTTACGGACGGGCTGGACGGCCTGTGCTCCACGGTGACGGTGGTGGTCTCGCTTTTCTTTGTGGCCGCCTCCATGCTCCTTGACGCCGGGGTCACGCCGATGGCCGGCGCCTTCCTGGGCGCGCTTATGGGCTTTTTGCTGTACAATGCCTATCCGGCGAAGGTGTTCATGGGGGATACCGGGTCGCTGGCCTTGGGCGGCTTTGTGGCCGGCATGGCCTATATGATGAACATGCCGGTATACCTGGCGATCATCGGCTTCATTTATGTGGCTGAGGTCCTGTCGGTAATCATCCAGGTCTCCTATTTTAAGGCAACTCATGGGAAGCGGATCTTCAAGATGGCGCCCATCCATCACCACTTTGAACTGTGCGGCTGGTCGGAGACCAGGATCGTGGCGGTTTTCGCCATCATAACAGCTGTTTTGTGCCTGGTCGCGATGGTGCGGCTGTAA
>CAMNNO010000271.1 GCA_946545475.1 uncultured Blautia sp.
CATTCATCCCACGACCCAAGGGTACGTGGGTTTTCTGGCGGATTCTTATAAAAAGCCCGCCCTTTCCACTTATATTATAGCGGAGGGGCGGGTTTTGTAAAGATAGGATTTTCAGTCTTCCAGGCCAAGGCATATATTGCCGGCATCCGCGTGTACGTCTTCTTTATAGCCAAGGATATCGGCCGGGTTTTTGGGGGAGAGCTCCTTTTTTTCGCCGACATCATAGCCCAGTGGCAGGCCCCAGGAAAGGACCCTGAGCCTCCGGCGCCTTAAGCGGGTCAGCTCCCATTTTTCGATGAAGGCTTCCTGCTCCATATTCTGCAGGACCGGTTCCGAATAGTCAAGCACAAAGGAAAGCGTATCCTCGTATCCTTCCCATCGGGAATCTTCTTTTTTCAGCTCCAGGTTGCCGACCGTCTTCACTTCCTCCGGCTTTGGCAGGCTCTGCAGCAGTTCTTCCGCCACAAACAGAGGCTCCATGACATCCCCGGTGGCGGGAACGGACGAGGGGTCCTCCTCCCCGTAAAAATCCAGATAGGCCTTTGAGGGGGCTTCCTGCCGCGCAATGTCTTCTCCGGCTGATGCAAAGCTTGCGCTCCCCGCAAAAAGGCACAGGGCCGCAAGGCCGGCCAGGGACCATTTCTTATTTCCGGACATAACCGTCCTCCCTTGTCTGTTTATACTCGCGAACGAATTTAACTGCCAATTGCAATTTTTCGCCGCGGTATATGCAGTTACACTAGAATAATTGCCTCCGGCAATTATTTTAGTGTAACTAGTATAATGTTTGATCTGATGAACCTTTAATTGAGGGCCGCAAGCTGCGTCCTGACCTTCGCAAGCATCTCCTGATATTTAGCCAGCTTGTCTTTTTCGGCGGCTACCTTCTGCTCCGGCGCCTTGCTGAGGAACCGCTCGTTGTTCAGCATGCCTTCGCAGCGGGCGATCTCGCCTTTAAGCCTTTCCTCTTCCTTGGACAGGCGCTCCCTCTCCTTATCCTTGTCGACCAGGTCTTCCAGGGGCAGATAAGCCACGGCATTGGAGACGACGATGGAAACCGCGTCGGAGCCGATGCCCGTCTTGTCCTCCTGGACATGAATGGCGCTGGCCTGGGCCAGGTTCACAAAGGAGCGGCTGCTCTGGCGGTACAGCTCATTTGTCCGCGCATCCTTGCCCACAATGTAAACGTTGGTCTTCTTGCCCAGGGGGACCTGCATATCCGTGCGGGTGTTGCGGATGCCCCTGACCACCTCTTTGAAGCTGTCGATGGCCTGCTCCGCCTCCGGGAAGTTAAGCTCTTCCTTATATTCCGGCCAGGGGGCGATCATGATGGATTCCTCCTCCGGAAGCAGCGTGCAGTAGATCTCCTCCGTGATGAAGGGCATGTAGGGGTGAAGGAGCTTTAAGGCTGTTGTGAGGACGGTCCGAAGGACAAACAGGGCCTCTCCGGCAGCGTCCGGATTCTCCTCGGCCTTCCAGAGGCGCGTCTTGGCCAGCTCAATGTACCAGTCGCAGAACTCATCCCAGAGGAAGTCGTAGATCTTGCCCACGGCAATGCCGAGCTCGTACTTTTCCAGGTTTTCCGTCACCTCGGCGACCAGCTTGTTCATGTGGGAGAGTATCCAGCGGTCCTCCAGGCACAGGGCGCTGCAGTCCGTGATGTTCGGGATCTCCTTGCCTTCCAGGTTCATCAGGATAAACCGGGAAGCGTTCCAGATCTTGTTGGCAAAGTTCCGGCTGGCTTCCACCCGCTCCATGTAGAAGCGCATGTCGTTGCCGGGGGCATTGCCGGTCATAAGGGTCAGGCGGAGGGCGTCCGCGCCGTATTTGTCGATGATCTCAAGGGGATCGATGCCGTTCCCCAGGGACTTACTCATCTTGCGGCCCTGGGCGTCGCGCACCAGGCCGTGGATCAGCACATGATGGAAGGGAACCTCCCCGGTCTGCTCAAGAGCCGAGAAGACCATGCGGATGACCCAGAAGAAGATGATGTCGTAGCCGGTGACTAAGACATCCGTGGGATAGAAGTATTCCATCTCCGGCGTCTTCTCCGGCCAGCCCAGGGTCGAGAAGGGCCACAGGGCGGAGCTGAACCAGGTGTCCAGGGTATCCTCATCCTGCTCTAATTTCTCGCAGCGGCACTTGGGGCACATCTTCGGCCGCTCCTTAGCCACCACGATCTCGCCGCAGTCCTGGCAGTAATAGGCCGGGATGCGGTGTCCCCACCACAGCTGGCGGGAGATGCACCAGTCGCGGATGTTTTCCAGCCAGTGGAGGTAAATCTTGTCAAAGCGCTCCGGCACAAATTTCAGCCTGCCGTCCTCCAGGGCCTTAATGGCTTCCTGGGCCATTTCTTCCATGCGGACGAACCACTGGGGCTTGATCATGGGCTCTACCGTTGTCCCGCAGCGGTCGTGGGTGCCCACGCTGTGCAGATGGGGGACAACCTTGACCAGGAGGCCAAGCTGCTCCAGATCCGCCACAACGGCTTTCCTGGCCTCGTACCGGTCCATGCCGGCGTACTTGCCGCCCAGCTCGTTGATGGTAGCGTCGTCGTTCAGGATATTGATCTCGGGCAGGTTGTGGCGGCGGCCGACCTCAAAGTCGTTGGGGTCATGGGCCGGGGTGATCTTCACGCACCCTGTCCCAAATTCCTTGTCTACGTATTCGTCGGCGATGACGGGGATCTGCCTGCCGGTCAGCGGCAGCTCCAGCATCTTGCCGACCAGGTCCTTATAGCGCTCATCGTCCGGATTGACCGCAACGGCGGTATCGCCGAGGAGCGTTTCCGGCCTTGTCGTCGCGATCTCCACATAGCGGCCCTCTTCGCCGACGATGGGATAATTGATATGCCAGAAGAAGCCCTGCTGGTCCTCGTGCTCCACCTCAGCATCGGAAATGGAGGTCTGGCACACGGGGCACCAGTTGATGATGCGGGAGCCTTTATAGATATAGCCTTTGTTGTAAAGGCGGATGAAAACTTCCTGGACGGCCTTGCTGCAGCCCTCGTCCATGGTGAAGCGCTCTCTCTCCCAGTCGGCGGAGGCGCCGAGCTTTTTCAGCTGGTTGATGATCTTTCCGCCGTACTCTTCCTTCCAGGCCCAGGCGTGCTTTAAGAATTCTTCGCGGCCGATGGCTTCCTTGTCGATGCCTTCTTTTTTCAGTTTTTCGATGACCTTGACTTCCGTAGCGATAGCCGCATGGTCCGTCCCCGGCTGCCAGAGGGCTTCATAGCCCTGCATGCGCTTGAAGCGGATGAGGATGTCCTGCATAGTCTCATCCAGGGCATGCCCCATGTGAAGCTGCCCGGTGACATTGGGCGGCGGGATGACGATGGTAAAGGGTTTTTTATCGGGATTGACTTTGGCGTGGAAGTAGCCGTTGTCGAGCCATTTTTTATAAAGGCGGTCTTCCAGGCCTTTGGGATCGTAGGTTTTAGCGAGTTCTTTGCTCATGGTTATCCTCCTGGAGTATCTTCGCCGGGGAGTTTTTCTTATTTTTATAGAAGAAATCCCTTGTGCGGGGTGCAGGCGAAGGCATGTTAAGGTATAGGATATATAAAAATGCTGGGATTGTCAAGCGGCATATTCTGGGAAGAAATGAGCTTCCTGTATACTATAAACAGTAAGGGGAAACAACCTTGACTAATAAAGATACCTCAAGTAAAGTTGGATTATTACTGACCCGCCAAAGTTGGTAAAATCCAAAATCACGAGAGGTATCTAAAATGAATGGTAAAGGCAGAAAGGCGAAAAAGCAAGCAAAAATCAATAATTCACTGAATCACAGACTCCGTAAATATTAGGTAATATTTTTCGCTCGTATGATTGCCATGAGAC
>CAMNNO010000272.1 GCA_946545475.1 uncultured Blautia sp.
TCCCCGCGCCGAATTTTCTCCGCTGCAAGCGGCAGCATTCCGCTGAAAATTCGTGCGCATACTATAAAACAATAAAAGGAGAATATTATGGCAAGAAAAGGATTCCCCGGCGGCATGCCCATGCCCGGAAATATGAACAACATGATGAAGCAGGTCCAGAAGCTGCAGCGCCAGATGGAAGAAAACCAGAAGGCCATGGCGGAGGAGAAGGAAGCTCTGGAGAAAAAGGAATATACCGCGTCGGCGGGCGGCGGGGCCGTGAGCGCGACCGTGACCGGAAAAAATGAAGTCGTCGGCATCAAGATCTCCGAGGAAGTGGTGGACCCCGACGATATCGAAATGCTTCAGGATCTTATCGCCGCGGCCGTCAACGAAGCCCTCCGGGCTGCCGAAAAAGATGCCGCCGAGGTCATGGAAAAATACGCTTCCCAGGGAAGCGATTCCTCCCTCGGAAGCCTCGGCAGCAGCCTGGGAGCCCTTGGCCTGGGAAGACCCGGAGGCCTGCCCTTCTGATGGAATATTACAGCAGCCACATCAATAAACTGATCGAGCAGCTTTCCCGCCTGCCGGGGATCGGCGCCAAGTCGGCCCAGCGGCTGGCCTTCCACATCATGGGAATGCCAAAGGACCAGGTCAGCGACCTTATCGGCGCCATCGGCAACGCCCGGGAAAAGGTCCGGTACTGCAAAAACTGCTTTACGCTTACCGATGAGGAGATCTGCCCGATCTGCCGGAGCGATAAAAGGGATAAGTCCACCATCATGGTGGTGGAAAACACCCGCGATCTGGCCGCTTACGAAAAAACCGGACGCTATGAAGGGGTCTATCATGTCCTTCACGGCGCCATATCCCCCATGCTGGGCATCGGCCCGGACGACATAAAGCTTAAGGAACTGATGCAAAGGCTGCAGACTCAGGATGTCAAAGAGGTCATCATCGCGACAAACTCAAGCCTGGAAGGCGAAACGACAGCCATGTATATCAGCAAGCTGATAAAACCCAGCGGGATCAAGGTAAGCCGCATCGCCAGCGGCGTTCCCGTCGGAGGGGATCTGGAATACATTGACGAGGTAACGCTTCTGCGCGCCCTGGACGGCAGGACGGAACTTTGAACACAGTGTCCGCAAGGCTTCATGGATACTGCGCGCTCTGGATGGCAGGATGGAACTTTGAACACAGTGTCCGCAAGGCTTCATGGATACTGCGCGCTCTGGATGGCAGGATGGAACTTTGAACACAGTGTCCGCAAGGCTTCATGGATACTGTGCGTTCTGGACGGCAGGATGGAACTATAAAAAAAGCTTTGAACATTTGTTTTATTTGGCCTGGATAGCACAGCATACCGACAGGCCAGGGATTTTTTGAAAAATGGCTGATATTTTTAGACCGATCAGAATATGGTGGAAACGCCGAAAAAAAAGACTGGCGAGAGAGGAAGCGGCCATTAACGAGGCCTGGCGCCGAAAGTCGTCGTCCTATGCCAGACTGGTCAGAAAGCGCAATATCCGCAGGATGCGGACCGCACTGATCTGGCTGGCCGCGGCGGTGTGCGTGATAGCCCTGATCCTTGCCTTCGGCAGTCTGCGTACCTATCACAGCATCCGTGATATTTCCGCCGAGCTGAAACAGGATGTCGTTTCCACAAAATATGTCGAGATGAAGGGAAAGATCCTTCGGGCCGGCATGCAGGGCGCCTCCCTTTTAAACCGGAAACTGGAGGAAACATGGTTTGACTCCTATTCCATGCAGAATCCCATCGTGGACGTGCGGGAGGGGCGGGCAGTCATTGCCGATAAGGATGGCACGGCCATCCGGATGTACGATATGGATGGCCTTACGGGGTATTACAGAACGCCGTACCGCATAGTCAAAGCCCGGACCTCCAAAAACGGGACGGTGGCCGTCATCATGGATAACGGCGAGGACTCCTGGCTGGGCGTTTATACGCCTGCCGGAAGCGTGATATTCGAGAAGATAACAAAGATCGATGACCCGGGTTTCCCCATGGACGTATGCGTGTCAAACGACGGCATCATACTGATGGTCGCCTTTCAGTTTGTAGAAGGAAACAAGACAGCCAGCTATGTGGCCTTCTACAATTTCGGGAGCGTTGGCCAGAGCCGGGAGGATCATATTGTGAGCGGCTTCCGCTACGACGGGGTCATTATCCCACAGGTGGTCTATCTGAACGGAAACATAAGCGCGTCCTTCCGCGATGACGGGATCACATTCTTCCAGGGACGCCAGATCCCGGGAGAGGGCCGGACCATACATACGGATACAGAGATCATCAGCACCGTTTACGACAAGGATACGGTCGGCATGGTCTACCTTAACGGCGATCCGCAGAGCAGTTACACCTATATGCTGGACGTGTACACATCCTCCGGAAAACATAAATTCAGCAAGGGCTTCAACATCCCCTATACCAATATCCGGATCAGCGACGGCTATTACATTATGTATAACAGCTCCCAGGTCCTTATTTTGGACAGCCAGGGAAGGGAAAAGTTCATGGGGACCGTGGACGGAACCATCCACGATTTCCTGAAGATCGGCTATAACCGCTATCTTCTGGTGCTGGAAGGCGTGACGGATGGCGTGGTGAAGGTTGTGAAGCTCCGATAAAGGAGAACAAAACGAACAAGGAGTAATGAGTATGGAACAGCTTAACGAATGGGGAATCACGATTCCCGGTATCATTGTCCTGGCGAGCCTGCTTTTCGGCCTTATCCGAGGCTATCTGCGGGGATTTATCAAAGAAATCTTTTCTGTCTGCTGCGTGATCCTGCCCCTTCTGATCGCGTGGTTTGCCATGCCGTATGCCGAGGGCCTTGTCAGGGAGAATACCCCTCTTTACGAGACCGTAGAAGAGGCCGTATCCGATTTTGTCGGGGACAGGCTCAACGCCCTGCCGTCCGGCGGCATATCCGACCCTTCCGCGTTTTTTGAAAGCCTGGGCCTGCCAAAGTCACTGGCAGAGAGCATGGAAAAAAATCTCCCGCAGCAGCTCCAGAACGCGATGAACGTAAACTCTCTCAAAAGCTTTGTCTCCGGATATCTGGCGGACACCTCCGTCCGCGCAGGCGCATTTGTCCTGGCCTACATCATATCCGGCCTCATCCTGACCCTGGCAAGCGTTATCCTCAACGCAGTAGCGCATCTGCCCGTCCTGGATGGCATAAACCGCTACGCCGGAGCACTCCTTGGCGCCCTCAAATACCTGATCCTCTTCTGGATCCTGCTTCTGGCCATCACAGGCCTCGCAGCCACAGATGTCGGTCAGACCTTAGCGGATTGGGTCCGAAGAGACACCATTCTCAACTGGCTGGACAACAACAACGCCCTGAAACCCCTCCTGTCAATCCTAGGTCTTTAATCTCAGTGGGAGATGGGACCCCCACTGAGATAAACGCTCCGCGAGGATGCGCACGCGCGCTATAAGGTAATTGCTGCCTGGCGGCAGCAGCGCGCGGCGCGCAAGTCTCGCGGGGCGAGACTTGAATTATACTCGCGAACGAATTTGACTGCCGTTTTAAATTCCGTGCCGCGGTATATGCAGTTACACTAGAATAGTTGCCTTTGGCAACTATTAAGTGTAACTAGTATAAATCGAATAGAGTAAACGTACCTTTTCAACTATTAAGTACCTTACCCTCACAACCAATTGGCGTGCCCCTGGGGGGAGGGGTGCAGGG
>CAMNNO010000273.1 GCA_946545475.1 uncultured Blautia sp.
CCATTCATCCCACGACCCAAGGGTACGTGGGTTTTCTGGCGGATTCTTATAAATAAGCAGAGCTTATGATCACTTGAGGTAATAGCCGACCTTGTTTTCCAGCATTTCATCGTAGGAGGGTATGCCTTCCACAACAATCTGCCGGTTTGCATCGGCGACGCGGTTGTAGGCGTCAATGTAGGCGTTGATGCCGGCCAGATGGCGGCCCACGCGAAGCTCAATGGGGAAATCCCCGGAGCTGTAGTCCACATAGAGGAGCCCCAGGTCATAGTTGATGACATAGCAGGGGTCGGCGCCGGTCAGCGCCAGGGCTTCATCTGTATAGCCGCGAAGGCGCCCCTGGGAGGGGTTGCCGGTCTCCATGAGCAGGGCGTAGGTGTTGGTGAAGTCGCCCAGCTCCCTGTGGGTCAGGCCGTGGAGGGAGACGGGGGAGGGCTCAAGGCTCATGGAAATATCCGAGAGCTCCAGGTCCAGGACGCCGTCCGCGGCGATCGCCATAGCACGCTCGTGGGCTACGGTGGCGTTGTTGACGGCATATTCCGGGCTGGACTCGTGGAGGTCGATCTCCATGTCGATGCCGAGGGTATTGATCATGTTTGTGACTGCGTAGGCTACCCGCTCGGTTATGGTCCCATCGGCGATGCCAGGGTAGCAGCGGTTAAGATTCCTGGTCTCGGAGCCGGAAAGGCCCTGGCCGGAGGTGTGGGTGTAAATGTTGGGGTCCGGCCACTGATCGATGGGGTTGGTGGCGCGGGAGCCGTAGTGGAAGGTCCTCACCTCCCCGCTCTGGTTCGTAAAGTGCAGGTACTGGGGGCTGCCCTCCAGGGCGTCATTGTGGGTGAAGGCCGAATGGTTGATGCTGGGAATGACATAAACGGTGCCCGCCGTGACAAGGGCGTTCTCTTCCAGAAGGATGGCGGCCATATGGCCGGCCGGCTCGTTGGGATGGGTGCCGCCCAGGACCAGGAGGGACCCGCCCTCCGCTTCGCCCTTAAGGACATAGATCTCGGTGTCGCCGATGGTCCCCTCAAGGTTCGGGTTAAACTCGGAGAGCATCATGACCTCGGTGACATGGTCGCCGGGGAAGATGTCCTCCACAAAGTGCCTCTTGTCATAAAAGCTTTTTCCCGCGATCGCGCCGATGACGGCGGCGCAGAGGAGGAGGCACAGTCCGGAAATGTAAGATTTCTTCATGGCATCCTCCTTATTTGATCAGCAGGATCCGCAAAAAGAGCGGGATCAGGATCATCGCGGCGTTGATCTGGTCGGCCAGCTTTTCTTCTTTGAAGATCATATTGTAAGCCGTGCAGACAAAAACAAGGGCGGCGATAGCAAGATAGATGATGGTAATAATGCTCACAGGCTTTCCTCCTTTACATATAGGAAACTGAAGGCGCGGGCGATCAGAAAAGCCTTCCCATTAGAAAAGCCTTCCGATCATCTTGGAATTGGCCAGGAAGAAGCAGGCCCAGACCAGCAGGATGATGATGGGAATGACGCAGCGTTTCAGGATCTTTGTGTACTTCTCAACACCCGTGACCTGGGCGGCAAAGAGGCCGGCCAGGGCTGTGGGCGGCATCATGTCGCCAACGGAGGCGATCAGGGAGAGGGCCGCCAGGACAACGACGGAGTTCCCGCCCAGGAGGGAAGCGTAAATATAGGCAAAGGGAACGCCCAGCACCGAGCTTGCCCCGTAGGAGGAGACAGCGCCGAAGAGCGGGATGGAAATTGCGCAGGCCAGAAGCCAGAAGGACGAGGGCAGGCGCAGGCAGCTTGTGACCACAAGGCCGCGCACGCCCGTAGCCGTCATGACCTCGATGAACATGCCGACGCCCATCAGGATGCCCATGACGGGGGCCGCGGTCCTTATAGCGGCCGGGACCATCTTTAAGACATTGATCTTCCGCCCGGTGAAGAGGCCGACGGCGGCGCTTATGAGGAACATAAGGGGCATGCCGATGTCGGTGCCGAGCTTTAAGATCTTGAAGATGACCATGAGGATGAGCAGCACGAACAGCGGAAGATAGATCCGGAGGCCGTACTGCTTTCTGGTCTCATCCAGCTTGGAGAGCGATGGCTTAAGGGTCTCGTAGTTCAGATTCCGGGCCTGCTTATAGCCCAGCATCAGCACAAAGAGGATGGCCAGCGGGAAGGTGATAAGGGCCAGCGGGCCGGTAAAGCCGACGTATGGCACGTCGATGCCGGCGCAGATGATAAGGGCCGCCGTGTTGACAGGCGGGGCTATCATGCCGAGAAGCGCGCCCATGGAAATGATGGCGCCGCTGGTTACAGGGTCCAGGCCCATAAGGGCCAGCACCGGGGCCATGATGGAGCCGGCGGAAAGGACGGCTGCCGTGGAAGAACCGGTGATCATGCCCGGGAACATGATGATCAGCATGATGAGGATGAGCAGGATCGCCGGGCGCTTGTGGAACTTTTCGATGATGAGGCTGCTGAGGGCATCCAGGGCGCCGGATTCCTCGATGACTTTCATGAAGATCATGGCGCAGCCGATGGTCAGGATGGTATCCACGTAGCCAAATTCGCCCTCGACCATCATGCGGATGGTCTGGAGCCCCAGGCCGCCCTCGATGGCGCCGCAGAGGGCGGCGATCATCATGGAGACGCCGACAGGCAGTTTAAAGGCAAAGCAGCCGACCATGAAAACGCCAACCATGATCAGAAAGGTAATAACATAAGGTCCCATAGTTTAACTCCGTTCAGATGGTGGCCGGGGTGTGGGCGCAGCGCAAAAATGCGCGCCGCGCTCACACCCGGCCAGGACATGGGGTATCAGCCAAACAGATCCTGAAGGATGGCGATGCATTCCGCGGCTTTTTTGACATAGATGAGCTCGGCACCGTTTTCATCCAGGATGTCCTTCATCAGGTGATCCTCATCGCCCTCGGAGACGACGATAGCCGCATCGGCTGCGCCAAAGGCGGGAACGATGAAGCTGTCGGAGAGGGTACCGCGTCGGGCGGTGCCGCCGGTGTGCATGGCAAGGATCTTGACGCCCTGCTCCTCGGCCTTCTTGAGAAGAGCCTCCGTGCGCGCAAGCTCCTGGTCGGCATCGATGCCGGCCGCGCCAAGCCCCTTGGAGGAGCCGCCAACGGCGAGGATGAGCGTCTTGCAGTCTGCGGGAAGCGTGTCGGCGGAGACCTTGGCATCCTTTAAGACTTCGATGCCGGCCCGGGTGCAGAGGGTGTTGGCGATGTCGACATCGGCGCTCTGGCCGATGCTGGTCAGGACGACGGGAGCTTCAAATGCCACTTTCTCGGCCGCTTCCTCGGTGGCGGCGGCGTCAGTGGTGGCGGCGGCTTCCGCGGCGAAAGCGCTGGCGGTCAGCATCAGGGATGCGGCAAGGATTAAGGGGAGCATGGTTCTTTTCATAGGGAAACCTCCTTTTCGATTGCTTTTCATTTTTCGATTGCGTTTAAATTGTGACTACTCAATAACTAATATGAATAGATGGGAATTTGATGGGTTACATTTTATCATAGATGGCTTCAATGTGTCAACTTGTTAAAGTGAGAAATATTACAGGGGGGACCCTGTTGCCCCTTTTGTTGCTTTTCGTGTTTTTGTTTTAGATGCCGGAGGGGGCGTCGAGGGGGGGGGAATACCTTTATTTTTCTCTTACCTGCCGGTAGGCGCAGGGGAGGGGGGGCCGCTCAGAGTTGC
>CAMNNO010000274.1 GCA_946545475.1 uncultured Blautia sp.
CAGCAAAGTATTGTCCGGGACTGTCTTTAGGCACTTGTGACGGCAATATGTCAATAATCCAATACGGGCATTGAAGCAGTTCTTCTACCGTTTTCATCCTTTCATCCTTTCAACGAACCCGACAGCTCCCGCCAACCTTCATTGACGCCACATGCCCAGCTCCTTACTTAACGGTCTTTCCTCTAAGCCCGGCAATCTTTCGGAGTATCGCGTTAATGCTCTCCTCGGATTTCTTTTCATCCTCAGCCGGAGCCGCGCTTTCACCTTCGCCGGGTTCTTCTGACCCTTCAACCGGCGCGAGGCCCTCGTCCTTGCCGGAGCCTTCTGACCCTTCAACCGGCGCGAGGACCTCGTCTCTGCCGGAGCCTTCTGACCCTTCAACCGGCGCGAGGCCCTCGTCTCTGCCGGATTCCTCTCTTTCCGCGTTAAAAACCCGTTCCGCGTTTGCCAGATCGTCGTTGTCCGCTTCCAGCGTTATGGCATTCCAGCTCTCGGGCGTTCCGGCATAGCGGCAGAGAGAAATATTATTGTCGTCAAGGAATGCGCCCTGTCCGACCGTCTGTATGGCATCCCCGAGAAAAACCCGGTTCAGGCGGTAACAGCGGCAAAAGGCATAGCTGCCTATCGTTTTCACCTGACTGCCGACGACAAGCTCTGTCATGTGACTATACACATCTTCGCCGTTCGCCAGGCCCGTGCCGAAGAGATAAGCCGGGATGCGGCTTACCTGATCCGTAAAGATGACGGTCATATCCTGGGCATTATTCCCGCTGTTATAGAACACCGCATTGGAATAGCCGCGGTTGGATTCATAATATTCGCCATTGCCGTTTAGGGACCGGGCATCGCAGTCAGCAATATCGGCATTGATGACAACCTCCGAGAGGGCTGTGCAGTTTCTGAAAGCGCCCCGGCCGAGAGTCGTCTCATTGCCGGCCGTCCCGTTCAGCCGGATCCTCTCCAGTCTTGTGCAGTTCTGGAAAGCGTAGTCGGAAATGATCGCCATGGCCTTTGGGACATCTATGCTCTCCAGGGCAGAACAATACTCAAAGGCGGCCTCGCCTATGAAAACAAGCTTTTCATCAAATTCAACGGTTTTAAGAGCCGTATTCCTGGAGAAGGCATACGCGCCGACGGATTCCATGCCCGAATTTAGAACGAGTGTCTTAAGGGCCGTGTTTTCCGCAAAGGCATAGGAAGCAATGGTTTTTGTCTGCTCGCCAAAGACGATATCTCGCAGCTCATAGCACTTATAGAAGGCATATTCCCCGATATCAGTTACCGATGAGCCGATCGTCAGGCTTGCGATATGGGAATACTCATCGCTGCCCTTATCGATCCCCGTGGCAAACAGGTAGGCGGGGATCCGGGTCACCTGATCCGTAAAGACCACATGAAAAGCATCAGCATTTTTTCCGGTATCATAAAACACGGCATTTGCGTAGCTCCTGTTAGACTCATAATATTCCCCGTTTCCATTGACCGATCTGGCGTCGCCGTCTGCGATATCGGCATTGATGACGGCCTCCTCGAGTCCCGTGCAGTGGCGAAGAGCGCCTCTTCCCAACCGGACCTGCTTTCCTTCGGCACCGTTCAGGGTAAAGGATGCGAGCCTTGTGCAGTTCTGGAAGGCATAGTCCTCGATCGTCGCGATCGACGGCGGGATAGTCACCCCCTGCAGCTTTGAGCAGTCGGAAAAGGCGCCTTCTTCGATGGTCACGATCCTCGGATTAAAGTTGACTTTCTTTAAGCCGCTGTTATTCTCAAAGGCATAGCTCCCGATCCGGCTCAGCCGGTTATTGAAGGAGACCTCGGCCAGATTGGTGTTATGGGCAAATGCCCTTGTTCCAATCTCGTCAAGCTCGTCGCCAAAGGTGATGCCTTCAAGATCGTAGCAGTGGTAAAAGGCATAATCCCCGATCTGGGTCACGCTCTCGCCAATGATGATATGGGTGACATGGGCGTAATCGTCCGAATCCTTTTCGACCGAAGTGGCAAAAAGATACGCCGGCACCCTTGTCACATCTTCGCCGAAGCAGACGGTAAAGGAATCGGCATTCTTTCCGGTATTGTAAAAGATCGCGTTGGCTATGCTCCGGTTGGATTCATAGTATTCGCCATTGCTGTTAATGGAACGGGCATCGCCGTCGCTTAAGTCTCCCTGGATGTCCACGCGCGTCAGCATGGTGCAGTTGCGGAAAGCCGCCCCTCCTATCGTATTTATGCCTTTCGGAATTGTAACATGGGTCAGGAAGCTGCAGTTTTCAAAGGCCAGGCTGTTGATCGTGCGGATCTTATAGTTCGCTTCGTCGATGACAACGCTTGTGGGCACTGTAATCTCCCTTTCGCTTCCGGCGTAGCGCGCTATGCTCGCTGTCCCATCCTCCACATGATAAACCCAGTCGCCGATGGTATAGTCTTCTGCCGAAACCGAAAAGGTAAGTCCCAAAAGGAATAACAAAATGGCAGCGGATTGAAAGAATAATTTTTTCATCTCTCAGTTTTCTCCTTAACGATAAGCTTTTAACAGGTAATCGCTCTTGTACTTTTTCGGTACTCGTATATTGTACTCCGAAACTTCTGGATAGGCAAGATTTTCCACGTTTGACGATAAGCCCACACAATAAGTGCCATAATTTAATCGACGCACTATAGCATTGTTCAAAAATGCTGATAAAGCTAAGTGGGAAGAAATCATACGCTTATCCTGGCTTTATTATCATTATTGAATACTGCTATAGTCTGGTGAACCATTTAACAGAAACCACAGACCTTTATGGTCTGTAGTAGTTCACTCATACTTCGCAACCTGAAAATCAGGAAATTCTGCTGAATAAACAGATTGCTCCATAACAAAAATAAAACTCAATTACCACCGTCTAAAGACGGTGGGTTGACGGGCTAAAGCCCGATGACTGAAAGTCATATCAGGCTTAATGCCCCGTTTGTTTCGGCTAAAGCCGGTAAACGCTCACGTGCTTGGCGCTACGGTAACGCCCCTTCGGGGCACTACCTTCGCAGCTGCGTCCGTGAGCCAACGCTTAAAGCGTTATTCTGAAATCTGGAAGTTATCATTATCCCCTTCCATTGCTTGTTCCTCTATATATTTCTTGATTGTTTCTTCGTTGACCGCGCCAACTGTACCACAGAAATATCCTCGGCCCCACATATGCTGACCCCAGTATCTTTTCTTTAGCTCCGGGAACTCATCCTGAAGCAGATGCGACGATCTCCCCTTCAGCTTCTTCATAATTTCTGCTGGTGTAATAGTTGTAGATGCAGATACCAGCATATGTATATGGTCTGGTCTAACATGTCCTTCGATGATTTTTAAACCATTCACTTCACACCCTTGGATAAGTAGCTCTCTACACCGATATGCGATACTACCTTTCAGGATTGGATATCGATATTTTGTTATTCATACAAAGTGATACTTGATATCATAGACTGTATGATTTCCCGTACTATAATGTGCGCTCATATTTTTACCTCCCACCGGAACATTATAGCACAATCTACTTACCAAGGCGCTACTAAAAGTCTAACCGTCTAAAAGACGGTGGTTTATACCCACTCATGGAAAATAAAAAGGCATAAGTCTCCAATTTATGCTATAATGGTGTTTGAAGAACAAA
>CAMNNO010000275.1 GCA_946545475.1 uncultured Blautia sp.
CGGGCGGCCCGCCGGGGGTAGAGGCGAGGCAAGCCTCCCTCTACCCTATTTTCATGAAAGGATGTGATATTATGACCGTCAGCCATATCAAGATGCGCGGCCCTGGCCGCAAGGCCGCCTTTTGGCTCCTGTGCGGCCTGTTGCTCATCGGTGATGGGAGCAGGTGCCTTTACGCTTCTTCTCTCCTGCCTTCCACCTGGTCTCCGGATGAGGCATCTCCTGCTGCCGATGAGGGGCAGAGCGCGTCTGATCCTTTAACGGATCTTCTGGGTATCCCGGAAAGCTGGGGTAACGGCGATCCCTCTTTTCTGTCGGATGCTTCCAGCGGGCAGGAGCCCTCGCCGGATGCATCAAACGAAACTCCCTCCCCGGGCGAAGCCTTTTCGCCGGGCGAAGCTCTCCCTGATCCGGTATCTCCGGACGCGGCTTCGCAAACGTCCGCGTATTCCGGTGTTATCCCGGATTTTCAGCTGTACGAGGTCCCGATCCTTAGCAGTGAGTCGGCCATGAATACCGCCGTCTTTATCTCTTACCATGACAGGTTCTACCTCGGCATCCCGGATATCGCCGCGCTGACCCGCTGCCAGGCCTCGCAGGGAGAGGGTTTCATCACCCTATCGCGCGGCACGGAAATGTTTCTCTGCTCCGAGGACGCCTCCGCCGATATCCCCTGCATCTCCTACAACGGCACCCTGTACGCCGAGGCGGTTCCGGCCCTTTCGTGCCTGGACGCCACATGCTTTGTCGCGGAGGGCGTGCCGGCCCTTTATGTGATCATGCCCCTCATCACCCTGGGCGAGGTCCTGATGCCGGACATCGGGAGCACCTACTATACCACGGAGGAGCTTTACGGGAGCGAGACGGCCCGGACGGTCTTCCTGGTCTGCGATTACCTGTCCACCCAGCTCAATGTCTTCTCCGGCCACTCCATCACCGACTCGACGGAGGACTACACCCGCGATGCCCTCATCTCCATCCTGGATGTGGACATCACAAAATACCCCTCCGTCTCCGCCTCATCCCAGGAGCAGAACGAAAAGCTGAAAGACCTGTTTCTCAGCGAAAGCGCCCAGTCCATCTTTACCCAGGTTTCCGAGACCGCCTATGACACGGCCAAGGCAACCCTCGGCTATATCCTGGACGCCCTCTTCGGCGGCCTCGCGGCCAGCTCCCCCTCGCTCTCCGCCCACGCCTCCGGCGATTACAATATCCGGACCCGGGAGATATTGTCCCTGACCGACGGCTTTATCGACACCTACATCCCCGCCAAGGCCACCCTCGACACCCTGGAGGACCTGACGCCCCTTCTTTCCGGCCTGTACGTGGGCCTGGACGTTTCCGCCTCCACATACCGCATGGCCAACTACAGCCAGGAAGCCCGGGAGCTTTTTAGCAACGCCCTCGACGCCTCCCTCCTCTCGGCCATCGGGATGTCCCATGATATCTACTGGCGCACCCAGGCTCTTAAGCTCGACAAGGAGATAAACTCCCGCGTGGAGGACATTGCCATAACCGAGATGTTTGATAAGGGCCTGCGCTTCCTCCAGGATCAGGGCCTCGACCTTATGACGGACGCCGCCGCGGACTATATGAGCCTCAACGGCATTAAGCTCGCCTCCGCCATTTCCGGGAGCGTAACCTCTCTCCTGTTCCGCAAGGCTCATGCGGCCTTTTCGGCGGACCTGAACGCCAACTTCTTAAACGAATTTCAGCAGAATACCATCGTCATGCTCTCGCGCCTTGCCGACCTGATGGACGATAAAACGCCCTCCCTCACCCACCAGGTATGGCTGAAAGCCCTTCTCTCCCTGTATTACCGGGAGGTCATCGCCTTTTGTGAGAATATGGCGCTTTCCAACGAGGAGTTTGGCACCTCCTCCGACTGGCAGACGACCCTCTCCCGCACGGCCAATGAGGCCGCCCGCTACCTGTACCGCCTCTCCGACTGGGTTCCCAGGCAGAGGTCGGCTTACAGCCTTTATAAAGATGAGGTCCTGACGCCCGAGTGGATGGAGCCTTTCCTTATGAAGGTCTACAATAACGGCGGCGACGTGGTGGAGTATCAGGGCAAGACCTACTACTGGCGGTACACCGCTGCGAGCGTGGATGAGAGCGGCCTCTTCGGATATATTTCGCCGAACAGCGGCGTCATCAACCAGCTGATGGTCCGGGAAAAGGATGGCGAGGAGCACGTCCTTCTTGAGGATGGCGGATACGGCGTCATCTATATCGTGAACGGGCGGCTTTATTACACCACCTCCTCCAACAACTGGAAGAGCATCCGGCTGGATGGGACGGATCTTCGCATTGAGAGCGCCAACATGTCCGTGGAGGGGATCGATCCCCTCTCCGGCGCCATGGTCTACCAGGAGTATGACTCCAAGGTTCTCGCCGTGTGGGATAAGGAGGAGCGGGCCGCGGATATCGTATCGACGGCGGACAGCGACTTCGACTTCCGCGTCCTTGCCGTTTCCGACGGCTATGTCTATGTCAGCCGGAAAAGCTATCCGGATGAGAGCCTGTCCTTCTTCCGCTACCATATCGCGGCAAAGAAAACTGAGAGTCTGGGCGGCCTCTCATTGTCCGCCCGGCAGTTTTCCATCGGCCTTATCCACGAAGGAGCCGTTTTCGGCGACGACCTCTACGTTTCCGGCGTGCCCATGCAGGGGACCGGCCATTTTTACTATAACGGCACCCTGGATTCCTTCTCTCTCTCCGGCGGCACCTCATGGAGCCTGGCCCGGGAAAGTGACGAGCCGACGATCCGGTATCCGGAGTTTTATTTTATCGTGGAGGATGACGTGCCCTACCTCTACTTCTACGGCGGCGAGGAGACGGACGGCATCTCGACATCCATAAAGCCCTGGTTCGAGAGCGGCACCATGCGGGTCAACCTTAAGACCCATCTTACGGAAAGCACCTCCGAGCCCTGGATCGCGGACGGGAGCTACGCGCTGATAAACGGCAGCCTCGTCACCCGGCGCACGCCCCTCTCCCAGGAGCTGACAACGGTCTGCGATGCCGCAGCGCTTTCCGCCCTCGGGTGCTCCGACCTGTGTACGGCAGGTGAAAATGCCTTCTGCCGCATCGGCTCCTTCAGCCTCCTCTCCGACTCGGCCTGGTTTACCGTAAATAAGGGCGTGCGGGAGGATAACAGCCTCGATATGGGATGGCGGTACGGCTACAGGAGGACGGAGTCGTCCGTCTACCGCTCAGACTTTGAAACCGGGGAGGTCGAGCTCGTCTATTCCTACTGAAAATCGATGGGGTAAGCCCCCTTTCGGGAGCCCGACCCCATAAAATAGCACTTTCTATAGCAGTATTCAAAAATGATAATAAAACCAGGATCAGCTTTATCAACATTTTCTACCTGTGCGGTTGGAGCACATTCGTGCTCCAACCCCCTCCACATACATTCGCAAAACCCGCGCTGCGCTCCTGCACCCGCTTTCGCGTCTGCGTTTTGCTCATTTATGGGGTGGGTTGCTCATGAAATATCTTTATTTTGCTTCGATAAATCGACTGAAATGAAGATATCTCATGGCAACCGCACAGGCAGAACATTTTTGAACAATGCTATAGTATACCTTTTTTGAAAGGAGTTTTTTATCA
>CAMNNO010000276.1 GCA_946545475.1 uncultured Blautia sp.
CGTGTATCCACACGCCTAAAGGCATGTGGTTTTACGGCTGACATTTTATAAAAAAAAGGAAGATCATCATGGAAAAGATTGCGAGCTTTACCGTTAACCACCTGGAGCTTTATCCGGGGCTTTACGTTTCCCGCAGGGACAGGAAGGGCGAGTGCACGGTCACGACCTTTGACATGCGCATGACCGCGCCGAACCGTGAGCCGGTGATGGATGTGCCGGCGGTTCATACGATCGAGCACCTCGGCGCCACCTTCCTCCGGAACAGCGCGAGGAAGGAGGATATCATCTACTTCGGCCCCATGGGCTGCCGGACCGGGTTTTACCTGGTCATGTTCGGGGAGCTTTTGCCGGCCGATGTATCGGCTCTGGTGGAAGAGATGTGCGCGTTCATCCTGGACTTCGAGGGGGACATCCCCGGAGCCAGCCCGTCCGAATGCGGCAACTATTCCGACCAGAACCTCAACATGGCTAAGTTTTATATCCGGCGCTACGAAAAGGAACTGAAAGAAAACCACAGGTTTGTGTATCCAACGTAACTGTTTTTCATCGGGAGGAAACGCTATGAAGAAAACAGGCTTATTACTGATCGCTTCCCTGCTGCTTGCCGGCAGCCTTGCGGCCGGGGAGGCCCTGGCAGCGGAAAACGCGGGTGAAGAGCAAGGCAGCCTGGAAGGCATGGAAAGCATAGAAGGCGTCGATATTGAGGGGAGTTACGGCGGACATATCGACTATGAGATGGCCGCCATGGGCGGGCTGTGGTTTGAGCTGCCAAAGAGCCTTACCGGGCAGGACGGAGATGTGAGCATGCCGGTATCCATCTACGACGGGGAGGGCTACTGTCTGATGGCCGGTTCCTTTGCCACCCCGGGAGCGGCCGGGGCTTTTGCCACAGAGCAGAGAGGATATCTTGACTCTCTGGACGATATCCTCAACAAGGTAGAAGGATATGAGATCATGATCGCGGAAGAAAACGCCTATCCCAACGGCTACATCTACCGGAATAAGGATGCCATCCTTGAAGTCGGCGAAAAGGCCTATGAGATCCTGTCGCTGACAGCCTTCTGCGGGGAGGAGGCCGCCTTGTTCCATATCGGCTTCGACGCCGAGGCGGATTATGACACGATGATGCTCTGCCAGGAGATCATCCTCCATATCGAGGAGACCCTGGGGCTCTACGGGGAGGAACCCTTTGCCCTGCAGGGAGGCCAAGGGCAGCCGGGAACTGCCGATCATGACACCTTTACGGACGAAGACGAAAACCTGGCGGACGGCACCCTCATCCTGCAGCCTCCGACAGAAAAAGGCCTGGAAGGGGCGGTAGCCTGGGCGACCTATTATCTTAGCATAACTCCCTTCTCCTACAAGGCCCTGGTGGAGCAGCTGGAGGAATACGAGGGCTTCACCCACGAGGAAGCGGTTTACGGCGTCGAGCACGCAGGGGCGGATTTCAGCGAACAGGCCGCCTATTCCGCCGCCTCCTACAAAGAAGCCTTTCCCGATATGACCACGGAGGATATCATCGAGCAGCTGGAATATGAGGGCTACACAAAAGAAGAAGCCGCCTATGGCGGAAGCAGCATTGAGAATTGATAAAGGTATGCTATGGCAAAATACACACTGATCAAAACAGAGGGCCGTGCGAAGCGGGGACGCTTCGAGACGGTCCACGGAACCATTGAGACACCGGTATTTATGAACGTGGGAACGGTCGGAGCCATAAAGGGCGCGGTTTCCACCATGGATCTTAAGGAGATCGGCACCCAGGTGCAGCTGTCCAACACCTATCACCTGCATGTGCGCCCGGGCGACGGCCTGGTCCACGATATGGGCGGCCTTCACAGGTTTATGAACTGGGACAGGCCAATCCTTACGGACTCCGGGGGCTTCCAGGTCTTCTCCCTGGCGGGCCTTCGCAAAATAAAGGAAGAAGGCGTGACCTTCCGCTCGCACATTGACGGTCATGCCATTTTTATGGGCCCGGAGGAGAGCATGCGCATCCAGTCCAATCTGGCCTCCACCATCGCCATGGCTTTCGATGAATGCCCGAGCAGCGTGGCGGACCGCTCTTATGTGGAGCCGTCCGTTGCGCGGACCACAAGGTGGCTTGTCCGCTGCAAGGCGGAAATGGACAGGCTGAACGAGCTCCCGGAGACCATCAACAGGCAGCAGCTCCTGTTTGGCATCAACCAGGGCGCCATCTTTCCCGACATCCGCAAGGCCCATGCCGACACCATTTCCCAGATGGACCTGGACGGCTACGCCATAGGAGGGCTGGCTGTCGGGGAGACCCACGAGGAGATGTATTATATCCTGGAAGAGACGGTCCCCCATCTGCCCAAGGACAAGCCCACCTACCTGATGGGCGTGGGCACGCCGGCCAATATCCTTGAGGCCGTCGAGCGGGGCGTGGACTTTTTCGACTGCGTTTACCCCAGCCGGAACGGGCGCCACGGTCATGCCTACACCAGCCACGGCAAAATGAACCTTCAGAATGCCCAGTACGAAAGGGACCCCCGCCCCATCGAGGAGGGCTGCCAGTGCCCGGCCTGCCGGCATTATTCCAGAAGCTATATCCGCCATCTCCTGAAAGCCAAGGAGATGCTGGGCATGCGTCTTCTGGTGCTCCACAACCTGTATTTTTACAATCATCTGATGGAAGAGATCCGGGACGCCCTGGACCAGGGAAGCTTTGCCTCGTATAAAAAAATGAAGCTGGAAGGCCTTAAGGCCGGGGAATGAACGCCACGGGCTTATAATCGGGTTACTATTCACGCCCCAGCCATTCGAAATCTCGCCCTGATGGGCTTCATCGCCGCTTCGCGGCTGGATTCCTCATGGAGGGAGCAGACCTTGTAAGGATACAGATTTCCCTCGCTCATGCAAGCATGGCGAGGAAAATCTGCATCCTTACGGCCGTGAATAATTTGCAAAAAAAGAACTTGAACATAGAGCT
Source organism: uncultured Blautia sp. (assembly GCA_946545475.1). Taxonomy (GTDB): domain Bacteria; phylum Bacillota; class Clostridia; order Lachnospirales; family Lachnospiraceae; genus Blautia_A. Next base: position 2,954 of record CAMNNO010000276.1, read on the forward strand.
ATTTTTGTGTATGATATAGAACAGTGCCCGCCGGGCATAGCGAAAATCAGAAGCAGAAAAAAATCAGAAAGCAGAATCAGGAGGAAATGAAATGGAAGGTTCAGGCGGACTTGGCTTTACCATGATCTGGCTGGTTGTCATGATCGGCATTATGTATTTCTTGATGATCCGTCCCCAGCAGAAGGAGCGCAAGCGCATGCAGACCATGCTCGGCTCCCTGGAAGTCGGCGACAGCGTCGTCACCACCAGCGGCTTCTACGGCGTAGTCATCGACATGACCGATGAGGATGTCATCGTCGAGTTCGGCAACAACAGAAACTGCCGCATTCCCATGCGCAAGCAGGCGATCGTCGAGGTAGAAAAACCCAGCCAGGCGGCCGCTCAGTAATGTCAAAGCAGGCATTGCAGATAAACATGCAGTGTCTGCTTTTTTATTATGGCAGGGCCGCCCATAAGAAATTTGTCACCTGACGGTGACGG
>CAMNNO010000277.1 GCA_946545475.1 uncultured Blautia sp.
AATAAGGTTTGGCCTTCAATTATCATTGAGTCCTAAATCCGTGAGAAGTTAACAGTTATACTATAGTGAACGTCAGAAAAAATCTGACGTTCACTATAAGCCTCCGGCGAATGCGCACGGATTTGCATAGGAAAGGGGAAGAGCCCCTCCCACTCGATTCATGGCTCAAGAATGGCAGATATGCAGATAGAAAAGCCCGGACAGATGGACACAGGGATTTTATCGTCAAACGTGTACTCCCGGCTTTCGGGAAAAGCGTGTACAATAGCGGAGCCGCCTTTGGGATCTAAAATCCAGTATTCCCTGACGCCTGCTGCCCTGTAAAGTTCCAGCTTCCGGTAAATATCATGCAGCCAGGTGCCGGGGGAAAGGATCTCTATGATCCAGTCCGGAGCGCCGCTGCAGCCCTTATCCGTAAGCTTGTGCTTATCGCAGATGACAGAAATATCCGGTTCTATATAGGTTTTGTCATCGCCAAACAGGCAAACGGCGAACGGAGCCGGGTAGACTTCACATTCTCCATTATGAGATCTAATATAATTATAGATTGCGGCGGATAAAGCCATGGACAGCTTCTGATGCATCCGCGAGGGCGGTGCCATGGCATACATGCGGCCATCTATCAGTTCGGCTCGCTCTCCATCCCTCAGGGATTCGATATCGTCGATCGTATAGATCACGTCTTCTGGAAGCATTGGCATAGCGTTCATCCCCCCTGTCTTCACATTTTGGAAATTATGCGACTGACTTATTATAGTATCTTTGCGCGTTGTTGGCAAGTTAAAGGACTATCCCTTTTCAAAAAAACTTGAAACGGATCCCGCAATATCCCCGTCTAATAGACAGAAAGGAAGGTGATCAGAAAATGCCGGAAGAAGAGCTGGCTACCCCGTCAAAATTTTCACCGGAAAATGAAATGTCCGCTTCCTGGCTGATCGCCCGGATCGAGGAGTATGCGCAGATGATGTACAAGATCGCCATGAGCATCCTTCAAAACTCGGACGACGCCTCAGACGCTGTCCAGGATACCGCCCTGGCCTGCTGGGAAAAACGCGCTTCCCTGAGAGAAAAAGGTTATTTCAAAACCTGGATGACCCGGATACTCATTAACAAATGTTACGATATCGGCCGCAAAAAAGGCCCCGAGTATCCTGCGCTGGAAATGCCGGAAACGCCTTATGTGGAGCAGGATTATGCCGTTCTTGAGTGGAAAGAGCTCATGACAGGCCTTAAAGAGCCCTACCGGACCGTGCTATGGCTTTCCTGTATCGAAGGCTTCTCCGCAAGCGATATTGCCGCAATCCTCGACCTCCCGCAGGCAACGGTGCGCACACGCCTGGCCAGAGGAAGGAAATGGCTCGCAAAGGCCTATGGCATACCGGAGAAAATTTATACGGAAAGTACAAGCATAAAAGGAGGGAAAAGAAGACATGACACTTGACGAATGGAAAAAAAATTTGCAGGAACCCATACCCGTTCCGGATATCCTGCAAAAAAAGCTCCAGGATGCCTTCCGGCAGATCCGTTCGGATGAAGCCCATTCCAGTTTCGCGGCCGCGGAGGCAGACACAGAAGAAGGAGCTGAAACGCAAAGCCGAAAACCGGAACCGCTGTCTGCCATTTCGGAAGACACAAAGCCCAAGGAGGTTTCCATGCATAAGAAAACATTTAAGAGGAGCTTTGTCCTCTCCCTGGCCGCCACATTGGCCACCGGCGCCATCTGCGCGGCAGCCTTTGCCTACCGAAGCTGGAGTCAGAACATCCTGCACGGCATGAAGACGGATGAAGAGACGCTCACGCTTCTTGAGGAAGAAGGCATGCTTTCCGTTTCGGGGAGCAGCGCCACATGCAACGGCATTACCATCAGCGCAGAAGAAATGATCGTCGATCCCTACTACGCGCTGGTCACGTTAAAAATTAAAGGATACTATCCCCCGGAAGGCTATCAGCCCCAGTTCTACAAAGAAGTCTATACCATCGGAGATGGGCAGATTTATTGGGGAAGTTTTCTATTCCCATATAAGCCGGACAATCCGCATTCCGACTCACAGATAAAGCTCATTCCTGTCCTTTATAATAATGCCAAGCATTTTTTCCGCGGCGAGGATGGTATCCTGTACAAAGAAGACGCCACTCCCGTTGAATTTACGGAAGATGGCCATATCATCTTTGATGAATGGAGCAGTGGAGAATTCACATATGTCCTGCACATGACACCCCGCACAGGCCTGGAAGATTGCGGATTCTTTAAGGGGAAAACCCTCCATATCTCTTTTGACGACCTCGGCTACCTAAGCCACGAAAAAATGTCTTCATCGAAAACAAATTATGTAGAAGATGCCTCTGGAAAAGGACATTGGGAAATATCCGTCACGCTTCCCGGTACGGATGAGATGCGTGAAGAAGACCTGCACCGGCAGGAACTTGGGGAAACGGGTGCCGTTTTTACGTCCATCAAACTCTCCCCGATTTCCATGATCGCCACCATAGATACTTCCGGCATGCAAAAAGACCGCCCGGTATACTCTAAGATGGACGAGTCCCTCACAAGTTTATCAGATATTTTAAGCTGGCCCGGCCTGAAAATGAAAGATGGCGCCTTCATCCAATCTGTCTCCATCGGTTCTCCCCGGCTCTTCCCGGTCAAAGGGAGCGAAACTCTCTACCAGACAGCGATAGAGTTCGAACGCATCATAGACCCGGATGAAGTGGAAGCCATACTCTATTATAAAGGCTTTGACTCCGGCGAAGGATATGCGCCTTTAGCTCCTCGCACAGAGGACGAATGCATCGCCATAACCTTGCCCGCAGGGCCATAACTTCCCAATCCGCCCGCAGGATTTGCGCGGTGCATGGATTATCCCATAAAGCAGCAAACACCCGATTGCATGCCTACGCCTCCTCACCGAGGTAAAAATTCTGCTCTGACATACATGAAGCAGCCTTCCGCCAGCAGGAAAATATCCTGCCGACAGAAGGCTGCTTTCATTTTATAGTAAGGATCTGTCGCGAAATAACTTGTACATTTTGCTTGTCTTTTCATCCGAGAGTACAGGTCAAAAATCAATCACATAGCCCGCTATGCTCATGATTTTTGACCTGTACTCTCAAATGAAAATCCTGCGCAATCTGCACAAGTTATTTTGCGACAGCTCCTAAGCGCACGAATTTTCTGCAGAATGATGCCGTGCGCGCGGCTAAAATTCGGCGCAGGAAACGAATAAACAGGCTTACGGCAGCACATAATCCCCGACCCGCAGGGAGAAGCCGGGATAGAGGCCTGCGGGCACGTTTTCATCAAAGCTATAATCTTCCGTATCATCGTCCTGATCAAACCGATAAACGCGGACACTCTTTTTGAGGGGATCAACGATCCAGTATTCCCTCACGCCGGCCTCCCGGTATTTGACGAGCTTGACAAAAT
>CAMNNO010000278.1 GCA_946545475.1 uncultured Blautia sp.
CATTCATCCCACGACCCAAGGGTACGTGGGTTTTCTGGCGGATTCTTATAAAAACCCACCAGATTTTTTTGGGTATGGCAAAGGCCTTCCTTAAAAAGTCTGGCGGCTTTCGTTTCATATTATAAGTTTAGATGAGGGTGGTAACGGTTATTCTGTTTTTGCTTCGGTGGCTTCGGCAGCTTCGGAGACGGCTTCGGCGGCTGTTTCAGCAGCTTCGTTGGCTGTTTCAGCGGCTTCGGAGACAGCTTCGGCGGCGACTTCTTCGAGGATGCGGTCTTCTTCTTCGACGGGTTTTTCTTCTTCGCTGCTCTCGTCGGAGGCCTCGGCGATGTCGCCGGTGTCTTCGGTGATCTCGGTTACTTCTTCTGTGTCAGACGCGGGAACCTCGGTCAGGTCGCTGGCGGGGGTTACGATGCTGTATTTGTGGGCGTCGGAAACGGTAAGGGTGGCGAGGACTTCTTCGTTGACCGTGATCTCGGCGGCTTCGACCCATTCATTGGAGAGGTCGGTGTAGGCCGTCTGGCGGCGGGAGGAGTCTAAGTTCTGGCGGCGGGTCTCGGTCTGGGCTTCGTCGGTCTTGGCATCCAGGCGGATGATGTAGAGGGCGGTGGTGCCGGTGCTCGGGTTGGTGCCTTCGATGACGGCGTCATAGTAAGCGCCCTCTTCTTCCATGCCGCGAAGGGCGGTGAGGACTTCTTCCGGATAGGTGGAGCTTGTCACATCATCTTCTGTGGGATTCATGACGAAGTTGCCGGTGAGGACGGTGATAGCGCTATCCACGGCAGCGGCGGCTTCTTTAAAGTCGATTTCTGCCTCTTCCTCTGCGGATTCTTCGGCGGCAGCTTCTTCGGTAGCAGCTTCCTCGGTAGCTTCTTCGGCAGCTTCTTCGGCAGTGGCTTCTTCGGTAGCAGCTTCTTCGGCAGCGGCTTTTTCTGTAGCAGCTTCCTCGGCAGCTTCTTCGGCAGCAGCTCCCTCGGTAGCTTCTTCGGCAGCGGCTTCTTCGGTAGCAGCTTCCTCGGTAGCTTCTTCGGCAGCAGCTTCTTCGGTAGCAACTTCCTCGGTAGCTTCTTCGGTAGCGGCTTCTTCTGTAGTAGCTTCCTCGGCAGCTTCTTCGGCAGCGGCTTCTTCTGTAGCAGCTTCCTCGGCAGCTTCTTCTGTAGCTTCTTCAGCAGCAGCTTCTTCTGTGGCAGCTTCCTCGGTCACGTTTCCTTTGAGGGAAGCGAGCAGCTCGTCCATCTCGGCGCGGCGGGTTGTGATGTCGTCTTCTGTGATGTCGTCGCCGCTGATGTTGAGGCTGGCGTAGGTGAAGGCGCCGGTCTGGGCTTCTTCATCTGTGACGGTAATGTCAAAGCTTTCGCGGACGGCGCTGTAGACCTTCTCGGCATAGGTCTGGAGCTCCAGGAACTCTTTGACGTTGGCTTCGGTAACGGCCAGGTCTGCGATGGTCTCCTCGCTGTTGTCGGCCATGAATTTGGCGGCGGCTTCGGCCATGGCGGCCTCTTCCTCCTCGGAAACGGTAATGTCGTAATCGGAGGCGTGTTCTTTCAGAACTTCCATGAGCTCCAGCTGGTTGACAATGCTGTCCTTAAACTGGCTGCCATATGTCACACCTTCTTCGACCTGCTGGTCCCAGATGGCGATGTTGGTGGTATCATAGCCAAAGACGGAATAATAATAGAGATACTGCTGTTCCTGGTAAGCCTGCTGATAGCGGAGCAGGAGGTTGGCCGTGCCGAGGGAGAAGTCCTTGCCGTTAACCGTGACAAGCGTCTTTGTGCCGTCAAGGGCAGGAGCTTCCGCCTTTTTGGCGCCGCAGCCGGAAAGAAGGCTTGCGGCCAGGAGAACAGCAAGAGTTACCGTTGTCGTTTTTTTGAGTGCTTTCTTCATTATCAGGTATCCTCCAAATCATGTAATGTTTCTGATTGAACCGGCATTTCCTCGTTTCTGTGTGGTAATAACATTTTCGAACTGTGCGGTGACCGTAAGTATGCGATGTTATGACTGGATTTATCCAGGCATAACATCGTATGCTTACGAGGCACCCACCAACGGGATGAGCAAAATGCGGATGCGCAGCAGACGCGGGAGCGCGCAGCGCGAATTTTGCGAATGCCGTTGATAGCGGTCACTCTAGTGACCGCACAGGTCGAAAATTTTTCGGGAAACGCACATTCGGCATATAGTATAAACTTTTTTCTTGGATTGGGCAAGTCATTATTTTCATCTGTGCAAAATTCCCTGAACGCCGGTCACGGCCAGAGCCCTGAAACTGGAAATCTGCCGGCTTTCTTCCCAAAGTCCCTCTCATCTTTTATTTTTTGATACGCACAAGGCTCATGGCAAATGATTTCTTTTTAGGCCTAATTGTTCTACCGCTTTTATTGTTAATATGTTTTCATCTTAATTTCTGAACTGTTTTTAACTTGCAAGCCAAAATGTCATAGTAAAACATTTGACTTATTTGTTAATTTTTTTTAATTATACTCTTGCGTATGCGGCGCAAATGTGGTATATATTGTGGTGAAGGATTTTACCGGATTATTATTTGGTCTTTTAGTCCGGTTTGAGGCTGGTGCCACTTATATCAGTTTTATTTTTGATCTTTACTATACCGGATTTATGCCTCTGCAAGCGGCATATTTTTCCATAGATCTGTGTGCCTACGAAAAAGGCTTATAGTGAATGTCATATTTTCCCCGGCCTTCGCTATATAAAATAAATTTTAAGCAGCACTCATCCAAAAGCATCGTGAAATCCCAAACGACACTAAGGTCAAGACATCATGAAGCCCTAAAGCATCACGACCCCCCTAAAACATCGTATATCCTAAAACATCATTACATTTGGAGGAAAACACATGAGACAAGCACAGGAAATGATTACGCCCAACGAAAAGATGATCATGGAGATCTTCTGGCGGGAAGCCGCTCCCCTGACCAGCGTTGACCTGCAGGCCCTTCTGCCGGAGGACGTTCAGGAATGGAAGAACGGCTACCTTCACAACCTTCTCAAGTCCCTTCTGGACAAAAAGTTTCTGGAGGTCGTAGACATCGTTCAGATCGGCCGCCGCTTTGCCAAGCAGTACATTCCCACCATCACCAAAGAACAGTACGCCGGCAAGGTTATCGCCGCCCTGGATTTTAAGCCCGAATCCCTGGAAAACATCATTTATGCCATCTCCAACGAGATCGCCGGCAAAAACGGCGAGGATACCATCGCCCTCCTCAAAACCATTATTGAGAAAAGCTCCGAAAAGTAAAGTGCGGCCAGAAGAGTTTCTTGCGCCGCGAGGCGATGATTTCCTTACGCCGCCCCTGCGATGAATAGGGTAGAGGGAGGCTTGCCTCGCCTCTACCCCCGGCGGGCCGCCC
>CAMNNO010000279.1 GCA_946545475.1 uncultured Blautia sp.
GGGGCCGCTCAGAGTTGCGTTTCCCGCGTCCCCCTCCCCTGCACCCCTCCCCCCAGGGGCACGCCAATTGGTTGTGAGGGAATGGCTCTTTAAACTTAAAAATTTACGTTTACTCTGCTGTTATTTTATGAATATTGTTATAGTTTACTCTGTTGTCTGATCAGAAAGGAGGGTGTTAAATGAACTCCCAAGAGGAACAATCCTTGAAAGAAAAGCGATATCCGAAGGGAAATAAGACTGTCCAGGATTCTACTACCAAGATGACCAAATGCCTGCAGTATAAGGATATTAACGGTGATAACCGCCTGTTTGGCGGGCGGCTTATGGAGTGGATTGATGAGGTGGCGGGCATTGTGGCGGTCCGGCATTGTGAGTGCAGCATTACTACGGCGGCGGTGGACCAGCTCATTTTTAAGGCCGGGGCTTTTCTTAATGACATTATTATCCTCATCGCCCACCCGACTTATGTCGGGCGCACGTCCATGGAGGTCAGGGTGGATACTTATGTGGAGGATATCAAGACCGGGCAGCGGCATATGATCAACCATGCCTACCTGACGGAGGTCTGCGTGGATGAAAGCGGCCGTCCCAAGCCCATCCCCTATGGACTTGAGCTGCGGAATGAGACTGAGCGGATCGAATGGGAAGGGGCCTTGAAGCGGCAGCAGGTCCGGAAAGAGCGGAAAACGCAGGGGTATTGATCGCCACATCAGGCCGTGTTCTCTTGACGGATGCCGGGTTGTGCCTTATATGCTCGTGAGCACGATCTTTGTTACAGAATGGCTATGCAGCGATATATGCAGAAGTACCAAGAAAAATGCCTCTGGCATTTTTCAAGTATTTCTAGTATAATTGTCCTGCATCTACACGGGAATCCTGGGTTTTTCTTCGCGGCTACAGCATCTGGAATCCTCAAAAACTTATAGGGAACGAATAAAACGCTGGCGTTTTCATTCGTTTCCCGCGACGGATCTTCGCCGCACACGCGGCATAATTCCGTTGAAGATCCGCGCGCATACTACAGAATAAGGAAGACCATCAAACATGAATGCCAAATTTCTATCTTACCTGATCAAGCGCCTATTGATGGCCCTTTTGACCATCTTCCTGGTCATTGCCATCACCTTTTTTGTCATGCACGCCATACCGGCCAGCCCTTTCAGCTCCGAGAAGGCCAAGAGTGATGCCGTCATCGCCGCCCTGGAGGCCAAGTATGGCTTTGACAAGCCCGTCCCGGTTCAGTTTCTGAACTATCTGGGCAGCATCCTCCACGGGGATTTCGGCCTGTCCACCGGATGGGTCGGCAATACCGTCATCGAGCTCATCATGGGCGGTTTTGCCTACTCCGCCCGCATCGGCTTTTCGGCCGGGCTCCTGGCGATCATCTTCGGCGTGATCCTGGGCTCCATAGCCGCCCTAAAGAGAGGAAAGCTTGCGGATAAGCTCATCCAGGTCCTCACCACGGCCCTGGTATCCATGCCGTCCTTCGTCATGGCGACCCTCCTGCTCCTTCTCTTCTCGCTAAAGCTGGGATGGCTTCCGTCCCTTGGCAACCAGCCGGGAGGGCTTATCCTTCCCACCATATCGCTAATGCTCTACCCCATGGCCTATGTCACGCGCCTGCAGCGCTCCTCCATGCTGGACGTGCTGGGGCAGGACTATATCCGCACGGCCAGGGCCAAGGGCGTTAAGCAGAGCAAGGTCATCTTTAAGCACGCCTTAAAGAACACCCTGACCCCCGTCATCACCTACGCCGGCCCCATGATGGCCTACATCCTTACAGGCTCCATGGTCGTGGAAAACATCTTTTCCGTGCCGGGCCTGGGGCGCCTGTTTACCAACAGCATGCTCCGCACCGACTATATGATGATCATGGGCGTCACCATCTTCCTGGCTACAATGATCATCCTGATGAACTTTATCGGCGACATCCTTTACAAGGTCGTCGATCCCCGCATCGAGCTCGGATAAAGCGGACTCCTGCCCGGGCCGCGATCCCTGCGATATACGCGCAGGCATAATCTTTTGCCACAGAATGGCTATGCCGCGGTATGCGCAGAAGTATAACATTTTCACTGTATGAAAATCACGGAGAAAACCAATGTCCTTACCTCTGAACAAAAATAAAGCCTTCAAAAATCCCTTAAGCCTCCAGATCGACGAGGCCCTGTTTGAAAAGGCCACCGACGATGAAAAGGCCCAGCTTGTCTCCATGCGGGAATCGGTCTCCTTTTTCCGGGATGCCATGCGGCGGCTCCGGAAAAACCACATCGCCATGGTCTCCCTGTTCATCATCGTCCTGATCGCCCTGACCGCCTTTATCGTGCCGGAGTTCTATCCCTACAGCTACACCAAGAGCGATGTGGCCTCCCAGAACATGGCGCCCTTCCAGTACAGTCCCAAGGAGCAGGCCAAGATCGCGCGCGGGCAGGAGGTCTTCCCCCACATCATGGGCACGGACGCCCTGGGGCGCGACTACGCTATCCGCGTCATCTACGGTACCCGCATCTCCCTCCTGGTGGGCATCTTTTCCGCCCTGATCGTCATTGTCATCGGCATCATCTACGGCTCCATCTCGGGATACTTCGGCGGCAAGGTGGATATGATCATGATGCGTATTGTGGATATCATATACTCCCTGCCGGATGTGCTTATCGTCATCCTGCTCTCGGTGGCCATAAAGGACTGGGTGGCTCAGTCGAAGAGCGCCCTCATCGCCAGGCTGGGCGCCGGCATGGTCTCCATCTTTATCGTTTTCGGCCTCCTGTACTGGGTCTCCATGGCCCGGCAGGTGCGCGGGCAGATCCTGTCCATAAAGGAGCAGGAGTACGTCCTGGCCTCCAAGGCCATAGGCGCCTCACCGGCCCGCATTATCCGCAAGCACATGATCCCCAACTGCGTGTCCGTTATCATCATCATCGCGGCCATGCAGATTCCCAGCGCCATCTTCACGGAAAGCTTTTTAAGCTTCCTGGGGCTCGGAGTGTCCATCCCCATGCCGTCGCTCGGCTCCCTGGCTTCCGATGCCCGGACGGGCCTCAGCTCCTACCCTTACCAGCTGATCTTCCCGGCGCTGGCCATCTTCCTTATTGTGCTGTCCTTTAACCTCCTGGGCAACGGCCTTCGGGATGCTTTCGATCCCAAGCTCCGCTCCTGAGCGGCGATATGCCCCCTTTCCTGTCAGCAGGCAGGAGGGCGCCCCTTAAAATCCCCCACCTGTACGGTTGGAGCATCTTTAGATGCTCCAACCTCAGCCTCCAAAATTCGCAAACCCGCGCTTACGCGCTCTACCGTCTGCTATCGCAGACTCTGTTTGCTCATTTAGGAGGTAGGCTGCTCGTATAATAGCGGTTTTAATTGCGA
>CAMNNO010000280.1 GCA_946545475.1 uncultured Blautia sp.
GGGCCACCCGTCACCGTCAGGTGACAAATTTCTTATGGGTGGCCCTGCCATAATAGGGTAGAGGGAGGCTTGCCTCGCCTCTACCCCCGGCGGGCCGCCCGTCACCGTCAGGTGACAAATTTCTTATGGGTAGCCCTGCCATAATAAAAAACGAGATGCCCGTCTCCGAGGAGGCGGCAGGCATCTCGTTTTTTGATTATTTGATTATCCCAAACTCTTCCGGAAGGAAGCGGGGCGTCACGTTTTCGCGGGTCGTGATCACCGCGCCGGCCAGACGGGCGCCGATCTGGCAGGCCTCTGCCAGGCTCTTTCCGTATGTCAGGCCGATGGCGACCCCGGAAAAGAAGGAATCGCCGGCGCCGGTCGTGTCGATAACATCGACATTTACGGCCGGGCAAAAGCCGTGCTCCCCATCGCGGGAGGCATAGACGGCGCCCGCTTCCCCCATGGTCACGACCATTTGGGGGATCTGGGAGGGCCTAAGCCTTTCGTAGAGGATCTTTTCCATTTCGGCCGGACCGAAGCCGTCATAGCTCTCGGAAAACAGGATGCCCGCCTCCTGGATATTGCAGACAAAGCAGTTTAATTGTTTCAGAAGGTCGCGCCGCTCTACGGCGATGGACATATTGGATACGGGAGCAAAAACCGGCTTGTTGTATTTTTCGGCCAGGGACAGCACCTTTTTCAGGATAGGCGTCTCAATGTCAAACTCGACGACTATGCTGTCCGCCCCGGCAAAGATCTCGTCCCCGCATTCGTTCAGGATGTCCAGGATCGGCATCAGGTCGGGGCGCTTGGAAATGGAAGCGACCACATCCCCGCTGTTGTCGAATACGGCGAGCCAGATGCCCATTCCGTCGGGGGTCTTTCGTATGAAGCGGGTGTCCACCTTGTGCTGGGACAGGCGCCGGATCACATCCTCCCCGCTGCCCGTGTCGTCGACCAGGCTGATGAAGGACGGTTTCAGCTCGACATTGGCGATATCCTCGACAATGTTGCGGCAGACGCCCCCGTGTACCTGAGAGACCGTCCCCGCGTTCCGCCCGCCCGGAATATAATGCGCCAGCGGATAACCCTTGATATCAATAAACACAGCACCGATCACAGCTATTCCCATAAAGCCCTCCTGTCCTGACGCTTTAAGCGCCTGAAACTTTGTTTTGCTGCAGTTCCTGATCTATTGTTGTATATTGGGGCTATTTCTGGTAAAATACAAATGATGTGAACATAACCCCTAGAAAAACCTTCGGAGGTATTGCCATGAATCCAAAAGTTGTTGTCCTTAACGCTGCTAAAATGAATTTTGACGGAAAGCTTGACTTTTCCGTTCTCTCGCCGGAGACGGCCGTCTATGATGACACCGGTGCGGATGAGCTGCTCTCCCGGATACAGGGCGCGGATGCCATTGTGACCAAGGAGATGCCTGTTACGGCTGAACAGATCGCCGCCTTCCCCGATTCCGTCAAGCTGATCTGTGAAGCCGGGACCGGCTATAACAATATCGCTATCGACGCGGCGGCAAAGAAAGGCATCACCGTATGCAATGTTCCGGCTTACAGCACCCAGAGGGTGGCTCACACAGCGGTCATGATGATGCTGAACCTCTCCTCCACCATGCAGGTCCAGATGAAAATGCTTGCCAGGGGCGACCGCAGCAACTTTACCAGGTTTCTTGGCGTGCCCCACATGGAGATCAACGGCAAGACCCTTGGCGTTGTCGGCTTCGGCAACATCGGCCGGGAAGTCCTTAAGGTCGGCGAGGCCCTGGGCATGAAGCTCTTATGCTACACCCGGACGCCCAGGGAAAACAGCGGCGCGGTGACCTTTGTCACCCTGGAGGAGCTGCTGTCCCAGAGCGATTATGTCTCCCTGCACTGCCCCCTCAACGATAAGACCAAGCATATGATCGACGAAAAAGCCCTTTCCCTCATGAAGCCCACGGCCTTCCTCATCAACACCTCCAGAGGCGCTCTTGTGGATGAGGCCGCGCTCATAAAGGCACTGGAGGAAGGGAAGATCGCCGGGGCCGGCCTCGACGTTCAGGAGACCGAGCCGCCGGCAGAGGATAACCCGCTTTACACCCTTGACAATGTCATCCTCACACCCCACATGGGCTGGAAGGGGATGGAGACCAGGCAGAGGCTGGTTGACATCGTCTCGCAGGATATTCATGGCTTTTTTGAAGGAAAGCCCGTGAATGTGATCATATAACTCCTTACGGCATGGCGATCATCCCGGAAAACTGCTCTTTCACACGTTCCACGGCGGTGTCGCTTCCGCTCTTTATGAGCTCCCACAGGGCCCGGACAAAGGTTTCCCGCTCCTCCTTCGGCATGGCGATGGCCGCCTGCATGATCCTGGACAGCGATGAGGCGCCGTTCTTTTTGATCTCCTCGAAGGTTCCCTTTTGGGTATTCTCGAAAAAGCCAAACAGGGCCTCGACAAACACCTGCCGCTCCTTCTCGTCCAGCTTGCCGAGCCAGTTTCCCATCATGCCCTCAAGAAGAAGGCTGACATCGCTGCGCTTGGGCACCTCCTCAAAATGGTTGCCGTAAACCTGCCAGGAGAGGGCATCGTGCTGGAGGATGCCCTTGGCGGAGCTTTTGACAATGTGCCTGGCTTTTGTCGTGGTCAGCAGCGTTCCGATAATCGTCTCCTCCGGCACAATGCTCACCACGCGTCCCAGGATCTCCTGATACTCAGGGTCCTCGGCCACTTCGCTGATAAATCCGGGAGAGTCGTTGCTGTAAATGGCCTTAATGCGCTTTTTGACCTCCGGGCAGCAGAAGGCGCTGGCGTACACCGCGAAGTTTCCGCCCTTGGAATGGCCGCCGACATAGAGGGTGAGATCGGTATCCTTAAATCGCCGGTTCATATAGTCGACCGCCAGCTGCTGCCCTGTGGTCCGCTGGCGGTAGGAGAGCTCAAAGTCCTCCTTCCAGCCCACCACCGTGTCGTCCGTCCCCCGGAAGGAAACATACGCTGTCCGCTCGTCCAGAAGCAAGGTCACCACCGACATCTGGCATTCCTTTTTCGGGTCTATGTGATTTTCATACCCGAAGGCCCTGATGCCGCTAAAGCGACGCGACGCGGCCATTTTGGTGAGAAGGAAAGGCATGGTCTTCGTAAAAAACTCCCGGGCATAGAGCTCCTCGGGAGTGTGGATGGCAAAATAGCGCGCGTCCAGCTCCCCGACCGGCACCGGGGCCTCCCTGTCGTCAAGGACATTCTCAAAATCGACGTAGGCCAGGGAAGCCATGATCAGATTGTCCACCTCGTTAAACGGGTCGTAATCAAAGGAAACATCTCCCCGCCAGCCGATATAATCTTCAATATTTGCCATAA
>CAMNNO010000281.1 GCA_946545475.1 uncultured Blautia sp.
GCCATTCATCCCACGACCCAAGGGTACGTGGGTTTTCTGGCGGATTCTTATAAACGCTGTCACCTGGCGGGGCAAAAATGCCAGGCCGATAACGGCAAAGAAATTTTTCGAGGATTCTGTATATTAGACGTTATGTTATGGCTTTTCGTCGCAGGCAGGATCACCTGATCCGCAAAAAGCGTAATATATCTTTGTATCTTATCATAATCAGAAATGTATCCGAATTGTATCTTTTTTATTTTTCTCCAAAAAATACATTTCCGCTGAAAATTCCTGCGCATACTATAAATGATGGTCAGGACAGATATGACGCCATGTCCAGGAGAGAGGTGATCTCGATCTCCTGCTGCACGCCCCGGTCAAACATCCGGCTTTCCCGGCCGGATGCCCATAAGATCCGCGGCCGACTCGCCGTCCATGGCCTGCTGGCACGCGTAGCCGGCCTTGGCCAGGTTAAGGCGTATCAGGTTGGAGATCGCCTCATCGTCTTCGACGATCAGGATACGGTTCATACACTTTTCCTTTCATCGGCTTCCGGAAGAAGCGGCGTCATGCTTTTCAGGCTTATGGCTATGGTCGAGGCGTTGTGCAGAAGGGCCGTCGTCGCGGACGGGAACAGGCCCAGCATGCCCATAAGGATCAGGAAGGAATTAAAGGACAATATCGTCCGGTAATTGGCATGTATGCGCTTCATCAGGTTTTGCGAGAGAAGGCGGAGCGTCACCAGGGAGGAAAGCCCCTCTTCCATGATCGTAATATCCGCGATCTCCCGGGCAATGGCCGCGCCGGTATTGATGGCTACCCCGACATCCGCCTCGGAAAGCGCGGGGGAATCGTTGACGCCGTCCCCGACCATGATGACCTTGCGCCCTTTGGCGTGCTCCGCTTTTATAAAGCCGGCCTTGTCCTCCGGGAGCACCTCGGAGTGGTATTCATCCACCCCGGTCGCCTCCGCAACGGCCCGGGCTGTGCGCTCGCTGTCCCCGGTCATCATCACGATCCGCTCGAGGCCAAGGCCATGAAGGGTCTTTATCACCTCTGCCGCCTCCGGGCGGAGCGGGTCTTCGATGAGAAGGACCGCGCACAAAAAGCCGTCTATAGCCATGTAAAGATGAGAGCATTCATCGGGAAGCGCCTCAAAGCGCTCCTCCTCGCCCTCCGGAAGGCGGCAGCCTTCATCCTCAAAGATAAAGTGGTAGCTGCCGACGCAGACCTTTTTCCCCTCTATGCTGCTGGCAATGCCGTGGGCGACGATATAGTCCACGCGGGAATGCCTTTCCTCGTGAAGGATGCCCCTCCCGGCGGCCTCCCACACCACCGCGTTCGCAATGGAATGGGGGAAATGCTCTTCCAGGCAGGCTGCCAGGCGGAGCATTTCCGTCTCATCATTGTTTCCAAATGTGACCACAGAGCGGACTTTTGGGGACGCATTCGTCAGGGTCCCGGTCTTATCAAAGACCAGGGTCGTGCTCTCGGCAAAGTTCTCCAGGAATTTCCCGCCCTTGACCGATATATGGCATGTGCCGGCTTCCCTCATGGCCGAAAGGACAGCGATCGGCATGGAGAGCTTAAGGGCGCAGCAAAAGTCGACCATGAGGATGGAGGCCGCCTTGGCCGCGTTCCGCGTAAACAGATACGTAAGGCCCGAGGCCCCAAGCGTCCAGGGCACCAGGCGGTCCGCCAGGTGGGAGGCCCGGTCCTCGGTCTGAGACTTTAATTTTTCCGATTCCTCGATCATAGCCACAATGCGGTCATAGCGGCCCTGGCCCGAGGACTCGCGGACAGTTACGACAAGCTCGCCCTCTTCGACAACGGTGCCGGCATAGACAAGGCCGCCCACGCTTTTTGGTACGGCAAGCGGCTCGCCGGTCATCGAGGACTGGTTCACCATGGCTTCGCCCTGAGCCACCTCGCCGTCCAGCGGGATCATGTTGCCCATTCTGACCATGATCTGGTCGCCGGGCATCACCGTATCCACGCCCCTAAGGACCTCCTGTCCGTCCTCAAGGCGCACCCAGACCTTATCCACGTTCAGCGACATGGCGCTGGCCAGGTCCTCCAGGGATTTTTTGTGCGTCCACTCCTCCATGATATCGCCGACGCCCAGAAGGAACATCACGCTCCCCGCGGTATCGTATTCGCCCCTTAACAGGGAGACCGTGATGGATGAGGCATCGAGGACCGAGACCGAAAGCTGCCCATGGAGCAGGGACCAGAGAGCCTTTTGAAGGTAGGGAAGGGCTTTTGCCACCGTAATGGCGCTCCGCACAGGGGCCGGCAAAACGATCTTTGTGATCAGGCGCCGGGCAATATGGAAAAAGATCCGGTCCTCATATTCCCGTCGGAGCGCCCTTTTGCTGTGGACGGGAGGGGCGATGTCCGACGTTTTAAAGCTGAAAGCCTCCAGGGCCTTAAGGACGCTCTCCCTCCTGCCTTTCCGGAAGCGGATGACGGCGTTCCCGGTCCGCTCATCGACATTGGCCTCTTTGATATCCGGGCATTCCAGAAGGGCGATCTCCAGGATATCGGCATCCTCCCCCGTCATGCCGGGCATCAGAAGATGGAGCCGCATGCGGGATCGGCTTTCATGCAGGATACGGCCTTTCATTCCTCCTCACCTGCGTTCGCAAGAAGAGCCTTCGCGTCCTCGATCTGCTTCCGGGTATAGGCCTTGCGGCGCTCTTCGTTAATATCCCGGGCGTCCTCGCGGATATCCTCGGCGTTTTCCACGATCGTAGCCACATCCCGGATCACCTCGTCCTTCATGCGAAGGACAGCCGCCGTGCAGTTGGTATATAATTTTTTGGCGTCCTGGCTCGTAAGTAGCTTAACGCCATAGCTCCCAAGCAGAGCGCCACCCGCAAACAGACAGATCTTTTCCCATTTTATCTTTAACATATGTTCTCCTTTCTTTAGCAGACGGCTTCCGGCAGAACTACAAGGAGTCCACGTTCCAGGTCCGGCTACGATACCATTTTCAGATACTTCTCATATAGTATAATCCCCCATTTTTCAATCGTCAATCCTTTATCCGGGAGCCCCCGGGGCCCCTCTGATGACTTTTATTTTTCTCTTACCTGGCGGCGGGCTGTTGGGTGCGCCATGTCTCTTATTAGCTTTCTATTTTTCTTTTACCTGGCGGCGGGCTGTTGAATGCGGCATGTCTCTTATTAGCTTTCTATTTTTCTTTTACCTGGCGGCGGGCTGTTGGGTGCGCCATGTCTCTTATTAGCTTTCTATTTTTCTTTTACCTGGCGGCGGGCTGTTGGGTGCGGCATGTCTCTTATTAGCTTTCTATTTTTCTTTTACCTGGCGGCGGGCTGTTGAATG
>CAMNNO010000282.1 GCA_946545475.1 uncultured Blautia sp.
AGCTTTCGGACCAGCCCTTCGTCGTAGTCCGTCACCGGCTCCTGCTGGCCCTCCAGGTACTCCCGGTACCCTCAAACGAGCTGTGGAACAAAGCATATCTTCCTTAAATTCTCTTTATCATCCGTCAGTAAAATCATAGCCTCGATCTACCCCAAATAGTAAAATCGTTTTCTCGTTTTGCCCAAAATAGTAAAATCGTTGACTCGATTTCTGAAATAGTAAAATCGTAGCCACGACCCTGCTTCTTGACCAGTTCCCGCGAACATAAAAAGAGGGGTTCCATCATGCGGAGCGGATCTTGCTCCCGGTGACGGAAACCCCAGTATTTCAGGCTTTTCCAGCTCTTTTTCCTCAAGAATGTGTTAGTAGACAGACGGTTTCGATGTGGCCGGTAAACGGGAACATGTCCACAGGCTGTATAGATAAAACGGCATACCCTGCCCGGGTGAGGTCTTTTAAGTCCCGTGCCTGGGTTTCGGGGTTGCAGGAGATGTAGACGATCTTTGGCGGATTCTGCCGGATCAGGTGGGTTAAGAAGGCTTTGCTGCAGCCGCTCCTGGGCGGGTCGAGGAAGACCGCGTCAAAGGTACGGCCTTCCCCGGCGAGCTCTTCCATGCGCTCACCGGCATCGCCAATGTAAAAGCGGATGTTTTTGACGGCATTTTCTTTGGCGTTGCGGATCGCATCGTGAACGGCATCGGGATTCAGCTCTATGCCGACGACTTCCTTTGCGGCGGAAGATGCCGCAATGCCGATGGTTCCTATGCCGCAGTAGGCATCCAGCACGGTTTCATTGCCGGTAAGGGCGGCCGCTTTTATGGCCTCGGAGTAAAGAACCTCGGTCTGAACGGGATTGACCTGGTAGAAGGAGCCCGGCGAGATCCGGAAGCGGCAGCCGCAGAGCGTGTCGCTTATAAACCCTTTGCCGTATATGGTTATGTTCCGCTCTCCCAAAACCATGCTGGTGTCCTTGTCGTTAATGTTCAGGACAACGGTAGTGATCTTCGGAAACTGTTTCAGGAGGGCTTTGACAAAATTATTTTTTGACGGAAAGATCGGGGAGGTCACAACCAGCACGACCATGATCTCTCCGGTGGCAAAACCTTTTCGTACCAGGACATGGCGGAGAAGGCCAGTTCCCCGATCTTCATCATAGACCCATATCCGGAAGGATCTCAGCATATCCCGGATGGCATGTATGATCGCCTGGCATTCCTGATCCTCGATCAGGCATTCCGAGATGGGAACGATCTGGTGCGTGCCGGCCTTATAGGTTCCCGACAGGACGTTTCCTTTCTTATCCCTGCCGAAAACGGCATGTACCTTATTTCTGTAATAAAGCGGAGCTTCCATCCCCAAAATGGGTCTGACATGTCCAAAGGGTTTTAAATGGGTCTCTGTCAGCTGTTGTTTTTTCTTAAGCTGCTGTTCATATGCCATTCCCTGATACTGGCAGCTGCCGCAGTTTTTGGCATAGGGGCATTTTATCTGTTTATCTTCCATTTCTGCTCAACCTTACATGGCCGCTTTTGCGCTGGCCTGGATCATCTGCCAGGCTTCCCGGAAGGAAATGCCGTGGGCCTCACAGATGGTTTTTACGCTTTCGTATTCCGGATAGATCCTGTCGCCGCATATCTTCACTTCCGCACTTCCAAGCGGAGTTTCAACAGTCATGTTCCTGCGGCTGAGGGTCGTCCGTTGCCACTGGCTGCGGCGTATGCCGATGGTGGTGGTGTGGCAGAAGATCGTTTTTTCCAGCGTCTCCCGGTCTTTTTCATGGCAGAGGACGCTTAAGAGATAGGCCGGCCGGTTCTTTTTCATGTAGATCGGCTGATAAAAAACATCAAGGGCTTTCTCTTCAAATAATTTTTCCATGACAAAGCCCAGCTCCTCGCCGGTACTGTCGTCAATGTTGGTCTCAAGCAGGGTGACGGTATCCGCCTGATAGCTCTCCTCGTATTCAATGATCATGGCGCGGAGCAGTCCCGGACATTCGTACTTTCGCTTTCCGGCTCCCAGGCCCATGGCCAGCACGGAAAATTCATCGGGAAGCTGGTGGCTGGTGCAGACGGAAGCGGCTATGGCGGCACCCGTCGGCGTTACCAGCTCGCCAAAGACGCCGGAAATATGGAGGGGCAGCTTTTCATCCTGTACAATATTAAGGACAGCTGGAACAGGGACGGGCAGAATGCCATGCTGGCATCGGATGGTCCCGGTGCCCTCGGTCAGGCTTGGAATGATAACATCGCGGATGCCAAGCTTATCCAGGCAGAACGCGGCGGCTACAATGTCCACGATGGAGTCCACGGCGCCGACTTCATGAAAATGCACCTGCTCCATCGGCACATGATGCGCTTTTGCTTCCGCCCGGGCCAGGATATCAAAGATCCTAAGGGCCAGAGCCCGGGTCCCCTCGCTCAGGTCTCCGGCTTCTATGATGGCCCTGATATCGGGGAGCGTCCGGTGATGATGGGCATGTTCATGATAATGATGCTCGTGGGCGTCATGGTCATGGTCGTGATGATGATGTCCATGCTCATCATCGTCATGATGATGGTGTCCATGCTCATCACCGTCATGGTCGTGGTGATGGTGCTCATGCTCATCACCGTCATGATGATGGTGCTCATGCTCGTCATCGTCATGGTGATGGTGCTCATGCTCGTCATCGTCATGATGATGGTGCTCATGCTCGTCATCGTCATGGCGATGGTGCTCATGCTCGTCATCGTCGTGGTGATGGTGCTCATGCTCGTCATCGTCATGATGATGGTGTCCATGCTCATCACCGTCATGGTCGTGGTGATGGTGCTCATGCTCATCATCGTCATGGTGCTCATCATCATGATGATGGTGTCCATTCTCATCATGACCGGACATGGCCGGATCGTGCCCGTGAAGATAGGCCATGTCGTGGTCGTGGTTCTCATGTTCTTCATCCAGCCGGACATCAAAGTCGCAGGCCTCTATCCCGGATTTCAGGATCCGGGACACGTTTACGGCATAGCC
Organism: uncultured Blautia sp.; assembly: GCA_946545475.1. Classification (GTDB taxonomy): domain Bacteria; phylum Bacillota; class Clostridia; order Lachnospirales; family Lachnospiraceae; genus Blautia_A. Next base: position 3,010 of record CAMNNO010000282.1, read on the forward strand.
GTCCAGAGGAAGGCTTTTAAGGGCCGTTTCCAGTTCTGTCTTATCCACACCCAGATCCAGGAGTGCGGCCACAGTCATATCGCCGCTTATCCCGGAGCTGCATTCCAGATATAATGCTTTCTTTTTATCCAATCTTGTCTCTCCTATAGTCTCATATATTTATACTCGCGATCGAATTTAACTGCTGTTTTAAAGCTCGCACCGCGGTATATGCAGTTACACTAAACAATT
>CAMNNO010000283.1 GCA_946545475.1 uncultured Blautia sp.
AGCCTACCGCCAGGTAAGAGTAAAATAGATAAAACACTAAGAACCATAGCGCACCCCAAGCCTACCGCCAGGTAAAAGTAAAATAGATAAAACACTAAGAACCATGGCGCACCCCAAGCCTACCGCCAGGTAAGAAAAGACTTTTATTTATTGGATGGATACAATGAAGCCCACATCCGAAACGCTTCCGCCCGGTGCTATAACGGCGTTGTAATCCTTATTTTTGATCTGAAGCTTTGTAGAAGAAAGCTTCAAAAACTCCCCGTTCCAGCTGTCGTTAAGCTCGAAGCTGCCATTGAAGGTGATCTCCGCCTCCCATCCGTTCACGGGCGCTGTTCCTGTATTGACGGCGGAGAGTCGGTAGAGGAAGAAGGCTTGGCCGCCTGAGGACCAGGAGCCGTCCGGCGTGATGGTTACTGTGAGGCCGGGCATTTCGGCTGCTTTTATGCCGGAGGGCAGAGTGCTTTGAGTGCTGCTGGCCTGGCCGGAAGTGTTCCCGGAGGTGCCTTCTCCGGGCTTTTCGGAAGAGGTTCCGCCGCTCTGTCCATCGGAGATCATGCCGCCGCTCCCGGCTTTGCCGGAGAGCAGGGCGTAGAGCCATTGGCCGGATTCTGTCAGGTCGGACTGGGCAAAGCCGGAGGTCTTGCGGCAGCCGGCGGATACGATGGATGAGGATTCCGCCTTGTTGGACAGGTTCCAGTTGACATAGCTGATGCCGAGCTTGTCCATGCTGGCGACCCACCTTCCGGCCTCGGCTTTATCGAGGGCCCCGTTTCCGCTGGCGTCGCAGATGCCGTATTCGCTGACGAAGATGGGCAGGCCCGCGGCGGCTGCGCGCTCCATCCGAAGGCGCAGGTCAGACTTGTGGGTGCCGGCGTAAAAATGCAGGGTGTACATGATATTATCAAACTCACTTAAAGGCTCGGCGGCGGCCAGGTCGACCCTCTGGCTCCACTCCGGGCTTCCGACGAGGATCACCGCGTCCGGGTCACAGGCGCGGATGACCGGGATCACCTCCCGGGCATAGGCCCTGACATCGGCCCAGGTGGTGCCGCCGTTCGGCTCGTTGCATATCTCGTACAGCACATTATTGTGGGAAGAAAACTCCCCGGCCATTTCCCGGAAGAAGGCCTTCGCCTCATCCTTGTAGGTAAGAGGATTGTTATCCGAGAGGATGTGCCAGTCCACGATAACATACATGTCATTATCCGTCGCATAGCCCACGCCCTGGCGGATCAGGTTCTTGAGCGCTGTCCGGTTTCCCCCTGTCATGTAGCCGTTATACTCCGCGGTGTACATAGCCAGGCGCATGACATTAGCGCCCCACGTCTCGCGGTATTCCTTAAAGGCCGCCGCGTTCACATACTCCGGGAACCAGTTGATGCCGTGGGTGCTGATCCCCCGGAGCTGCACGCGCCGTCCGTCGGCCGAGATCAGATGGGCCCCTTCAACATGAAGCGCCCCGTAATCCGCAACGCCTCCCAGCCGCGCCGGCGTCTCTTCCTTTATCTCTTTTTTCAGGATATAATTTTCAAACAGATACGTTCTGCCGTCCACAACAAGGCTCCCTTCCTTAAACAGAGTTCCATCCGCCTGCGCGTAATAGGTGCTCCTGCCATTCTCGATAAAGGTATCCTGATAGACCTTTCCATTGCCATCCGAGCAGTAAAAAGCCCCGTCCCCGGCCTGAAGCTTCATCCGGTTTTTCATGACATAGCCGTTCTGGTTCAGCAGGTAGAGAACGCTCTTGTCCCCCGCCGGCACCCTGGCCACATGGTAGCCGTCGTGCATCAGGGCCTTGCCCTTATCGGCGCCGGCGCTGGCCGGCTGAAAGTAGAGGTAACGGGTGCTGGTCTTTGTGTACAGCCGCACCCATTCGCCCAGGACCATCTGCCCCGGAATTTCGGAATCCTCCCGGAAATAATACAGGGACCCGTTGATCTCCCTAAGCCCCGTCCTTGGACGGCCGCTGCTCATCAACTGATAGTAGGCGCCGCGGATATAGTAATAGCCGACGGAAGCATACTGTACGTTAAGATCCCCCATGGGGTAACGGTTGCCGTCGTTGTCGAAATACTGGAACTTGCCGGTGGGCGCGTCCCAGTACCAGTAATTGTCCTTTCGCTGGCCGATGTCGCTGTTCAGCGGCGTCATGGCGACGTTCTGCCCTTCATACTCATCGTACAGGGCAGCGAGAGCGCTTGGCGTGAACAGGCAAAGCTTGTAGCTGGTATAATTGTAGGCCTGCCCCGGCGTCCCGGGGGCAAGGGTCCTGCGGCCGGTGAGCATTTTGCCGTTCTCGTCAAAAATATAGCGGCCGGTATGCCTCTTTCCCGTCTCCCTGTTGACCGTCGTCACCTGGACCACGCCGTCCAAGGAGGTGTAAAACAGCTCGGAGGGCGACAGGTAAACAGCCGGAGCATCCTCGTAGACGCTTTCGTATGGCTCCTCCGCGTCGAGGTAGGGGCTCTCTCCCTCGCCGTCGGACAGAAGGTCTTCCGCCCCGAAGCCCTCATCCCAAACGATCTCCGCCTCCTCCATGGCTATATCGTCCATAAGAGAGGCCTCTTCCTCCGCCGATGCGGATACCTCATTTGCCCTGTCCTGGCGCCGGAGCTTGAAGCCATAGCTTTTGATGACCCAGGCGCTCTCATCGACCACAACGGACACCCGCGGATAGCCGGCCCCGACCTCATAGGCGCTCTCCTTCACGATCCCCTCAGAAGACAAGCGCCAGAGGGCATCCGAGGAGATATCATCCTCTTCGATGCTGAAAAAGTCATCTTCAAAAAACAGATCGTCCTCGGAGAACATCTCTTCCGATGCCAGCACCTCCGGCGGCATCTGAGCGTCCAGGTCGTCCTCCTCGATGGAAAAGTCCCAGTCAAAAAGCTCCTCTTCCCCGGAGAGCCCGCCGGCCCTCGCCGTGTTTCCCCAAAGCCCCTGTCCCAGGGCTAATGCCAGGCACAAAAGGCCTGTGCCCGTCTTTTTTAAGAATTTGCTTTCCATAGCTTTTGCCATCCTTCCCGGAATGATGGTGATCGTTATACTCGCGAGCAAGTTTAATTGCCGACTGTAATTTTCTGCCGCGGTATATGCAGTTACACTAAACAATTGCCTTCGGTAATTATTAAATGTAACTAGTATATCTTTTGTATGCGAAAGAAGCCCGGCCCCTTTTATTCAAGGATGACCGCCTGCTTGTACAGCGAGTTGTAGCTCCGCTCAAAGGTGCCTA
>CAMNNO010000284.1 GCA_946545475.1 uncultured Blautia sp.
GATTTCCCTTCTACTCGATTCACATCGCAGGAGCGCGCGAGTGAAATAGTCACTTATGAATATAGTTTTTTTCCATGTAGGAAAGGAGCATTTTCTGCCCTTCGGCGGTTTTGGCGGCGGCCAGCCATGAGATATCGGGGAGGGAGCGCTTTTCCTCCAGCCGGATGCGGATCTGGTCGCCGTAGCGCAGGGGGCGGGATATGTCGGCGGGGACGGTGCTCTTGTTCAGGTAGGCCGCAAACCCTTCCAGGGCGGCTTCCCCCTTTGTGGCCAGCACAAAGTCCAGGACGGTCGCCCCGGCGGGCATCTCAAGCCGCTCTCTCCCCTTCTCCCCCACAGCCAGGACTTTTGGCGAAGCCTGGGATGCGTGGAACTCCAGGTAGCGCGACAGGTCGCGGATGGCTTCCCGGGTATGAAGATACTCAAACCAGCGGATGCTGACATGGGGGATATCGTTTTCCGGGTGGGCCTGGTCGTGGTCGGAGATCACATCCACCATGTCACCCGGGCGGAGGCGCGTGTAAAGCGGCGCCTCATCCCTGAGCTTATTGATATGGGCATACCGGGCGCAAATGCCGATCTCGGGATTCAGGCGGAAGGCGAAATCCAGCACCGTCGCCCCGTCCTCAATGAAAAGGCGGCTGCCATCCCGCTTATAGACCGGGATCATCACGTGCGCCGGCTCATCGGGCTCCGCCCGGTTGTAATAGTAACCGTTAAGATACTCCTGGATATCCGCGTACTTGCCGGTAATGCTGATGCCGTGGGAGAAGGCGAGCCTCTGCTTTTCCGTCTGCAAAAACAGGCGGTAGGTATTGTGGAAGCAGTCCTTAAGCCGGTAAAAAACGGTTCCCGAGCTCATAGCCCGGGATATCCCCGTAATGGTCAGCTGAAAGCGGCTCTCGTGCAGCTCCTTGTAGAACTGGAAAAAGACCGCTTCCGGCGACTTGGGGCAGCTGTCGCTGATGGTAAAATTGATGTTGTACAGGGGAATGTTCTGCTTGGTCAAGAGGTCGCTCAGGCTCTCGCTTTCCGTCAGGCGGTCCGAGATATGGCGGAAGATGCCCTCCACCCGCCTCTCATTAAAGTTGAGGGAGACGACATATTTGGCAATGATTGGGTCCTTTGTCGCAATAAGATCATAGAAGAAAGCTTTAAGCCCCTCAGCCCCTTCCAGCACATAGGCATTTTTCCGGAGGATATTGTGGTAGCCGATCTCGATCTGCCGGTAGATCTCCGGGCTTTCGATCTTAAGGCAGAGGTCGGAGAGCTCGTCGGCAAGCTGGAATACGCGCATATACCTGGCGACAGGGATGAGGACGTTCTGGGTATGGAGTGCCTTGGCCCTCTGCCTTCCGACGGGAAGCGAGCCTATGGTCTGGAGATTGTGAATGCGGTCCGCCAGCTTGATATACAGGGCCTTCTGCCTGCCCTTGTCAATGATGGCATTTAAGAGCTTGTTATCGGACAGGACATCCCTGTCCCGCTTGCTCATCTCGGCGTTCTCCACGCTCACGGACACGGCGCTCACAGCGTCCACGATATCCGCGATCTGGCTGCCGAACTTCTCTTCCAGGGTCTTTACGGTAACGCCGCAGTCCTCCACCACGTCATGGAGAAGAGCCGCGGCGATCAGGTCGCTTTCGTACCCGGCCTTGGCCAGGGTCATGGCTACCGCCAGGGGATGGGTGATGTAAGGCGTCCCGTCCTCCCGCCTCTGAAATTTGTGCTTCTCAAGCGCAAAGTCGTAAGCGCGGCGCACAAGGGAAGCGTCCATGGTGTAGCGGCTTTTCATCTCCTTGATGATCTCATCGAATTTCCGGTTGCAAAGATGCACCTCATCGGCGGCCATGCCGATTTTTTCCTTGTTATCCTTCATGCTGAAAACACCGCCTTCCTGCCCCAGGCATTACGCCTCGCGGCTCCTATTGTTGATACAGGCCCTTAAAAAGTGGTAAAAGGCATCGTCCTCTTCTATGGTCAGAAGCTGCAGGCGGCGGATGTTCTTTTCCACAGCCTGGTTGGCTACCATGTCAAGGTAGTAGAGGAGCATGACATGCTTTTCATCATCGCTACGCGAGCTGCCCTCGCGGCCCTGGCTGTAAAGCTTTTCGGTAAGGTTGGCAATTTCTTCCAGGTAGGAGGAGGAGTCCGTGCGCGGCCATTTGGCCAGCAGGTAATGGCTGATGACATCGTTGGATTCCTTTGCCAGGGAATAGCGGCTGATGCCCAGATACTGGAAGCACGGCATGGGCATCCGCCCTTTGCTGACGCTGAGCATGGCGGCGAGGCTGCCGATATAGTCCTTGCTGGTGCCCTCCACCTGGTGGAACATGATCGTCACCCGGTCCTTGAAGTCATAGCGCAGGTTGCAGAAGACCTGCCAGGACGTGATCTCCAGATCGCCCAGATACAGGTGTATGTCGTCTCTTAAGGAGAACAGATAGGCGACGGCCGCGTCGTCGCCATCCTTAAACAGATGATCGGAAATGCGGCTGTAGATCTCATCGGCCTCGGCCGTGCCCAGGTCAAACAGAGCGTAAGCCTGGTGGATGCTGGAATTTTGGGGATTCCGGCAGATGAAAAGGATCCCGGAGCGAAGCCCGGCCCCGGCCTCGGAGATGTCACGGCCTTTAAGGGAGGTGGTGCGGAAATGGTAGATCTGGTAAAGGCCGAGATAGCGGCCAAGAAGCCTCTGGGAGACGCCTTCATCGTTCTGCCTTTGCAGCCTTTGCATTTCGGCGAGGTCGGTAAAGAGGCATTCTTCCACGGTGTAGCCGTATTTGTCATTCATCATGGCAAAGAAGGGATACATGGTCGGGATCTGGCCGTCGTTCATGATCCGCGAGAGCATGGGCTCCGAAATATCAAGGCTGGCGGCCAGCTCCTTCCGGGTGGTTATCCGGTTCTCTTCCATAATATATTTTAAATTGTTTTTCAGGTTCTTCTGTGCGGCTGCCTCCGAAATGCTCATGCCAATATACCTCCTCTCCAGTGCTCATTGTTGTACTATAGTGAGGTCTTTTATCTTAAACTTCTTTTTTATGCTTGTCAAGAGGTTATTGTCTGAAATTATTCAAATACTGAAATTTAATTTGCTTTCATTTTAAAATTAAAATCATGCAAGCTGGGGAAGAAACGTTCCCCTTTCTTCCCCAATGTCATTTAGTTAGAAAGTCAATATAATACATGTCTTGTAACGAATATAATTGACTATAATGCGATAATATCAA
>CAMNNO010000285.1 GCA_946545475.1 uncultured Blautia sp.
TCAAGACAGATTCCATGCAATGGCAAGAGTTTTGTTATACAATCGAAATTAACACGGTATAATCCATAATATGCAAATAAGTCTATTTCATTAGCTTATTTTTTACTTATTCAGGAACTGCTGATTTACCCAGACCTTCGCCGGCAACCCCGTGACCAGCGTAGTGCCCTACACCCTGGTCATCGAATGATCCGTCCCTAAGCGCGACGCTCCGGGGAAAGCCTTGATATTTGCGGCTTTCCCCGGATGAGTGAAAAGGGGGCAGGCTCTCTGAAAGGGCCTGCTCCTTTTTTGTTACTATTCACGGCCGTAAGGATGCAGATTTTCCTCGCCATGCTGAGGGAAAACTGTATCCTTACAAGGTCTGGTTCCTCCATGAGGAATCCAGCCGCGAATAGTAACCTTTTTTTTGAAAAAAATTAAAATTTATGCTTGACAAAACGATAGGAGAGAGTTAGAATAGCATCGTTGCAAGGAAATGCAGCGTGTGCGTTTAGCTCAACTGGATAGAGCGTTTGGCTACGGACCAAAAGGCTGGGGGTTCAAGTCCTCTAACGCACGTCTTATAAGTACGGAAATAGCACTCTTTGTGAGTGCTATTTTTTTGTTACATGGCAGGGGCGCTCAATCGGAAATAGTCACCTGGCGGTGACGGGCGCCCCGCCGGGGGCAGAGGGAGAATGCGTCTCCCTCTACCCTATTTATCGCAGGGGCAGCGTAAGGAAACTATCGCCTTGCGGCGAACGCTGCCCCGCGGGCGAGTAGGAGGGGTGCCCCTTCCTACTCGATTTATGGCAGGGACGGAGTAATTTTAAGGTGACGATATATGGAAATAATAGAAAAACCATCCGATAAGGTCATTGATTATATTGAAACTCTTATCCTGGCCGGCAAGCTAAAGGTGGACGACAGGCTCCCGGCGGAGCGTGACCTGGCTCAAAAACTGAATGTTACCCGGACAGCTGTCCGGGAGGGCATCCGGCTCCTGGAGGTGATGGGGGTGGTGGAAAGCCGCCAGGGAAGCGGCAATTACATTGCCCGCCATTTCGACGAATCGCTGGAGCATGTCCTGACCATCCTCTATGCCCTGGACGACATGAGCTACAGCCAGATCCGGGAATTTCGCTACGCCATCGAGCGCCAGGCCCTGGTCCTGGCCATGCCGAACGCTACGACGGAGAGCAAGGCGGAGCTGAAACGGCATCTTGACGGCCTGCTTAACGGCAAGACCCTGGAAGAGCAGACGGAAAGCGACCGCATGCTGCACCTGTGCCTGGTCAAAATGTGCCGCAACCGCCTGGTCATCGCCAACTATCTTGCCCTGAACCGCATCATCGACCGCTTCATCCGCGCCACCCGCGACAAGATGCAGCACCAGGACAAAAAAAGCTTCGATGATCTCCAGTCCGTCCACCAGCAGCTGGTCGAAGCTATCCTGGCCGGCGACCTGGAACTCGGAAAGGAAGCTCTCGACAGGCACTTCCTCTTTATTCAAAACGATTACGATACATGACAGCTGCAAACTCCATCGCTTGTGCTCGGCGCGGTTGCCTGTTAAAAAAAACTTGACAAAGCTTACTCACTGTACTAGAATATAAAAAAGAAAATTGGTTGACCAATAATTTGAAATCGCGGCGTATTCACGTCCGAATAGCGAGCGCAATTGGTTGGCCACTTGACAACGGAATCTGATGGCAGATTTTTCTGCCTTCGTGAGTATAAAAAGAACGGGATTCAGCATCGGGATCAGAATCAGATCGAAATCAGAATCAGATCGAAATCAGAATCAGATCGAAATCAGAAAGGAAGGTTGTTATGGAAGGCAAAAAAATGATTATTTCTATTGGAAGAGAATGTGGCAGCGGCGGACATGAGATCGGTGAGAAACTGGCCGAGCATTATGGCCTTAAGCTTTACGACCGCAACCTTCTTACTGTCATGGCGGCAAAGACCAACATGACCCCGGATGAGATCGCCGAGCTGGACGAGAAGATCAGCGGCTTCCGCTTTTTCAGGGCCAAAAAAGGCGGCTTCAACGAGGACCGTGATGCTCTGATGACCAGGCTCAGCAAATCCAATCAGTTCTATCTCATGGAGAAGGACCTGATCGAGGAGCTGGCCGAGAAGGAATCCTTTGTCATCATGGGCCGCGCCGCCAATACCATCCTGAAAGACCGTGACGATGTCTTCAACATCTTTGTCTTTGCCCCGAAGAGCTTCCGCATCCCGAGAGTCAAAGAATTTTATCACCTGGATACCGACAAGGACGCCGAGAAAAAGATCGAGCATATCGATGGCATCCGCAAGGAATACTTCGAATACTATTCCAATGTCTCCTGGGGCTCCGCCGAGTACCAGGATGTGCTCATCAACACCGCGCTCTTTGGGGTTGACGAGACGGTCAAGATCCTGATCAGTCTTATCGACAAGAAATTTGGTATTACCGAGTAATCAAAAAGGGGTCAGGCTCCCATATGGGGCCTGGCCCCTTTTTAAACCCCTTGGGATTTACGTTTAGCCTGCTGTTTTTTTACATACTTCTATAAGCCGAGATACTTCGTTGAGCCGCCCTGCGATAATAATAAAAAAGCGGACCCCTGACGGTGGGATCCGCTTTGCACATCAGCCAAAGAGCAGCCAATCCTGGCAGATGTTATATTCATATATCAGCCGATGCTGTTAACAAGCTGGGACAGGCGGGAAACTTTGCGAGCGCAGTTATTCTTATGATAAACGCCCTTGGAAGTAGCCTTGCTGATAGTGGAAATAGCGTTCTTGAGAGCGGCCTCGGCGGTTTCCTTATCATTTGCCTGGACAGCGGCTTCGACCTTGCGGATGGAAGTCTTGACAGCAGAGCGAATGGATTTGTTTCTGGCAGCCTTGGTCTGGTTTACAAGGATTCTTTTCTTTGCGGATTTAATATTTGCCAATGTTTACACCTCGTTTCTTATTCGGACTTTATGAATTTCAAAAATCTTGTCCCGAGGATTAACACGGTCCTCCCCTGAACATGCTTGTATATTCTAGTATATTTCCGCCTCCTTGTCAATATCCAAAATAACATTTTTCGGGGAGACCCCATCGCCCCCTGTAGAGTATTCTGGGTTATGCTTACCTAACGGTAGGTTTTGGGTGCGCTATGCTTCCTTTAACCCTTTTATTTTACGCTTACCTGGCGGTAGGTTTTGGGTGCGCTATGCTTCCTTTAACCCTTTTATTTTACGCTTACCT
>CAMNNO010000286.1 GCA_946545475.1 uncultured Blautia sp.
CCTCCCCTGCGCCTACCGCCAGGTAAGAGTAAAGTAGGAAAGGCAAAAGGAAAATAGCTCCCCCATAACCTCCCGCCAGGTAAAACAAAATAGAAAGAACAACAAAGAAACATAGCGCCCCCATAACCTCCCACCAGGTAAAACAAAATAGAAAGAACAACAAAGAAACATAACTCCCCCATAACCTCCCGCCAGGTAAGCATAAAGCAGAATAGCCCCAGGGGGCAATGGGGTCTCCCCTAAACTTTCACTTTCAATTCGGGATTTCCTGTGATAAAATATTTTTGTATTGCATTCATACCTGCGGACATAACCAAAAACCTAAAAAAGGAAGCATAACCTATGAAACGAAATGATGATTTCACCCCCCTAAATATCATTGAACGCCTTGACTCCCGCATCAGCCTTATCGCTTCTTTTGCCACGCTGGCCATCCTCATCGGCCTTTTCGCTTTTCTCGACTACCGCCTGATCGAGGCGCCGAGGCTTGAGGAGCAGGTGGCGCTTGAGACGCAGGATGCTGCCGGAGACGTGTTTTCACCGGAGGGGCAGGGGGGGCTGACGGCCACCCGCGCTCCTATCACCCCGGGACCGAAGCAGGTTTATACGGCAAGCGTTGTTGCCGTCGGCGATAACCTGTATCACAGCTCGGTCTACCAGGGCGGCGTCCAGGCTGACGGAACGTGGAACTATGACCGGATCTATGATGAGGTCCGGGATATCATATCCGCTGCCGACCTGGCTATTGTGGACCAGGAAACCGTCCTCACAAACGATCACAGCCAGGTATCCTCCTATCCCCTGTTCGCCACGCCCACCGAGGCGGGCGATGCCCTGGTGAACGCCGGCTTTGATGTGGTCTACTCGGCCACCAACCATACCGACGACATGGGGCTTGAATTTTTGCAGCAGACCCTGGAATACTGGAGGACAAAGCATCCGGAGATCACGCTCCTCGGCATCCACGAAACGCCCGAGGACGCGGAGGAGGTCAAGATCCGCGAGGTCAACGGCATCCGCATCGCCTTCCTTAATTTCACCTACGGCACCAATACCATGTATGTGGCCGGGGACGATGAGTACGGCTACATGATCGATCTTTTCAGCGAAGGGACCGAGCGCGTGGCCGCCATGATCGAGAAGGCCCGCGCCCAGGCCGACTGCGTTGTCTTTGTCGCCCACTGGGGGACCGAGGACGAGAGCATGCCGGACGAATACGAAAAGCAGTGGTCCAACTTCCTCCTTAAACATGGCGTGGATGTCGTCATCGGCGGGCATCCCCATGTCCTGCAGCCCTATGGGCGCCTTAAGGATGATGAAGGGAACGAAATGGTCATCTTCTACTCCCTGGGGAATTTCATCTCCGCCCAGAATGTCCTTGCCGAGCTGGTCGGCGGCATGGCTTCTTTCACGATCCAAAAGACCGTGGAGAACGGCGAGGTGTCCATCGAGATCCTCGATCCCCTCATCCGCCCGACTGTCACCCATTACGACGAAGGGTACGTCAACCACAAGGTCTACATGCTGGAGGACTATACCGAATACCTGGCCAGCCAGCATGGCGCCCAGTATAATAACGACTACCTGATCTCCGTGGAAAACTTTTACCGCAAGTGCCGCGAGACCTTCTCCATGAATGTTGAGCCCTCCGCCGGGACGTACCTTCTCAATGTCACCTTCCGCTGGGACGGCGTCCTTCTTGACCCGGACGGCAGCGAGGTCGTGGATGTCGACTCCATTAATCATTATGAATATTACGGCGCACGCCTGATCAATATTTCCGATTACAGCGTACCAGACGACGATATCGACTATACCGGACCAGCTTACTGGTAATATCTATACTCTATCCCAACAAGAAAGTCCCCCGCCCTAAGCTGACAAGGCATAGGCGGGGGCTTTCTATTACCATCTGCTTCCATGAAAGAGGTAGGATCTCAGTACAACGTCTTCTACACGTTTCATCGCTAAAAACTCTGTTGGCTTGTCGCTGCACTCATCTATAGGAGGAAGCCACTCAGGCATATTCTCCAAAAATGTAAATTCTTTTGGTATCATCCTTTTTGAGCTGATACACGGAACGCATCTAAAAACAGGTTCCCATATTTTATCATTCCAGCGCCCTTTTGGTATAATAAACTTTAGACTTCCATATTCTTCCCATTTTTTAGGAAGCTGCTCACTATCCGTGAATTTAACAAACATTACAGGCAGTGTCTCCCAATTGTCGCTGAACACAAACTCCCCTACTTTTTGAAAAAGTATATACCTGCCGCATAAACCACTTGTTTGTGCCAGCTCTCCCCCACATTTCCAATAAAAAACGTCACCTTTTTTCCATGGGCAATGGTACGGCTGCCTTATCTTTTTTTCCACCTGCGGCTTTTCCATTTCTAGCAAGAGCTGTCTGTGAAATTTTTCTATGTGCTGCCACTCTTTGGTAAGCTTAGATTCCGCTCCCCAAATTTTTCTCGACTCCCCCAGTTCCAGACAGTTTATCGCTTTTTGTTTTGTTTCGGCATCCAGTCGCCCGAAGGCCGCCTCTGCATTTGCCAGGCAAGGCCAGATCACAGTATCCATGACAAGGTCTCCAAGACTTGCATAATTATCCGCCAAAACCGCCTCTTTTGCTTCTAATGGATCATATCCTCTCTGAAGATAGTTATAATAGGATTTTTTTATAGTTTTTTCGTATTCACGATGAATAAAAAGATACAGTATCTGCTTATTATCCATCTTCTCATATTTCCCTTTCGCGAATGAGGCTGGGGAAGAAATGGGGACGGTTCTTTTTTTCACGAATCACAAGAAAAAAGAACCGTCCCCATTTCTTCCTAGTTTGCTGCTATTTTTTAAATGGAGCCGGATTCCCTTGTGGGAATCCGGCTCCACTTCATTATCGCAGGGGCTGCGTAAGGAAATCATCGTCTAGCGGCGAACGCCGCCCCACAGGCAAGTAGGAGGGGAAGCTTCCCCTCCTACTCGATTCACGTCTATAAAAGCGCGTTAACCTAAAACCTGTTCGCTTTCTGTATCTTTATCCGGCGAGGCGTCGATAAGGACGGCCTGCTTTCCCATCTCTTCAAAGCGTTTCACCAGGGTATCGTAATCGTACTCCGTATCGCCGTAGATGGGGTCGGAGACCAGGACGACTTTTTTTTCGCGGTCGTAGCCGGTCAGCACTACGCAGTGCTCGGGACGGCGCCATTGGAGGGTTTCGCCTTCGG
>CAMNNO010000287.1 GCA_946545475.1 uncultured Blautia sp.
ACGATCCAGTATTCCCTCACGCCGGCCTCCCGGTATTTGACGAGCTTGACAAAATAATCCATAGCCCTGCTGGCGGGGCTCACAATTTCTATGACCCAGTCCGGAGCACCGTGGCACCCGGACTCGTCCAGCTTGTCCTGGTCACAGACAACGGAAATATCCGGCTCCACATATGTCCTGTCATCGTCATCGAGGAACACGCCATAAGGAGCAGGGAAGACGCGGCAGGCTCCGTTGTTTCTGCGGATATAGGCGATGATATCCGCAACCAGGTTGCCCGATATCAGCTGATGCGTCCCCGACGGGGGAGCCATATCGTAAAGGGTGCCGTCAATAAGCTCGGCCCGCGCTCCTTCCGGGAGGGAAAAAATATCAGCGACGGTAAATGTTCTGTCCTTCGGCAGCGGCATAATGACACCTCCTGTATCGGAACACAGGCAGAAGAAAGCTCATTCCTTACAGCGTCTGGCAGGTCCGGTCGATGACTTCGTTCTGGATGGACAGCGGCAGGCGGGTGAAGTAGGCGGAGTAGCCGGCTACGCGGACGATGAGCTCGGGGTGCTCCTCGGGATGCACCTTGGCGTCCTCCATCTCCGCGCGGTCCACCACGTTAAACTGGATATGCTTGCCGCCGTGGGTCAGGTAGGTCTTGATCATGGCGCCCATCTTCTTAAGGTCCTCCTCCGTCTTCATGTTGGAGGGATGGAACTTCATGTTCATCAGCGTTCCCTGATAAGGATCCTGGTTGACCTCCATAGCGGACTGGAAGACGGCCAGCGGGCCGTGGGTATCCTGTCCGTGGTCGGGGGAGAGGGAAGCATCCGCCAGGATCTCGCCGCCCTTGCGGCCGTCGGCCGTGGCCCCCGTGAGGGCGCCGCCGGGCTGATGGGCGGAAATGGAGATGGCGTTGGGCTTAAGGGAATCGCCATAGACGCAGGGCAGGGAGAGGCAGGTGTCGGCGTGGAGCTTGTATACCTCAGCCACCAGGTCGTCCACCTCCTTCACGGCATTGCCGTACTTGGGAACGGCCTTGAAGTCGCGCTGCATGTCCTCGTAGCCCACCCAGTCGGCATCAAGCGCAGTGAGGAGCTGGTCCATGGTATACTTCTTCTGGTCGTAGACCAGGGTCTTGATGGCATAAAGGGCATTGCCGGTGTTGACGCCGCCGACCGCGCCCAGGACCGCGCCGTTTTCAAAGTCAAAGCGGCGGCTGAACATGTCCTTGCCCACCTTGACGCCATCCTTCATAAGGGCGGAGCGGAACACATCCGGGAAGAGCTCTCTTTCAGTGATCATCTCGACGTTAATGCGCTCATTCGCCATGCGCATAAGATAGCGGATCTCATCGTACACGGCCGCCTTGAACTCGTCGAACGTCGCCATCTCGCGGACATCGCCCACCTTCAGGGCAAAATCCTCCTTCGTAAAGCGGCAGTACCCGTTATGCATGGCGATATCCATGGCATGGGGGATGATGAAGAAAACGGCCACCTGCGTCCTTGTGAGGGCGGGGACATTGCCGTCCACGCAACCCGTGGCGCAGTAGTCGCGGGCCTCCTCGATGGGCAGGCGGTTGTTCTCGCTCTGGTTGGCGAAGAAATTGATGTAGGAGTCGTCGCCCAGGAAGGCCGGCATGCCAAGGCCCGTGCGCACGCACTCCAGGGCCTTCACCATCAGCTTTTCCGGAGTTCCCTTGTGGACGCGGACCGTTACCGTGTGGTGCGGCAGGTTCGTATCCTTGGCCGCCTCAAGGAGCAGGTATGTCAGCTCGTTAGTCGCATCGCTCCCGTCCGCCTTCTGGCCGCCGATGGTCCAGTTGTACCACTTGGCCATGCCGGCATTCTTGGCGCGGTTGGCCTTGCCGGAGACGCGGTTGATCTTCATGACCTTGCAGCGCATGATCTCAAGAAGCTCCAACACCTCCTCATCGGTGATGAGGCCGGCGTCGATGTCCTTTTTATAGAAGGGATACATGTACTGGTCAAAGCGTCCCGCCGTGGAGGTGGGGGAGGGGCAGACCATGAGGAAGGTAAACCAGAAGGCCTGGAGGGCTTCCCGGAAGGACCCGGCCGGCTCATACGGGACCTTGCGGCAGATGCGGGCCATTTCCATCAGCTCGGCCTTCCTGCCCTCGTCCTTCTCCTCGGCCGCCATCTTCTCCGCCAGATCGGCATAGCGGTTGGCAAAGCGCACCCAGGCCTCGAAGACGATGATAACGCCCTCCCAGAAGTTGCGCTTTTCAACGGCATCGATGCTCTCGTAGCGCAGGTCCTTAATGCACTGGCGGGCCTCCTCGATGATGCCCTTCGCGCCGTCATTCAGAATGCGGGAGTAGTCCACGCAGACCAGCGAGAAGCCAGGCCCCAGGCCGTAGCCGCTCATGGCGAAGCCGCCGCCGGAGCCGCCCTTTTTGTCCTTCCAGGGCGGAAGGATAGCGCCAGACTTCATGAAGGGCCACAGCCGCTCGTTCTCGCCCAGGCTCTTGCCCATGGCTTCCACAAGGTTCGAGTTGGAGGCGTTGTTGGCGAAGCGCTCGTTCAGCTTGTAGAGTTCTTCCTCATCCTCGGGGGTGATGGTATAGATCTCGCTCTTAAGGCTTTCCACCTCGTCCTTTGTCCAGACGCCGTACTCGTACTGCATTTCAAGGCCGAAGGGCTTGGACGCGCCGGAGCCGCAGAGAAGATCCTCGGGCTCGATAAAGATCGTGATGTTGTCAAGGATGTGGGCATGAAGCTTGGCTCGCCGCAGCAGCATGGGCTCGCCGCCGGTCTGATCCAGAGATTCGTTGGCCAGGCGGAAAAGTTCGACGCAGAGAGGGTATTTATTTACCCTCAGGCTCTCTTTCATACGTTTTACGCGGTCAGTCATGGGGAAGCTTTCTCCTTTCGTTATAAGTATCTGCGGAGCTGGTTTTATTGTTGTCATTATTATAGCACATCTTTTTTTAATAGGGAATAATGAGTGATATCTTGCAAGCACATTTTGTCTTGTCGATTTTGGTCTTTAGTGTTATACTTGTGTATATTTTCTATTTGTCTTTTGTAAACTCTGTTAGTTTTTTGTGCATGTTTTTATAGTAAGCTTTCTGGTTTACGGGGAGATTCTGTGCGCCATGCTTCTTTTTGCCTTTCCTATTTTACTTTTACCTGCCGGTAGGCGCAGGGGAGGGGGGCCGCTCAGAGTTGCGTTTCCCGCGTCCCCCTCCCCTGCACCCCTCCCCCCA
>CAMNNO010000288.1 GCA_946545475.1 uncultured Blautia sp.
GCCATTCATCCCACGACCCAAGGGTACGTGGGTTTTCTGGCGGATTCTTATAAAGATCTATAGTATGCGCACGAATTTTCAGCGGAAATGTGTCCGCTTGCAGCGGCTAAAATTCGGCGCGGGAAACGAATAAAAACGAGAGGCGCTTTATTCGTTTCCTATAATATGCGTTTTACTCGTAATATGCGTTTTACTCGCTGTCTCTTTTGCTCTCAGTCTTTTTGGGGGCTGCCTCTTCCGCTTCGGCGGATTTTTCCGGTGTCTTCTCAGCGGCTTCTTCTTTAGCGCCCTGGGCATCGTCCGGCGCGTCCTCGCTGCCTGTCATCCATTCCTCGAAGTCTTCGGGGTCCTCCTTGTCAGATGCCGCCTTGGAATCTATGTCAGCAATGGACATTTCGGAGGCAGTCAGATCCGTCTCGGTATCATCAAAGTCCCAATCATTCTCCGGATCTTCTTTTTCCTTTTCCGACTTCTTTATAAAATAGACGGCAGCGGCAGCCGCGACAGCTGCCAGAGCCAAAAATTTCCAACCATTCCTTTTTCTTCCTGCCATTAATTTTTCTCCTCTCTCTGTTACCTATTGCCTGGCAAAGCAATCCTCTTTTTTATCCTAAAGGATAAGGCCCTATGCGAAAGCACAAAACCTGTACGCCTATTCTATTATACTTTCGGTAAAAAGAAAAGAGTAAAATTAAACAAAATCGCGGTCATGGGTTACTATTCACGGCCGTAAGGAAATAGATCTTGGAACGCCATGCTTGCATGGGCAATCCAAAATCCATTTCCTTGCAGGGTCTGCTCCCCCTCCATGAGGAATCCAGCCGCGGAGCGGCGATGAAGCCTGTCAGGGCGTTCCTTTCGAATGAAGGAAGCAGTGTCCACGCTATCCCCGTACTGGGACATGTCTTGGGCGTTCCTTTCGAATGAAGGAAGCAGACTCAATGAAGGGAGCAGACTCAGCCGCTTGCGGATGAGCCGTGAATAGTAACCGGTTTTGAACCGAGCCGCATCGAAAATATGTCGTTTGCCATAGAGCTTAGAGCATCAGAATGCTGTCCCGGGTGAGGGTATTAAGGTCAATGGCTACGATGAAGCTATTGCTCCGGATATACAGTTCATCGCCAATATAAAGGCCCTTGGTGCTGCTGTTATAGCTGCTGTCATACAGGCCATCCGCCAGGAGATCGTAGATGAGCAGGCGTTCGATCGTCATTTCCGGCAGCTTCTCCCCTTCCCGGGCCTCGGTTTTCTCTGCCCTGAAAAGGAAATAGCGGTTTTCGCTGTAAAAGCCGATCAGGTTTTTGCCCGGCTGGCAGAGGACAAGCTTGTAGTCCTCCATAGCGGGGCAGTAGGTGATGCCGGGGACGACATACCGGTCCATCTCCTGAATGTCCGCAGGGTCAGAGATATCAAAGAGAGAAAGCTTCAAGCCGGTCGTCCAGCCGGTCGATGGGTCGGATTCGTAGCCGAAGCCAAGCAGCAGGCCTTCGCCGTAGGGATGAAGGTAAGAGGAAAAGCCGGTTACCTTGACTTCGCCGAGGATGGCCGGAGCGGCCGGGTCGGAAAGGTCAACCGCGAACAGGGGGTCTGTGTTCCGGTAGGTGACAAAGTAGGCCTTATCGCCCATGTAGCGGGCGGAGCGGATCTCCTCGTTCCTGGCTATGCCGGTCAGGAAGCCCACTTCCCTAAGGTCGCTGTCAAGAACGACCAGGCCATTTTTCTGCGTATAGCGCTCGCCCGTCAGCTCCGCCAGCCAGTCGCCCAGGCGGCCGCCCATCAGGTACCCCGTGTACGTCAGGAGCACCCGGACATAGCCGTTATACTCGTCGATGGAGAAGGAGTTGTTGACAGTCCCCTTAAGGAAAACATCCGCCACGGGACGGATATCCCCGCTGTCATAGGTAAAGCGGGTGATCTCTGTCCGGATGCTGCTCTGCCAGCTCGTGTTCATCACAAAAATGCTGTTCGCGGACACATAAAAGGACTCGCCGCCGGAAACGAGGGCATCCGTATCCTTTATCTTATCCGGTTCCGAGACATCGATAGAAGAGATGACCAGGTACTGCTCTTCCGTCAGGATATTGGGCAGGCAGATCTTTTCCGCCGGGAGCTCTTCTCCCATAATGTTTGGTGCCAGGCGGCTATCCTCAAGGCTAGAGGCGATATCCGGCCACCAGGTGGAATACAGATAAATATAACCGTCCTTTTTCCGGGACTGGGCGTAGGACCCCTCCTGGAAGACATGCCCAATGAGGGCGGGGGCCTCTTTATCCGTGATGTCATAGGTGTAAAGAGAGGTATAATAGCGGTAGGAGCCGTAATAGCCCCTGGCATTTAAGGGGCGCTCGCTCTCCCTGTCGAGGCTGATGACATACAGCCTGTCGCCATCCAGGTAAAAATCCTTCACCGACCGGACAAAAGCACTGCTTTCCTCGCCGATGGCTGTGCGGCTTGTGACCGTCATCTCGCCTTTATCCGCCTTTACGATGATAAGCTCTTCGGAATCCTTGATGGTATAAATGTATGAGCCGTCCGTCTTCACGATGTCCGCCTCGTCCACCGCCTCGTCCCGGAGGTTCGTATTTGAGTAGTCCGGATCAGCTGAAGAGGTGTTGGCCGAGGTCTGTGCGCCTTCAAAGCCTACCTCCGGAACAGGAGCCGCCTCTGGGAGAGCCACATCAGCGTCCGCCTGGAAGGCGGCCCCTGCAGCCGGCGCCGAGACGGCAAAGCTTTCTTTGGCGGAGCCTTGCACGTCTTCCTCCTCAACAATGTAATAGTCATCATAGTAATACCAGGAGATCTTTTTTAAAGCATTATAGATTTCCTCATAGTCACTGGCAAAGTGAAGGCCGTTCAGGACATCTGTCCGGCCTTCCGATACCGTTACCGGCGCATCAACGCCGGCCGCCGTTGCCGTAAGGCCACCGGCAAAAACCAACTGTGCCGGATTCAGGCATCCGGCCGCAAGACAGAGTGAAAGGATCAGGGCTGCTGCTTTCTTCATGTTAAGTTCCCCCTTTCTTGTTATAGCTGCGCAAGTCCTTTTGATAGTTTCAGTATAGACCAGCAGCCTTCTTTACCTGTAAAAGCGCTTTTATTTCTTCAAATTGGTTGTGAAGGCAAGATACTTATGCCAAAAAAAACTCCGCTGCCTGCCGAGGCAGACAGCGGAGTTTCTTATTATGGCAGGGCCGCCCATAAGAAATTTGTCACCTGACGGTGA
>CAMNNO010000289.1 GCA_946545475.1 uncultured Blautia sp.
CCCTGGCACCTACCGGCAGGTAAGAGTAGAATAAAGAGCCATAAGAGCCATAGCGCCCCCCCAAGCCTACCGCCAGGTAAGAGTACAATAAAGATCCAAGCCTACCGCCAGGTCAATATACCTTTTATATGTTGTCGAGAGAAAAATAAAACTCTACTCCGTTATTGTAATTTTTGACGCCGTAGGCCTGGTTCATGCTTTCCATGATGGCTTTCACGATGGACAGTCCGATGCCGCTGCCGTCGTATTCACGGGTGCGGGCTTTGTCGACTTTGTAGAATTTATTCCAGAGGTTTGGCAGATCCTCTTCCGGGATGGGGGAACCGTTGTTAAAGACGTAAATAAAGGTCTTGTCTGTCTTCTTCTCCAGGCGTATCTCGATATCCCTGTCCCCGCCAAGATGGTTCAGGGCGTTGCTCATATAGTTGGTCACGACTTCTTCGATCTTAAATTCGTCTCCCCAGACATAGACCGGCGAGGTGTCCGCAAAATGCACCTTGGCCTCTTTCTGCGAGATCAGGATGTCCATGTTGGACAGGACGCCTTTTATCAGCGCCACGATGTCGAAGCGCTCCATCACTACCGGGTCATGGCCCGATTCCAGCTGGTTGAGGGTCAGAAGGCTCTTTACCAGCTTATTCATCTTCCCGGCCTCGTCGATGATGACTTCGCAGTAAAAATCCATGCTTTCCGGGTCGTCGTTTATGTTTTCCTTGAGGCCTTCGGCATAGCCCTGGATCAGGGCCAGGGGCGTTTTCAGCTCGTGGGAAACGTTGTCGAGAAATTCTTTTCTTTGCTCCTCATCCTTTATCTTGTTCTCAATATCCTTTTGAAGCTCAAGGTTGGCCGCCTTGAGCTCCGAGATCGTGTGCTCCAGCTGCCGGGACATCTTATTAAAGCTGTCGCCCAGCTGGTCGATCTCATTTCCGGCGCAGGATTCATACCGGGCGTCAAAATTAAGGTCGGCCATCTCCCCGGCCAGCCTGGTCAGCTCGTCGATGGGCCTGGCCATCCTCGCGGCCAGGATGATGACCAGTATGCCGCCGAGGGCGGCTCCGATCATCCCGGCAAAGAAGTAAAACGTATTGGATATGGATGCGCTTTCCCGGATGCTCTCCAGGGGGGTGCGGATCAGGTAATAGTAGCCGTTGTCGAGCCCGCCCCAGCATTCCACATAATCCATATCCGCAAATTTGTCGTGTACCTGCTGGATGACGCCGTTATCCACCGTCCGTATGATCCGGCTTTCGTTTTTCTCCGCATCCAGATTATAGATATAGCCGAACAGCTTGCTCCGGAGCCACTTGTCGTTTTCTCCCCAGGTATAGCTGTAGCTGTTTGAGCGGTCGATAACGGCGAAGGACAGGTTGTTCAGGGAGCTTTTCTTTCCGATCTCCCCGCTGTCGTCCCCCCATCCCGCGTCCCAGTAAAGGCGCGAGCTTCCGTCCGTCAGCTCGTCTGTACCCTCCCCGGAAAAAAGGCTGTCAAAGTCCAGGCCGGCTATGGCATTCCGGGCTGCCAGAAGGACATTTACCTTTTTGGCCAGGTAATATTTTTCCAGAAAGATCCCGTTTAAGAAGCTGATGCCAAGAAGTGACAGCAGCAGCACCAGGATAAACATGGCCGCCAGCTGCTGGCGCAGTGTCCGCAGATGCAGAGCATGCAGGAGCTTATGTTTTCTTTTCCCATTCTGTTCCTGTTCCGTCATAACATAACCTCACCTCACGCAACGAGCGCTTTTGTTCAGTTCACCTCGAACTTGTAGCCGACACCCCATATGGTCTTGATGTAGTCGCCTTTTTCCCCAAGCTTGCTCCTGAGTTTTTTGACGTGAGTGTCTATCGTGCGGGCTTCGCCGAAGTAGTCGTAGCTCCAGACGGAGTTCAGGATCTGCTCGCGCTTCAAGGCAATGCCGTTGTTTTCCAGGAAGTAGGTCAGAAGCTCAAATTCCTTGAAGGACAGCTCGACATTTTTGCCGTCCACCGTTACCTGATGGGCGGCTTTGTCGATGGTTATCCCTCCGATGCTCAATATGTCCTCCCCCTTGCCCTGGCCTGTCCGGCGAAGAATGGCTTCCACGCGCGCCACCAGGATCTTGGGGCTGAAAGGCTTGCTGATATATTCATCCACGCCAAGGTCAAAGCCAAGGAGCTCGTCCCGCTCATCGCCCCTGGCCGTCAGCATGATGATGGGCACCTTGGAATTTTTCCGGACCTCCCGGCAGACTTCCCAGCCATCCATCTTCGGCATCATCACATCCAGGATGATGAGGGCAATATCCTTGTCCTGATAAAAAATATCCATGGCCTCCTCGCCGTCTCCGGCCTCGATCACCTGGAACCCCTTCTTCGTGAGAAAGTCGCTCACGAGCTTGCGCATACGGCTCTCATCATCCACAACCAAAATCTTAAGCCCTTCCATAGGTACCCTCCATATATCACTGATCACATTTCAGCTTAGGCCGAAATACTTCCTTACGCCGCCCCTGTCATATCGACAAGAAAGGCGCTGCTTTCGCAGCCCCTTGCCGTATCGACAAGAAAGGCGCTGCTTTCGCAGCCTCTTGCCATATTGACAAGAAAGGCGCTGCTTTCGCAGTCCCTTGCCGTATCGACAAGAAAGGCGCTGCTTTCGCAGCCCCTTGCCATATTGACAAGAAAGGCGCTGCTTTCGCAGCCCCTTGCCATATTGACAAGAAAGGCGCTGCTTTCGCAGCGCCTTTCTTATGGACCTGGCGGGAATCGAACCCGCGTCCGAAAGCCTATCCACTGGGCTTCTCCCATCACAGTCGGTGTTTTGACATTCCCTCCGGGATACGCCCTCCGACAGGCTTACCCTTTCAGTAGCTTCATGATACATCTGGCGGGGCAAAGCTTACCCGCCAAGGTTTCTCACATCTTTGACGCCAGACACTTCCCGTGTGAGTGCGGCAAGGCTGACGAGCAGCTTACGCTGCTAACGCGTAATCGTTGTTAGCGTTTATATTTAAGTGTCCGGTTATTACGCAGTCCGGGCAACTGCGGATGGCTTCCCCAACTTCAAAACCCCCGTCGAAACCAGTACAAGCCCCTGTTTCCCTTATGTGCGTCAACGACCGCCATAAGAGGACTTGCGCTACCTGTAGTTAGAATTTTATCAGCCCATTGCGCTTATGTCAAGAAATAATTTTTATAAGAATCCGCCAGAAAACCCACGTGCCCTTGGGCCGTGGGATGAATGG
>CAMNNO010000290.1 GCA_946545475.1 uncultured Blautia sp.
CTGGTGAACCATTTAACAGAAGCCACAGACCTTTATGGTCTGTGGTAGTTCACTTTTCTCCCCCTGTGATCAGATACAGAGCCGGCGTTTTGGTGGAAAAACAGAGGACGCCGTCCTCATAGGAGGATTCCATCTCGGTGCGTTTTTCCGGGTTCTGCACCGAGTCGTCCCCGGCGGAGGGGGTGACTCGCACAAGCTGGTAGTCTTCCGGCAGCTCGATATTGAGAGGAAGGCTGACTGTGCTGACATCCTTCCAGGTCGCCAGCTCACCGTTATTGATATAGGCCGCGGTGAAGGCGTAGATGATCGTTTCATCGCCGGCGAAGGGGGACTCAAGACCCCGGGCGATAAACACGCCTTTCTGCTTGCTGGGCGTCGGCTTTTCCGACAGAGCCTGCGCGCCCTCGATAAGCGCAAGGACGCCGTCCTGGTACTGGCCGCACGCGGCGCAGACGCTTACGGAAGCCTCCCCCATCTTGGAGGTAAAGGTATAGTGCCTGGCGGACAGCTCCTCGCCGCATTCCTCGCAGAGGGCCGTGTGCATATTGTTTTCGCCGGGCGTCCACTCGCCGAAAACATGTTCATGCTCGCTGGCGCTGGCGGCCAGGCTTAACATAAAGGCACAGCAAAGGGACACTAGAGCAAGTTTTTTCATTCGTTTTTCTCCAGAACACGCGGCAAAGCCTGTAAAACTTTACAGGCTCTGCCGCGCACAGAATCATTTGCAGTAAGGAAACGGATCAAAATTCAGGCATTTTGTTCCTTTCCTGTATACCTGGCGCACGGTCGCTCAGTTTCAGTCGAAATTCACCAGCGTATTCATGTAGTACAGGTTGCCTTCGGCATCCTTGTGGAAGGTGGCGAAGAATTCATCCCAGATCATGTAGGCTTCGCTGGGAAGATAGGCATGAACCTTGCCGATGGATTCCACGCAGCGGACCATGGGAACGCCCTCGGCGGTGCGGAAGACATAGTTGCGGAAGATGCCGGCCTGGTAGGAGCAGATGGCATCGTCGTTCATGTAGGTGAAGTCTTCCCACTTCTGGACAGTGTTGTAGCGGTTTGTCCAGTATTCCACAAAGCCTCTGCCCGCGCTGAAGCCTTCGCCCTCGGCGCCGAAGCCGGCCTCACGGAAGTAGGGATCGCCGGTGCCGATGCAGGTCATGATCGGGATGGGGTTGTCAAGGGCTGTCTCGGCGTTGGCCGCGGAGTAGCTGATGGCGGAAACGGGAGCCGTGGCGGTAAAGATATCGCTCAGGTAATAGCCGACAGCATCGGACATGGCGCCGCCCGAGGACTGGCCGGTGGCATAGATGCGGCCCGCGTCGACATTATAGTTTTCCTTGACCCAGTCGACCAGGTAGCGGACAAAGATGCGGTCATCGGGACGGCCTTCGCTCGCTTCGCCGGTGTTCCACATGGCGCGGAACAGCTCGTTGGTGGTCATGTCGGAGACATTGCGGATGCTGAGGGTGTGGGAACCGGTGGGGCATACCAGGATGATGCCGCGGTCGTTGGCGACTTTGATCCATCCGGAACGGCCGGCGATCTCATCGCCGGTGCCGCCGGCGCCGTGGAAGTCAAAGACAACGGGAGCGGGAACGGCCGGGTCGACAGAATCCGGAACCAGCACGTACCACTCGCGGTTGTAGAGGTCGGAGCCGTCCTCGGCAAAGCCGCCGGGAACCTTGGCCGCGAATTTTTCAAAGCCGGCCTCGTAGATATCCTGGGAAGCGCGGAGCGCGCCGTTGCCGTAGCCCGGATAGCGCATGGCGGTGCACATGAAGTCTTTATAAATGGTGGCTACGTTCTCGGGCTTGTAATACTCCTCGATGGGAGCGGTGGAGAAGAGCACGTTGGCGATGGGCTCGTTGTCCATGGCTTCCTTGGTGGTCCAGGGAGCGGGGATGTAAACCTCATCCGCGTAAGCGCAGGAATACTGAACATCGGAGGAGCCGTTGGCGTGTTTCCAATACTCGATCAGGGCTTCAATGTCCTCGGTCTTCTCTTCGGCTACCATGAATACGGGAACCGGGATATCGGAGAGGAACTTGCCTTCTTCCTTGGAGGGGGTCGTCTTCAGCTCTTCCAGGAACTCGGGCTCGATGCCGGTGATGCCGACAGCCGTCACGGAGGTGAACTCGTTGGGGTGCTTCATGGCATGCTTCATCAGGACATCGGCGCTGTCGCCGTAGGCGATGGCGTAGAAGTTGGAGGAGAAGGAGACGAAGAAGGGACGATAGCTGACGTCATCCCTGAGAGCGGAGAGATAGGCGATCTCATCGTCGATGTCGCCCCACTGGCCGCCTTCCTCGGCCGGCTCGACAAGAACCGCGTGGAAGACAAACTCATCGCAGGCATCCTTCCAGCCGCTGTTGACAAAGAACTCCCAGGTATCCTCGCCGCCGGGGATCATGATGAAAACAGTGGGCTGATTGTAGACGGTATTCTCGGGGATGTAGAACTTGGCGGTGCGGTAAACGCCTTCGGAGACATAGCAGTCATAGTTGTAGTAGCCGTGAAGGACCTGGCCGTAATAGTCATCATAGTCGATGACCATATCTTCGGCATCCGGGAGCTCCTGGGCGGGCTCGGCATAGGCCACAGCGCTGCCAAGCAGCATAGCAGAAGCGAGTGCAAGTGCCATGTAACGCAGTTTCATGTCATTTCCTCCTTTTTACCATGAATGGATTTTTAGATAAGCTGTTGATATGGTTGCTTTTACGCCAGCGGCTTTTGTGATAATTTTACAGCATCTGACGTTTTCTTTTGACATAGTATAGCAAATTTTTTCTTTTTGTGCCACTGTTATTCACGCTTTTTTTATTTTTTTTTGATGTTTATTTTGGGGCCTTTTTCAATTCGCGAACGCTTTTCCCGTATCATTTCGCAAGAGTGAAATATTGAAATGTTTTTGAAATCTTTGTTTCTTTCACCGGATTTCACCCGCACATAACAGGGCAGAGGGAAACCGGCCATAAGATGCCAAAGGGGCCGGCCTCCCGCAGGAAGCCGACCCCTGGTATATTATCGCAGGGACGGCGAACGCCGTCCCGCGGACGGGCAGGATGGATGCCCCCTCCCGCCCTCTTAAAATTTAAAAAGAATGCCCGCCACCGCCGAGAGCGCTATGAATACGACGGGGCTCCATTTGAGCT
>CAMNNO010000291.1 GCA_946545475.1 uncultured Blautia sp.
GAGCCGTCAGGCTCTCAGAAGCCACAGACCTTTATGGTCTGTGGTAGTTCACAGTATAAGGGAATAAAGTATGAAGCAATGGGAATTAATAGCTCCCTGCCATTTTGGGCTGGAGGCTGTATTAAAAAGAGAAATCCAGGACCTGGGCTATGAAACGGCAAAGGTGGAGGATGGAAAGGTCACTTTTTACGGTGATGCGCGGGCCGTGGCGGATGCGAACATCGGTCTGCGCACCACCGAGCGGGTCCTTCTGAAAATGGGCGATGTCCACGCCGAGACCTTTGACGAGCTGTTCGAGGCGACCCGCTCTCTCCCCTGGGAAGAGGTCATTCCCAAGAACGGGAAATTCTGGGTAGCCAAGGCCAATTCCATAAAGAGCAAGCTTTTCAGCCCTTCGGACATTCAGTCGATCATGAAAAAAGCCATCGTGGAAAGGCTGAAATCGGTTTATCATATGGAATGGTTCCCGGAGGACGGCCCCTCTTATCCCATCCGCGTGGCCTTCATGAAGGACGAGGCCGCCATCGGCATCGATACCTCGGGAATATCGCTTCACAAAAGGGGATACCGCCAGATGACGGTAAAGGCCCCCATCACGGAGACCCTGGCGGCAGCCCTCCTTATGCTGACCCCATGGAAGCGGGACCGTATCCTGTGCGATCCCTTCTGCGGCAGCGGGACCTTCCCGATAGAGGCCGCCCTGATGGCCCGCCGTATCGCTCCCGGGCTTAACCGGTCGTTCCTGGCCCAGGAATGGGAAGATCTGATACCTGCTTATATATGGAAAGAAGCCAGGGAAGAGGCCAGGGAGAATATCCTCCGCGAACCGATATCGGAAATCCGGGGATCCGACATCGATCCCGAGGCCCTTAAGGCGGCAAAAGCCAATGCGCGCATGGCCAGAGTGGATAAGGACATTCGTTTTGAAGAGCGCGCGGTCAGGGATTTTACCCATCCGCTTTCCTATGGCTTTATCATAACCAACCCGCCCTATGGCGAAAGGCTCCAGGAAGCCGCGGCGATGCCCGCTCTCTACCGGGAGATCGGCGAAGTCTTCAAGAAGCTGGATAAATGGTCCATGTACCTGATCACTTCCTATGCGGAAGCGGAAAGGGACATCGGCCGCAAGGCGGACAAGAACCGGAAAATATATAATGGCATGCTCAAGACATACTTTTACCAGTTTATGGGTCCCAAACCGCCAAAGATATCAGGAGGGGAAGAAAGATGAAACGGATTATTTTTGCCACCGGCAATGCCGGAAAGCTCCGCGAGATCCGGGCTATTTTATCCGACCTTAATGTCGAGGTCCTTTCCATGAAGGAGGCCGGCATATCGGCGGATATTGTGGAGGACGGAAAGACATTTGAAGACAACGCCCTCATAAAGGCCAGGGC
Organism: uncultured Blautia sp.; assembly: GCA_946545475.1. Classification (GTDB taxonomy): domain Bacteria; phylum Bacillota; class Clostridia; order Lachnospirales; family Lachnospiraceae; genus Blautia_A. The sequence continues at coordinate 1,398 of CAMNNO010000291.1, forward strand.
TGTCCGCCAGGACGAAAAGGCGGCCGATGCCATCACCATGGCCGATGATTCCGGGCTGGAGGTCGATGCCCTTGATAAGGAACCGGGCGTGTATTCCGCCCGCTATATGGGGGAGGATACCTCATACCGCATCAAGAATCAGAATATTATAGACAGGCTGAGCGGCGTTCCGGATGAAAAGCGGACAGCGCGTTTTGTCTGCGCCATGGCCGCCTGCCTGCCGGACGGACGGGAGATCCTGGTGAAAAGGACCATGGAGGGGCGCATTGGCTACGAGGAAAGAGGAGAAAACGGGTTCGGGTACGATCCCATCTTTTTCCTTCCGGAGTATGGCCGCACCTCGGCGGAAATCTCTCCCGAGGAGAAGAACCGCATCAGCCACAGGGGAAAAGCCCTGCAGGCGATGAAGGAAGAACTGTATCAGGCAGGAGCGCTGGCAAAAAAAGAGGGCTGATCATCCACCCCCACAAAAATTCAACATTCACCAGCAAGGATTTTCCTGCCTCTATAGGCAGTGAGAGGAATTGCAAAACAGGAAACGTGAGCGTCAGCGGCGGGCGGAGAGAGAGCGTTATCCCTCGCTGACATGAGGCAAGCTACAGTCAGTGATATACTCACATGTCAGGCTCCGTGAAATTATCGACTGTGGATTGAAACAATATTGAAAGAGAAAGGACAGCAGTGACTTCCAATAATTATTCCCTGTTTAAGAGAATTTTGCGAAACGTTCAGAGCAAAACGCCAGAGGGGTTCGGCATAGAAGATACGGCATCCTTGGAGCCGGATACCGGCCTTGGCAGTTACAGCGGCGGCGGGCACAAATTGAAGGTGCTTATTGTCAGTGACACTCATGGCAGCATGGAGAATCTGGAGCAGGCCGTGGCAAATGAAGCACCGTTTGACCTTTTGATCCACTGCGGAGATATCGAGGGACAGGAAGAGGATATCCGAAGGCTCGCAGGCTGCCCCTGCCGGATGATAGCCGGAAACAATGACTTTTTCACGGAGATCCCCCGGGAGGAGGAATTTATGCTGGGAGGGCATAAGGTTTTTCTGACCCATGGGCATGCTTACGGGGTATCCCTGGATCCGGTGGGCGTTCTGGAAGAGGGGGCCTCCCGGGACTGCGAGATCGTCTTTTTCGGCCATACCCACAGGCCGGTGGTACTCCAGCGCTTCGGCGTGACGGGAGTCAACCCCGGAAGCCTCACCTATCCCAGGCAGAATGGCCATTGCCCAAGTTACGCGGTCATGAATGTGGATGAAAACGGCAGCTATAACATTGACATTGAGTATTTATAGTATGTGCGCGGATTTTCAGCGCAGGAAACGAGTGAAAGCGCAAGGGGAAGAAATGGGATTGTGCAAAAATAAATACAGGAATTTCCCGATGAAGGAAAAAAAAGAAGTTGACATTTTGAAAAACATATAGTAGAATCTTTTTTGCTCAAGTGACTAAAAACTGAGTACGAGCTAGAAAGATTGGTTCAAAAAGATTAGCTCAAAAAGATTAATTCAAAAAAGATTGATTTAGAAAAAGACTGATTTAGAAAAAGACTGATTTATGACTTCAGACGGGGTGTGGCTCAGCTTGGCTAGAGCGCCTGGTTTGGGACCAGGAGGTCGCAGGTTCAAATCCTGTCACCCCGACTGCTGTAGCCATTTTACCGTTCAGCGTATATATATGCGGGTGTAGTTCAATGGTAGAACACTAGCCTTCCAAGCTAGACACGTG
>CAMNNO010000292.1 GCA_946545475.1 uncultured Blautia sp.
AATCAACATAACCTCGCATTTCGTCTAAAAATATCAGCTCTCACAAACAATTGACGTGCTCTTAGAGAAAAAAAAGGTACAAACCGTCGAATGCCGCATGTTTCAAAAAAATCTTATGCTTTAATCCATCTCGCCCCAACAGTCGATGCGCGCTTAAGGAGGATTTCCCACTCCCAAGTATCCCTCCCTCAAACCCCAAGCGTGCGTGCCCCTGGGGGGAGGGGGACGCGGGCCCCGCAACTCTGAGCGGCCCCCCCTCCCCTGGCACCTACCGGCAGGTAAGAGTAAAATAGAAAATATCATAAGAAATATAGCGCCCCATAGCCCACCGGCAGGTAAAAGTAAAATAGAAAATGTCATAAGAAATATAGCGCCCCATAGCCCACCGGCAGGTAAAAGTAAAATAAAATCTTAAAAAGAAACCTATCACCCCACCCCCTGCTGCCAAGTAAAAGCAAAATAAAAAAACCGGCCTTCCGTTCCGCATTCTCAGTGGACAGAAAGCCGGTTTTGACATTAGCGCATGGGTAGATAGGGAAGACGCTTCCCTATCAGATATTCTAAACCCAAAAGAGGCGTGGAGGGATCAGGCTTCTTCCTCCACATACTTCTGGATATTAGAAGCATTCACATATTTTTTGACGGTCTCCCCATCCGTGATGACCAGGGTCGGGGCCTGGAGGATGCCGTATTCTCGGGCAAGCTCGGGGTTCTGCTCGGCGTCGATGATCTCCAGGTCCTCGCCGGAGAGCATCTCCTTGGCCATGCGGCAGTTCGGGCAGGTGCTGGTGGTGAACAGATATTTGTGCGAGGCGACCGGCTTGACCGTCACTTCATCCCCGCTTATGGTCACCATGCTGGTGTGTACCCGCTGCAGGCCGCTGGCCGGCTTCATATGGGAGTGCATCACATCATAAAGGTTGCGGTTCTTGTACTCCTGGGCCTTGCCGTCGTTCCAGTTCTGGACCGGACGGTAGTAGCCGGTAATACGGCTGTAGACCTCGGCGCGGCCGCCGCAGGCGGGGCAGGTAAAGTGCTCGCCGCTGATATAGCCGTGGATCTGGCACACCGAATAGGTGGGCGAAATGGTGTAATAGGGCAGGCGGTAATTTTCCGCGATCTTCCGCACCAGGGAAGAGGCGGCCTTCCAGTCCGGCAGCTTCTCGCCGAGGAAGGCGTGAAACACGGTTCCGGAGGTGTAAAGCGTCTGCAGCTCGTCCTGGATATCCAGCGCATCAAAAATATCGCTGGTATATTCCACCGGCAGATGGGAGCTGTTGGTGTAATAGGGCGTATCCCCTTCCTTGCCGGCCGTGCGGATATCCGGGTAGCGCTCCTTGTCGTGCTTGGCCAGGCGGTAGGCCGTGGACTCCGCCGGAGTCGCCTCAAGGTTAAACAGCTCTCCCTTGTACATCTCCTGGTAATCCGCCAGGCGGCTTCGCATGTGGTTCAGGACATCCCGGGTAAAGGTCTGGGTCTTCGCATCGCTCATATCGGCGCCCAGCCAGCAGGCGTTAAGGCCCACCTCGTTCATGCCGACAAGGCCGATGGTCGAAAAATGGTTGTCAAAGCTGCCCAGATATCTCTTGGTATAGGGATACAGGCCCTCGTTCAGAAGCTTGGTGATGACATCCCTCTTAATGTGCAGCGAGCGGGCGGAAATATCCATCATATGGTCCAGCTTTTTGTAGAACTCTTCGGGCGTTTTGGACAGATACGCCAGCCTCGGCATATTGATGGTCACCACGCCAACCGAGCCCGTACTCTCGCCGGAGCCGAAGAAGCCGCCGCTCTTCTTGCGCAGCTCCCGAAGGTCAAGCCTTAAGCGGCAGCACATGCTGCGCACGTCGCTGGGCTGCATGTCGCTGTTGATATAGTTTGAGAAGTAGGGCGTGCCGTACTTGGCCGTCATCTCGAAGAGGAGACGGTTATTCTCGGTATCCGACCAGTCAAAGTCCCTGGTGATGGAATAGGTCGGGATCGGGTACTGGAAGCCGCGGCCGTTGGCATCGCCTTCGATCATGGTCTCGATGAAGGCCTTATTGACCATGTCCATCTCGGCCTTGCAGTCCTTGTACTTGAAGGACTGCTCCTTGCCGCCCACAATGGCGGGCAGCTCGGCCAGGTCATCCGGCACCGTCCAGTCCAGCGTAATGTTGGAGAAGGGAGCCTGGGTGCCCCAGCGGCTGGGCGTATTCACGCCGTAGATAAAGGATTCGATGCACTTCTTGACCTCGGGGTAGGTCAGGTTATCCGCCTTGACGAACGGGGCCAGATAGGTATCAAAGGAGGAGAAGGCCTGGGCGCCGGCCCATTCATTCTGCATGATGCCGAGGAAGTTGACCATCTGGTTGCAAAGGACCGAGAGGTGCTTGGCCGGCGAGGACGTGATCTTGCCCTCGATGCCGCCAAGGCCTTCCTGAATCAGCTGCTTTAAGGACCATCCGGCGCAGTAGCCGGTCAGCATGGACAGGTCGTGAAGGTGGATGTCGGCATTGCGGTGGGCATCGGCGATCTCGCTGTCGTATATCTCGGACAGCCAGTAGTTGGCCGTAACAGCGCCGGAATTGCTGAGGATGAGGCCGCCTACGGAATAAGTGACCGTGGAGTTCTCCTTCACGCGCCAGTCCTCGATCTTGACATAGCTGTTGACGATCTCTTTATAGTCCAGGATGGTGGACTTCATGTTGCGGACCTTCTCACGCTGCTTGCGGTAAAGGATGTACGCCTTGGCGACATCGGCATAGCCTGCCTGGATGAGCACGTTCTCCACGCTGTCCTGGATATCCTCCACCGTAATGCGCTCATCCTTGATCTTCGGCTGGAAGTCGGCCGTCACCCGAAGGGCCAGAAGCTCCGTCATATCCGGGCTGTAGCTCTTCTCCTTGGCATCAAAGGCCTTGCTGATTGCCGCTGAAATTTTATTTAACTGAAAGGGCGCAATCTCGCCATCACGTTTCACTACCTGGAACATAAATATCTGCCTCCGTAAATATCCTGATTCATCTAAATGCCGGATCCGTATTTGAATCCTTAGCTTATTCGGGCACTTTATAAAATATCAGCCGTGTATCCACATGCCTTTAGGCGTGTGGATACACGGCGTCCCCTTGCCAGGGGATATAGAC
>CAMNNO010000293.1 GCA_946545475.1 uncultured Blautia sp.
GAAGCCCGCTGCCCCCCGCCAGGTAAGCCAAAAGCAGAAGTCACCAAAGGGGGGGTAAAAGGGGTCCCCCCCTCCTATAACTTCAAAGAACCTCCCCCACTTTTTTCAGCGCCGCAGCAATAACCGCATCCATATCATAATACTTATATTCCCCAAGGCGCCCCCCAAAAATAACCCCCTGCTCTTTATCAGCCAGCTCTTTATAGCTCTGATAGAGAGCATTATTTTTCTCATCATTAACGGGGTAATAGGGCTCGTCGCCCTTCCTCCACTCGGAGCTGTACTCCCGGCTGATGATAGTTTTAGGAATATCCCTGCCCTCATCGTCCCTGCCGAACTCGAACCACTTGTGCTCGATGATGCGGGTCCACGGGGTCTCCCTGTCGGTATAATTGACGGCGGCATTGCCCTGGAAGTTGGGGATATCAAGGATTTCTGTCTCGAAGCGGACCGAGCGGTATTCCAGCGTCCCCAGGCGATGATCAAAGTAGGCATCGATGGGGCCGGTATAGAGGACATGCTCCGCGGGAAGAGCGCCCTGGGCCTTCATGGCGAAGAAATCCGTGCCAAGGGAGACATCGGCGCCCTCAAGGAGATTGGCCACCAGGCGCGTATAGCCGCCCATGGGAATGCCCTGGAAGGCGGCATTGAAGTAGTTGTTGTCAAAGGTCAGGCGCACGGGCAGGCGCTTTATGATGAAGGCCGGAAGTTCCGTGCAGGGGCGCCCCCACTGCTTTTCGGTATACCCCTTGATCAGCTTCTCGTAGATATCCGTGCCCACAAGGCTGATGGCCTGCTCCTCAAGATTCTTAGGCTCCGTGATCCCGGCCTCCCTGCGCTGCTCCTCGATCTTGGCGGCAGCCTCCTCGGGGGTCACAACGCCCCACATCTTGTTGAAGGTGTACATGTTGAAGGGGAGGGAGTAGAGCTCGCCGTGGTAGTTGGCGACCGGCGAGTTGGTGAATCGGTTGAAGGTGGCGAAGCGGCAGACATATTTCCACACGTTTTCGTCATTGGTGTGGAAGATGTGGGCGCCGTATTTGTGGACATGGATGCCCTCCACCGTCTCGGTATAAACGTTCCCCGCTATATGGGGACGCCGGTCGATGACCAGGACTTTTTTCCCCCTGTCCATGGCCTCACGCGCAAACACAGCCCCATAGAGGCCAGCGCCAACAATGAGATAATCATACTTTTTCATAAAAGCCTCCTTTTTCATAAAAGCCTACTTTTTACCCAGAAAACCGCTTTCTATATTTTTTTATAGCATTGTTCAAAAAGGGAAGAAATGGGGGAGGTTCTTTTTTTGTGATCCGTAAGAAAAAGAACCTCCCCATTTCTTCCCAGCTAAGGCTCTGCTTTCGTAAGGATTTTTATGATTATACCACAAAATTTAGACCTATGGAAGCTGGGGATGATTTTCTTATGCGGCTGCACAGAAAACGGGCAGGAGGGGAAGCTTCCCCTCCTGCCCGAACGGGTCTTATGGCAGGGGGCCCGTCACCTGATGGCGACGGGCCCCCTGCCGGGATAGAGGGAGACGTATTCTCCCTCTATCCTATTGATAGAAGAGATGCCGAAAACCGGCTATCTCAGCATTTTTCACTTCCAGAGATAGTTCTCCGCAAAGATCTTGATCAGCTGCGGCCAGGTGTTCCAGTCGTGGGAACCTGCGACCTCTTCCCAGCCGTAGGACACTTCGTGCTCATCGAGGATGGGAGCGAAGGCGGTGAGGGAGAAGGTGTCGGTGTCGCCCCAGGTCATGATAAGGCCGAAATCATAGATGCCGGCGCCGAGCATGATCTTGGTATCCTTGACAGCATCCCAGTCAACATTGGTGGTATCGAAGGAAACATCAGCGCCGCTCTGGATGCCGACATAGCCGAACAGCTCGGGCACGCGGAAGAGGACGTTGGTGGAGGTCATGCCGCCCATGGAAAGGCCGGTGAAGGCGCGGCCGCTGGGATCGGCGAGGACATTGTAGTTCTCCTCAACGAAGGGGATGATGCAGTCCTTAAGGTTGTTGACGATCACTTCGAAATCCCAGGCATAAGCGGTGTTGTTCATAGCAACCAGGATGACGGGCTCGGTGGTGCCGTTGGCGATCATGTTGTCGAAGACATAGTCGACAGAGCCGCCGGCAAACCAGTCGGTCTCGTTGCCGCCGCCGCCATGGGAGATGTAGACAACCTTGTAGGGCTCTTCGCGCTCGGGATCATAGCCATAGGGGGTATAGACGCCAAGCGGAGCGGGATTGCCGTTGACATCGGTATAGTTCATGTACTCGACGGTGCCGGCTTCTTCGATGGGAGCCATGAAGGACCAGTCGATGGACTCGGACTGTTTTTCGGCATCATAGGGAACATAGAAGGTGCTGCGGTCATAGTGATTGCCGTTCTCAACGCCGGAAGCTTCCATCGGGTTGGTGGGGTCTTCAAGCTTGGTCTCGGTATCGCCGTCTTTCAGGAAAACATACTGATAGTGGCCGGCGGGCAGAGGCATGGAGGCTACCCACAGGTCTGTGCCCTCAACCTTTTCCATGTCGATGGTCAGCGCTTCGTCGCCGGCCTCGAACATGCCGTTGGCCCACTCTTCGGGGGTATAGACTTCTTCGGGAGCGGAGCCGCGGACTTCGGGAACATCATAGTAGAAAGCAAAAGCGCCGCGGAGCTGGATCTGCTCGGCCTCGGCATCCTCATAGACGAAGGTAACGGTGTAGCCGGTGGGAGAAGCTTCATCCGCTTCCACGGTCACGCCGGGAACATAGGTTTCTTCCTCAGCGGCAAAAGCGCTGAAGCTGGCGCCGACAAGGGCGGCGGCAAGGAGAGTGGCGAGAACTGTCTTTTTCATAAGAAATCCTCCTAATAAATAAAAAACTTAAAATATATGAAACTGTACAAGTTCACAACAGAAACGCATATATTATACCATGTATGGTTGTTATATTCAATGATAAAATCTTGCTTTTCAGGTACAATATTGACATTTAGCACAGTTTAAAGCTGCTTCATCGCCGTTCCGCGACCTCCTTAAGGATCATTCCGATCAGGTTATCCGGTGACTTCCTTTCGGAAAGAGCCGCGTAATTGCGCTTGATGCGGTGGCGG
>CAMNNO010000294.1 GCA_946545475.1 uncultured Blautia sp.
GGTGACGGGCGGCCCGCCGGGGGTAGAGGCAAGGCAAGCCTCCCTCTACCCTATTATGGCAGGGGCGCCGGTCAGATTTCCTTTTTAGCTTTCTCAAGGGTTTCGATCACCTTGTCACACCAGGCGTCAAATTCCGGGTCTTCCTCCTGACATTCCTCCGGGTGGGACAGGATATAGTCGAGGGCGATCATGACGCCTCTGTGGAACGGGACGTGCGTCCCCATGTCCGGCGCAAGCCTTTTGATCTTGCTGTTGTCAAAGACCACGGAGACCGACTTATCCCCCGTAAGGCTTCCGGTAAAATCGTAGCCGTACTTATCCCCTGCGGCGGCAAGGAAATCCGATGACACATAATACGGATGGAGCGTGACCCCCAGGGCATCGGCGATGGTGGCGTAGATCTGGTTCCAGGAAAGCGTCTCGTCCCCCGTAATATGAAAGGCCTCGCCGATGGCGTGGCGGTTGGCCATAAGGCCCGTATAGCCAATGGCAAAATCCCTGTTAAAGGTCAGCGTCCACAGGGACGTTCCGTCGCCCTGGATGATGACCGGCTTTCCCTCCATCATGCGCCGGACCACCTGCCAGGAACCCTTCTTCCCGTGCACGCCCAGAGGGATGCGCCTCTCGTCATAGGTATGGCTCGGGCGGACGATCGTCACGGGGAAGCCCTCCTCGCGGTACTTCCGCATAAGAAATTCCTCGCAGGCGATCTTGTCCCTGGAATACTGCCAATAGGGGTTAGCAAGGGCCGTCCCCTCCGTAATGAGGTGATCGGCCGAAGGCTTGTGATAGGCGGAGGCCGAGCTTGTGTAGATATACTGCCGGGTCCTGCCTTTAAAAAGCCGGTAATCCCTCTCGACCTGCTCCGTCCTGAAGCCGATGAACTCGCACACGGCGTCAAAGGAAAGGCCTTCGATCTTTTTTAAAACGTCTGCCTCATCGTTGATATCCGCCGTGATCTGGTGGAGCCTGTCCGATGGTTCGAGCGGGCGGTTTCCGCGGTTAAGAAGCCACACCTCCCAGTCCATCTCCTCCACAAGCCTTCGGACCACAGCTGCGCTGATCGTCCCGCTTCCGCCAATAAAAAGGGCTTTTTTCATAAATATACTCCTTTCGGTTATTGTAGGCTCCTCCCACTGCCCTTGGGCGGTGGGAGGAGCCTTATAAACTCGTAGGCATCAATCTTGGCTTTTGATTGCCGTCACGCTGTCTGTGCTCGGCATTCTGAATCCCACTACCGGAGCTCTTGTCCACAATGCCGGTTCCTGCTTTGTTGTGCTCCTGGCCGCCTTGCTCTATGACCGGAAGATGGATAGCCTTCTTTGAATGCCGCATGGGCTTTCCTGCTTCTCTTTTAAGATAGGCAAAAAGCTCTTTCTGGCTGAAAAATTCCCTGAGACTTAGTGATATCTCCTATTGAAGTACATCTCCATATCATGTAGAATAAGAATGCTTTTTTCCGGAGCCGTACCAATACAATTTTTATAATAGGAGGTTTTTCATGCCCAGAGAAGAAAACAAGATGGGAATTGTTCCCGTTAAAAAACTGATTATCAGCATGTCCCTGCCCATGATGGTTTCCATGCTGGTCCAGGCCCTGTACAATGTCGTTGACAGTATTTATGTCGCCCGCTTAAGCGAAGCCGCCCTGACGTCCGTTACCATGGCGTTTCCCCTCCAGAACCTCATGATCGCCCTGGGTTCCGGCACCGGTGTCGGTATTAACGCGCTTCTCTCCCGCTCCCTGGGTGAAAAAAAGTTTGACCGCTCCGATGCGGCGGCGAACAACGGTCTGCTGCTGGCGCTCCTGAATTATGCTGTTTTTCTGGTGATCGGCCTTTTTGCCGCGGGCGCTTTCATCCGCACCCAGACCCAGGTGCCGGAGCTTATCGCTAATGGCACCACCTATCTTCGCATCGTCTGCTGCATGAGCCTTGGGCTCTTCTACCAGATGACCTTTGAGCGGCTCCTCCAGTCCACCGGCCGTACCCTGTACAGCATGATCTCCCAGACTGTGGGTGCCATCATCAATATCATCCTGGACCCGATCATGATCTTCGGCCTTCTGGGATGTCCGAAGCTCGGCGTTGCCGGCGCGGCCTATGCCACCGTTATCGGGCAGACCTGCGCTGCCTTCATCGGCCTTTACTGTAATCTCAAGAAAAACACCGATATCCGTTTTTCCGTAAAGAGCATGTTCACCCCGGACGCTTCGGTGATCAAAGATATCTACCTGGTTGGCGTTCCTTCCATCCTGATGATGTCCATCGGTTCTGCCATGACGTATCTGATGAACCTGATCCTGAAAACCTTTTCGGAGACAGCTATCGCCGTCTTTGGTGTTTATTTCAAGCTCCAGAGCTTCTTCTTCATGCCGATCTTCGGCCTGAACAACGGCCTGATCCCTGTCCTCGCCTACAATTATGGTGCCCGTAAAAAGGAGAGGATCCAGGAAGCGCTCAGCTTTTCCATGGTCCTTGCCGTCTCCATTATGACGGTCGGCACCCTTGTTTTTGAACTGTTTCCTGCCGTGCTCCTCAAGCTTTTTGATGCGTCACCGGACATGCTCGCCATCGGCATTCCTGCTCTCAGGATCATCTGCCTTTCCTTCCCCATCGCAGGGGCCTGCATAGTCATGGGTTCCATCTTCCAGGCCTTTTCGCAGAGCATTTATTCGCTGATCATCTCTGTGGGAAGACAGCTGGTCGTTTTGATCCCTGTGGCCTATTTCCTCTCGAAGCTTGGAAATGTAAACCTTGTCTGGATAGCCTTCCCCATCGCGGAAGGAATCTCTCTCTTACTGTCCCTGTACTTCTTCCGGAAGCTTTACAGGAGGACAGTGGAAACGCTGTAAGACGGCTTTAGGCCTCTCCGGACGGGCAACTGGTAATATTGGCTTTGGGCCTCTCCGGACGGGCAACTGGTAATATTGGCTTTGGGCCTCTCCGGACGGGCAGCTGGTAATATTGGCTTTGGGCCTCTCCGGACGGGCAGCTGGTAATATTGGCTTTGGGCCTCTCCGGACGGCCGGCATCGGGTATGGCATGTCAGGGGGGACAAGGGCCCGC
>CAMNNO010000295.1 GCA_946545475.1 uncultured Blautia sp.
TTAGTCGTAGTTGGGACTTAGCTCGGCTGAGCGGGCCCTTGTCCCCCCTGACATGACATACTCGATGTCGGCCGTCCGGAAAGACGCAAAAAGCCTATATCTCAATGCCTCCCGTCCGGAGAGACGCAAAAAGCCTATACCTCAATGCCTCCCGTCCGGAAAGACACCTAAAGCCTATACTTCGATGCCTCCCGTCCGGAGAGGCGCAAAAAGCCTATACCCAATGCCTCCCGTCCGGAGAGACAACTAAAACCTATACCTCAGCTCCCCGTCCGGAGAGACAACTAAGCCTATACCTCAATGCCTCCCGTCCAGAGAGACACCGCCTATACCTCGATGCCTCTCATCCGGAAAGGCAACAACCATCTCAGCAAATTTAAATAGGCTTTTCCTTCGGAACTCCCGCTTTTCTCGGATACTTTTTTGGCGTATTTTTTTCTTTTTGTATAATAACAAAGCACCTGCTATAGTTATCTACCGGAAGATCAAATTTTTTTATTTCTGTGATCCTGCCCCCAAGCACCTGTATAGATTTTTCCGCCTCTGAAATCTCCGCCTTGCAATCGGCAGCTTTATAAGCGATAAATTGCCCCCCAGTTTTTACAAAAGGCAGGCAATATTCCGATAATGTATTTAAGCTTGAGACAGCCCGGGATACGCACAGGTCGAATTTTTCTCTGTAGGCCGGATTCTGTCCGTAATCTTCGGCGCGGCCGTGGATGAAATCGATGTCTGTCAAGGCCAGCTCCTGGCAAAGCTCTTTCAAATAATTGATGCGTTTATTTAGCGAATCCAGGAGGCAAATGTGAAGATGCGGAAAAGCAATCTTCAGGGGAAGGCCCGGAAATCCTGCTCCTGTGCCGACATCGATGAGCGAAGCCACGTTATTGAAATCGATATACTGGCACAGGCTCAGACTGTCAAGGAAATGCTTTATGACGACATCATGAAAATCCGTGATGGCCGTCAGATTCATGACCTCATTAACCGCGATCATTTTATGGTAGACATACAAAAATTTCTCGCATATGGTGTCATCTATCTCCAGACCTATGTTCAAACATTCATTTTTAAATAAGCGGATATCATTTTCCATCATCCATTTTCCTCAAACCAATGAATTGTCCTGCCCTTTATGTGAAGCAAGATATACCATCAAAACCGATATATCGGCGGGAGATACGCCGGATATCCGCGAGGCCTGTCCAATAGAGACCGGACGGAATTTATCCAGCTTCTGGCGGGCTTCCAGGCGGAGGTTTTCCATTTTCTGATAATTCACATTCTCAGGAATCCGCCTGCTTTCCGCCTTTTTAAACTGATCGACCTGGCGTTGCTGCCTCTGGATATAGCCGTCATATTTGAGATTGATCTCGACCTGCTCAATAACATCGGCAGGCAAGGACTCATGCTCCGTCTCATCCAGCTCAAGAATATCAGCGTAGGTAATCTCCGGACGTTTCAGAAGGTCGGCCAGGCTGCTTCCGGATTTTAACAGCGTACTGTTCTTTTCGGCCAGAAGGCGCTGGCATTTTTCCGTATTCCCGATGTGCACTTTGTTCAGCCTGTCGATCTCTTCCTGGATCTGTTTTGTTTTCAGGAGGACATGATCGTAATCTTCCCGGGAAACCAGTCCTGCCCGGTAGCCTTTCTCCCTCAATCGGATATCGGCATTATCCTGCCGGAGAAGAAGACGATATTCGGCGCGGCTGGTCATCATGCGGTAGGGTTCAAAGTTTTCTTTGGTGACAAGATCGTCGATCAGAACGCCGACATAGCCTTCCGAGCGGTCAATGATCAGGGGATCTTTTCCAAGGATCTTTAAAGCGGCATTGATGCCGGCGACGATTCCCTGGGCAGCGGCTTCCTCATAACCCGAGCTTCCGTTGATCTGGCCGGCGCAGTAAAGCCCGTTTATAAATTTGCATTCCAGGGTGGGGTTTAACTGCCTGGCTTCGATGCAATCGTACTCGATGGCATAGGCATTTTTTACAATTTTGGCATGCTCAAGGCCGGGAATCGTTGCGATCATCCTATGCTGGACATCTTCCGGAAGAGAACTGCTCAGACCGCTGATATACATTTCATTGGTGTAATAGCCCTCCGGTTCGATGAAAAGCTGATGCTTGGTTTTTTCCGCAAAGCGGACAACTTTATCCTCGATAGAGGGACAGTAGCGCGGGCCGGTCCCTTCTATGACGCCGGAATAGAGAGGCGACCGGTCCAGGTTTTCCCGGATGATCTTATGCGTTTCCTCGTTAGTATAGGTCAGGTAACAGGAACACTGCTTTTTTTGAATGCTCTCGGGATCTGTGGAAAAGGAAAAAGGAATCACAGGGTCATCGCCCAGCTGCTCCTCCATTTTATCATAATCCAGAGTATTGCCGGCGAGGCGCGCAGGTGTTCCGGTCTTAAAGCGGAGAACGGAAAGACCGAGCTTTTTCAGGGAATCCGTCAGATAGTTGGCGCTGGGCAATCCATTTGGGCCTGTATGCTGAACGACATCTCCGTAAATACACCTGGCCTTCAAATAGGTTCCCGTACACAGAACAACGGCTTTTGCGTGATAGATGGCGCCGGAATAGGTTTTGACTCCGGTAACGGTATTATCTTCGGCAAGGATCTCGGTAACTTCCCCCTGGCGGAGAGTCAGGTTTTCCTGGTTTTCAAGCTTGCGCCTCATGGCATTGCTGTAGGCCTGCTTATCGGCCTGGGCCCGCAGCGAATGAACGGCAGGTCCCTTGGACATATTGAGCATGCGGGACTGGATAAAGGTTTCATCGATATTCTTTCCCATCTCGCCGCCCAGCGCGTCCACCTCCCTGACCAGATGCCCCTTTGAGGTGCCGCCTATGTTGGGGTTGCAGGGCATGAGCGCTATGCTCTCCATACTGACAGTAAAAAGGATCGTATTCAGGCCAAGGCGGGAGGAAGCCAAAGCCGCCTCACACCCGGCATGCCCCGCCCCGACAATAACAACATCATAATTTTCAGTGATGACATGTGAGTCTGACATATGCAATAAAACTCCTCTTATGATACTATAGCCGTATTCATAAATACTA
>CAMNNO010000296.1 GCA_946545475.1 uncultured Blautia sp.
GCACAGTCAGCCGAAACTGGAAAGGCAAAATACTAATCAATGAAGAAGAACCATTTTAAAATTAAAAAACTATATCAGACAAAGGAGAGGGCTGCGGCGCCCCAGGGGCTATTTTTGCAGCGATGATCTTATGGTACGGACAGATAACAGAAACTCTCAAAAATCATTAGCCATGCTGACGGCCTCCATGCTGATCTTCGGAACGATCGGCATAGCCAGGCGCTTTATTCTTCTTTCGTCGGGGCTCCTGGCCTTTTGCCGGGGCATATTCGGCGCGCTTTTCCTTATGGCTTTTGTAAAGGTAAGGGGAAGGCATATCTTTGCCGGGCTTGAAAAGACGACTTTCGCCTGGCTGGCTATATCCGGAGGCATTATCGGCCTTAACTGGATACTCCTGTTCGAGGCCTACAATTATACCTCCGTATCGGTAGCTACTCTCTGCTACTATATGGAGCCCACCATCGTTATCCTGGCCTCGGCTCTTTTGTTCCGGGAGAAAATGACGGTAAAGAAGATTGTCTGCACTCTCCTGGCTCTTATCGGCATGGTGCTGATCTCGGGAGCCGGGCAGGGAGGCGGCTTGGCAGCGTCGGAGAGCAGAGGGATCTTTCTCGGCCTTGGGGCAGCGGTTCTGTATGCCTCGGTCATCCTCATGAATAAACGCATCAAAGGCATAGATGCCTTTGCGAAAACGATCATCCAGCTGTTTTTTGCCGGCGCGGTGCTGCTGCCGTATCTGCTGGCGACCGGAGAGTTCAGGGACATTCCCTGGTCGGCAAGGACAGTCCTTCTTCTCATCCTCATCGTCATTGTGCATACCGGCATCGCCTACGCGCTGTACTTTGGGTCCATGGATGGCCTGAGGACCCAGACGGTCGCCCTGTTCAGCTACATCGACCCGGTAACCGCCCTTATCCTTTCCGGCATTGTCCTCAACGAAAAAATGACCCTTGCCGGCATGGTCGGGGCCGTGCTGATCCTGGGCTCAGCCATCGCCGGGGAAATGTGAGGAAACCCTCCCGTCCTTTCTTTTGCTGGACATTTGCTGGACGAAAAATGATACCCTGTAAAGTGTTTTTACTATAGCAATATTCATAAATAACGTTAACGCAAGGTAAACATAAATTTTTAACTATAAGTCCCTTACCCTCACAACCAATTGGTGTGCCCCTGCGCCTACCGGCAGGCAAACGTAAAATGGAAGTCATTAAAGAGAAAGTTATCGGTATTTATGAATATTGCGATAATAATAAAAAGGAGGATTCTAAAATGAAGAGACTGTTTGAAAACTCAAAGAAGATAGCCGCCATAGCGGCTGTCCTCTGCGTGGCGCTCGGCACCGGCGCGGCGGGGATCGTATCGGCTGATGTTCAGTATATGCCGAATGTGACCGGCGAGATGAGCCGGCCGTCCTTCTGGCTGGAGCTGGGCGGTACCTCGGGACGGGAGATCCTGGCAACGCCGGAGGAGATAGCGGCCATCAACCAGAGCATTTATGATACCCGCGCCTGCATGATGACCGACCTGAAAACCGTGAAAAGATATTATAACCAGAAGAGTATGTACCGCTCCCTGTGGGCCAGCGCCTTCTCGGATGCCGTATCGGTTATGTATTCCGCCCACTATGACCTTGACGGGAACGAGTGGAAGGGATCGGACCTTAACAAGGTCATGGCCAACATCGGCGGGGACGAGGCGGAAGAAATCGCCCGTATCCAGTATGGCATCTGCGTCCACCGCACCGATATCGTCGCCCTGCCGGCGGATATCCTCGCCACGGACGAAAAGGAGGATCTTGACTATAACTTCTACCAGATGTCGGCCCTGCGTGTCAACGAGCCGGTTATCGTTAAGGGCGTTTCCAAGGATAAAAAGTATTACTATGTCCTGGCCGACTGCGTGTCCGGCTGGGCAAAGGCCGCGGATATCGCCATCTGCGAGGACCGGGACGAATGGCTGGAAGCCTGGGATATCCCGGATGAAGAGGCCATTGTGGTGACTGAGAGCCGCATTTACCTGGAAGAATCCAACTTCAACCCTGTGGTGAACGGCATTTCCATCCCCATGGGCTCGGTGCTCCGGAAGGTGAGCGAGGAGGAGTACGACGATTCCATCATGGGCCGCATGTCCCTCCAGAACTATGCCATCTGGCTGCCCATCCGCCAGGAGGACGGCTCCTACGCAAAGACGATCGCCCTCATCTCCCAGAACCATTCCGTCAGCGAAGGATACCTTCCCCTGACGACGGAGAACATTCTCAATGTGGCCTTTGAAAAGCTGGGCGAAGTGTACGGCTGGGGAAGCATGCTGAACTCCGTGGACTGCTCCAACTACATTCGCGACATCTACAAATGCTTCGGCCTGTCCCTGGCCCGCAACACCACCTGGCAGTCCGAGATGCCCGTCTTCAAGTATGACGTATCCGAGGCCACCGATGACGAAAAACGCGCCATCCTGGACAGCGTTCCCGCCGGCACGGTCCTCTACTTCAACGGCCATGAAATGATGTACTTAGGATGCGTGGACGGCAAATATTACGTCATCAGCGCCCTGGGAAGCATAAAAGCCTTCGACTCCAACCAGACGGTCAGGGTCAGGAGCGTTGTCATCAACGACATCGACATTGTCCGCCCGAACGGAAACACATGGCTCAAGTCGATCAACATGATCCTGATCCCCTACCTTCCGCCCTACCAGGAAGAAGTTCCGGAAGAGGCGCCGGCCGAGGGCGTAACGGAAATAGACGCTTCCCCGGAACAAGCCACTGCTGAAGCTGCTACGGCAGAAGAAGTTTCCATTGAAGAAGCCGCTGCCGAACAGGCAGCCGCCGAGGAAGCAGCCACGGAAGAAGCCGCCGCCGAGGAGGCCACTACGGAGAAAGCCGCTGCCGAGGAGGCCACCACGGAGGAAGCAGCCGCCGAGGAAGCCACCACGGAGGAAGCAGCCGCCGAGGAAGCCACCACGGAAGAAGCTACCGCCGAGGAGGCCACCACGGAAGAAACTACCGCCGAGGAGGCCACCACGGAAGAAGCCGCCGCCGAGGAGGCTACTATCGAAGAAGC
>CAMNNO010000297.1 GCA_946545475.1 uncultured Blautia sp.
TGAGCGGCCCCCCCTCCCCTGCGCCTACCGCCAGGTAAGCGTAAAATAGAAGGGTCAAAGGGAGCATGGCGCACCCAAACCCTACCGTTAGGTAAACATACCCCAGAATGCTCTGCAGGGGGGCGATGGGGTCTCCCCGAAAAATGTGCGTTTGCCCTGCATTTCTTCCCTTTTAACCTTGATTTTTACAGGTCTAACACTTATAATTATTTGTAAAGTACTTTAGCTGTCCAAGCGCATCTTTAGTACTTTTGCCTGTGCGATGTATCGCGCACTGCTGCCCGGAAGATGCCCTGCTTTCACATTTTCACGTTCTGCAGGCAGGCAGGCATCTTCTCAACCCATCTTTTTTACATACAGATCCTGGAAAGGGGAAATCTTATGAAGCAACTCAAAGACGACCAGAAGCAGCTTGTGTTTGCCCTGGGAGTGGCTTTGGCCGCGGGCCTTCTTTGCATCCTGCTCGCCGCGCTCCAGCCCAAAGCAGCCTACAAGCCCGGCACCTACACAGCCTCCGCCAAGGGCTTTGCCAGCAATGTCACGGTCACAGGCACCTTTGACAGCAAGGGCAAGCTCTCCGATGTCACCGTCGACTCCTCCAAGGAATCGGCCAACTACGGCGCAGCCGCGCAGGATGAGCTGACCGCTCAGCTCCGCGATGCCAAGTCCAGCTACATTGACGGCGTATCCGGCGCCACCTTTACCTCCAACGCGGCCAAGGCGGCCATGACGAAGGTCTTTGCCAAGGCCTCCGGCGAATATGTCGAGGAGCCGTTGACCTTCACGCCCGGCACCTACACAGCCTCCGCGGAAGGCTACAATGGCCCGGTGGACGTTTCCGTCACCTTTGACGAAAATTCCGTTACCGATGTCCAGCTGCTTTCCAGCGCTGAGACCGCGCAGGTCGGCACGCCCGCTTTTGATATCCTGATCCCGCAGATCGTGGAAGCCAACGGCACCGGCATTGACGCCGTCTCCGGCGCCACCTTCTCCTCCCGCGGCCTTACCGACGCCGTGAACGCGGCTGCCCAGGCTGCCGGCTGCACCAACCTTGATGCCTTTACCGCAAACACCGTTACCGTTACCGCCAAAGAGCCCATCACCGGCACCTGGGATGTGGTCATCGTGGGCGGCGGCGGCGCCGGCATCGCGGCAGCGGCCCAGGCCGCCCAGGACGGCATGACCGCCCTCCTTATCGAGAAGAACGTGGAGATCGGCGGCAATACCCTGGTTTCCGGCGGCCAGTATCAGTCCGTTATGCCCTACCTTGTCTGGGACAGCTCTGATCCCGATGCCACCACAGGCGTAGGCTTCGACGGCAACACCTACAACAAGGTCCACTCTGTCCAGGGCTGCATTGCCGAGCTGAAAATGATCCTCGACTGGAACGAAGAGCCCTTCGATGCCGACTATTATGTGGACCACGAATATGTGGCCGGCGACGCCAAGGAGCTGTCCAAGCATGGCGTTCACCAGGAATATCTGGAAACCCTCCTTGCCCTTAAGGAAGAGATCCGCGAGTACCTCGACTGGGCACAGCCCAAGCTGGATGCCGGGATCCCCGAGGACCAGCTGGCCCTCTTCTCCACCCTTAACCTGCACATCTTCCAGACCTACTACGGCGGCCTCCGCCAGAGCGCGGACAAGACAGCGTGGATCTACGGTGATGTGGACCTGGTCCGCCAGTTCATCGAGGACGGCCAGGATCTGAAGCCCTGGCTGGAAAGCATGGGTGCTACCTTCCACGAGGATACCCAGCCGACGCTGATCGGCGCTCTCTGGTACAGGGAGAATGAATTTATCGGCGCCGATGTCGATACCGACGGCGACGGCCAGACCGAGAGCTATCCCGGCCGCTGGGGCACTTACTTTGTCGCTCCCATGACCACCTTCCTGAACGCTGATCCCGCAAACCAGATCATGACCCGCACCACGGCCACCGAGCTCATCACAGAAGACGGGCGCGTGACCGGTGTTAAGGCTGTCATGTATGACGGCACCGAGGTGACCGCCTATGCCACCAACGGCGTTGTCCTGGCCACCGGCGGCTTTGCGGCCAACCTTGAGATGGTTCTTGAGAACAATATCTACTGGTCCGAGGAGTATGTCTCTCTGTCCACCAAGACCACGAACCGCAGCTCTCTTAAGGGCGACGGCATCACCATGGCCCAGGCCGTGGGCGCCGGCGTTACCGGCATGGGCTTCACCCAGATGATGCCCATCTCCTGGATCGACAACGGAAACCTGGCCTTCGGCGGCGGCAACTATGCCGTCTGGATCAACCCCACCACCGGCAAGCGCTTTGTCGATGAGGGTTCCGAGCGCGATGTCCTCTCCCTGGCCGAGTTCCGCAACGGTATCGAGATGAACGGCACCAAGGGCGTCTTCCTTGAGTTCTACAACGCTGCGCAGATGATGCCGGCTCCCACCCAGCTTCGCGACGGCGATTTTGAAGGCCGCTACTACCGTCGCACAATCGCCGAGCTTCCCGAGCTGTTCAAGACCCTTGGCATTACGGCTGACCCGGAGGTCGTTATCCAGACCATCCGCGACTATGACTATGCCGTCATGACCGGCAGCGAGTTCCCGGATGTTCCCAAGGCCATTGCTTCCCGCACGGTCGGCAATGTCGAGAAGAACGAGGACGGAACCTACAATATCGATTCCTACGATCTTGACAACACCCTGATGACCATCCGTCTGATGGCTCCCAGCACCCACCACACCATGGGCGGCGTCACCACCGACACCGACAGGCGCGTGCTCACCGAGGGCGGCGAGGTTATCCCCGGCCTCTACGCTGCCGGCGAGGTTACCGGCGGTATCCACGGCGGCAACCGCCTGGGCGGCAACGCCATCGTTGAGATCTTCGTCTCCGGCCGCACCGCGGCCAAGGCCATCGCTGCGGACGCAGGGATCGCCGCGGCTGACGAAGCTGCGTAAAAGATTCTGCGGGGGGCGGCGTTCGGCGTAAGCCGAGATATTTCCTTATGCCGCCCCTGCGATAATAGGGTAGAGGGAGGCTTGCCTCGCCTCTACCCCCGGCG
>CAMNNO010000298.1 GCA_946545475.1 uncultured Blautia sp.
CCTCCCCTGCGCCTACCGCCAGGTAAGCGTAAAATAGAAGGGTTAAAGGAAGCATGGCGCACCCGAAACCTACCGCCAGGTAAGCGTAAAATAGAAGTGTTAAAGGAAACATAGCACACCCGAAACCTACCGTTAGCTAAACATAACCCAGAATGCCCTACAGGGGGCGATGGGGTCTCCACATAAACTTCTATTTATCTTAGAAAATCGTGCGTTTATCCTGTCCCCTTTTCCCTCTTGACAACTATCCGCACTTATATATAATGACAATTATATAATATAAATTATATAAAGGGGGACAGCTATGCCGCCAAAAGTGAAAGTGACTAAAAAGATGGTTGCCGATGCTTCGTTTGAGGTGATCAGGACAAGGGGACATGAGAACCTGAACGCCAGGACGATTTCGGAATATCTGGGGTGCTCGACTCAACCGGTGCTGTACAGTTTTAAGACAGTTGATGAGATCAGGGAAGCTGCCTATGGAATAGCGGACAGGTATCATACGGAGTTTATCATGCCGGATGAAACGGCTGAGGATCCGATGCTGGCTCTGGGGCTTAACTATGTGCGGTTTGGCCAGGAAGAAAAGAACCTGTTCCGTTTTCTGTTCCAGACGGATAAGTTCGGCGGAAAGGATGTGGCGGCACTTATGTCCGATCCTGAACTTTCGGAGATCATGGAGATCATGGCGGCAGGCCTAGAGGTAGATATCGATCAGGCAAGAGAAATGTTCCTGACATTCTTTTGCGTGGCGCACGGCATGGCGAGCCTGCTTGCCAATAATTCCATGGAATATGATGAAGAGCAGTGTAAGACGATGCTGGAGAATGTCTTTTTTGGAATGATTGCCGCTAAGAAAGGAAAATGATATGAAAAAGCTGTATGAAGAGAAAGAAGTATTATTCGCAGTGCTTTGGATTGCCGCTTACTGTGTTGTATTGGGAAATGTCAAAGGAGCCTTCGGGTATGACAGCATCTATATGCTCCTGGCGCTTATTGCGTTTACAGCAGGGATCACAGCATTTGTAAAAAGAAACTATCTGGAAGAAAAGTATGGCCTTGCCGCATGGCCGAAGGACATGAAGAAATATCTGTTCTTTATTCCGATGTGGATCCTGGCTACAGGCAACATCTGGGATGGGATCGTCCCTTCCTTTCAGGGGACTGCTCTGGTGACAGCGGTATGCTCCATGGCCCTTGTAGGCTATGTGGAAGAAATGATCTTCCGGGGATTTCTATTAAGGGCGATGCTGGGGGAGGATAAGCCGCTTGCGGCGATCACAGTTTCCGCCGTGACATTCGGGATCGGCCATATTGTGAACCTGTTTACGGGACAGGCCAGCTTTGAGACAGTGCTCCAGATCATCTTTGCTGTCGGCTGGGGATTCATCCTGACGATGGTCTGTTACAAAAGCGGCAGCATTATCCCGTGCATCCTGGCGCATTCCATAATCGATGTTCTCTCGCTGTTTGGCGCGGAAAATAAGCTGATTGCCGGGATATACATAGGAGCGACGATCATCACCGCCATCTTTTACGGCATCTATCTTGGCCGGCTGCCCTCACCGAAATCGGAGGGGAAGAAAACCATTGCGTAAAAGCCTGCCTTGCCAAAAATACTTTTAACAATTCTCAAACAAAACCCAAGCCATTTACAAACAAACCTCCTCTATGCTAGGCGTGTCAAACGACAAGAGACGATCATAGAGGAGGTTTTCCCATGAAAAATAGAATGTATCTTGTAACCGGAGCAGCAGGATTCCTTGGAAGCAATATTTGCAGACAGCTGGTAAAAAGAGGCGACCAGGTCAGGGCGCTGGTCCTTATGGGGGATCCGGGTGCCAGGTATCTTCCGGAATCCGTCGAGATCGTGGAAGGCGACCTTACCGACAGGGATGACCTGGAGAGATTTTTTAGCGTCCCGGATGATACGGAAACGGTTGTGCTTCACATCGCAAGCATCGTGACCGTAGATCCGGGTTACAACCAGAAGGTCATGGATGTCAATGTGAACGGGACAAAAAACATCATCCGCCTGTGCGCAGAGCATCCGGAATGCCGGAAGCTGGTGTACTGCAGCAGCACGGGAGCCATCCCGGAAATGCCGAAGGGACAGGCTATCAAAGAGGTGCGCTACTTTGATGCGTCACAGGTGAATGGCTGCTACAGCCAGTCCAAGGCCCTGGCTACACAGGCGGTGCTGGATGCGGTCAGGGATTACGGGCTGAACGCGTGCGTGGTCCATCCGAGCGGCATTCTGGGGCCGGACGATTACGCGGTAGGCGAGACGACCGGAACTCTCATCAAGATCATCGGCGGGCAGATGCCTGCCGGGATCGACGGCTCTTTCAATCTTTGCGATGTCCGCGACCTGGCGGCCGGAACCATCGCGGCCGCTGACAGAGGGCGCAGCGGGGAATGCTATATCCTGGGAAATGAGGAGGTTTCCTTCCGCGAATTTGCCGCGATGATCGCCGAAGAAAGCGGATGCAGAAAAGTAAAGACCTTTCTTCCGATCTGGGGGGCGAACCTGATGGCCAGGATGATGGAACTGAAAGGAAGACGTAAGGGTGAAAAGCCGCTGCTTACCCGCTTTTCCGTTTATAACCTTTCCAGGAACAATAAATTTGATTCCTCAAAGGCCAAAAGGGAGCTGGGCTACACCACCAGATCCTATCGGGAGACCATACGCGACGAGGTGGCATGGCTGAGGAAAACCGGAAAGATCGCGGATATCCGATCGGCCTCTTCGAAAAAGGACGCTCATCAGGTCGCGATGGCTCACTAAGACAGGGCTATATGTGTGCTTGAACTTCCCCGAAATTTGCTTGCAGCTTCTGCGGGACATCTGTATATTATATAGCAGCGTTCAAAAATGATAACAAAGTCTTATTTGTAACGGATGTTCTGCTTTTAAGGAGGCTGAAATGGTTAATATTTTAGTGGTGGAAGCTCACTAATACCCACGGGCAAGCCCGTGGGGTTGCATAGCAACCCGGAGTGAG
>CAMNNO010000299.1 GCA_946545475.1 uncultured Blautia sp.
CTACCGGCAGGTAAGAGTAAAATATAAAAAAATAAAAGAGACATAGCGCACCCTAACACCCTACCGGCAGGTAAGCGCAAAATATAAAAATAAAAGAAACATAGCGCACCCTACCGGCAGACATACATAAAAAAGAGGCCGCCCCGCAAGATGGCCGGTCTCTTTTCTTATGTCGGGTTCCCTTGCCTATTGGGTATTTGGCTTCCCCACAGGCCAGGAAGGGCGCGCCTTTAAAAGGGGCGCCCTCCCTTTGGGAATTTTGTTTTACTCTTCCGCGCCGGCAGCTTCAGGAGCGGTTTCTTCCTCCTGAGCCTCCTGGTATTTTTCCAGGATAAGCGTCTGGATCCTGTCGCGGGTAGCGGAATTGATGGGGTGGGCGATGTCCCTGTATTCGCCGTCCGCCGCTTTCCGGCTGGGCATGGCGATGAAAAGGCCTTTCTCCCCCTCGATAACCTTAATGTCGTGAACGACAAACTCGTCATCGATGGTAATGGAGACAACCGCTTTCATTTTCCCCTCTTTTGCCACCTTTCTGACACGTACATCCGTAATATCCATTTTTCTTTCTCCCTTCTCCATTCCTTTTCTCCTGGACGGCCTTGGTAAAAGACACAGCCAGAAAACCTGAAACAGACAAAAATAAGCCGCTGCCGCCAAAAAGCAGCGTCAGGCCATCCCCGGCATGACATATGCCGGGGATATTCCCGCCTTATTCTGTCTGTTTTCCGGTCCTTCCCTTAACCGTCTCAGAATATATTATAGAAAACGAACAAAACGCCTGCGTTTTGTTCCGTCTCCCGCGCCGGATCTTCGCCGCTTTAGCGGCATGATTCCACTGAAAATCCGTGCGCATATATAAAACAAAACCGATCTTTACAGATTATACCGGTTATTGTTTTCCACAACGATCCGCACCCCGTTCTCGCCACAGAAGCGGGAGCCTGCTTTGATCGTATCGCGGCTTTCCACGACACAATTCTCGATATATGAATTTTCCCCAATATAGACATCATTGAGGATGACGGAATTTTTGATGGTACAGTTATTGCCGATAAAAACATTCTTAAACAGGACCGAATCCGCTACCTGCCCGTTAATGATGCAGCCGCTGGATACGAGGCTGTTGCGGACACAGGCTCCGGGGTTATACTTGGCCGGAGGCAGGTCGTCGATCTTTGTCTTGACCGGGGGGTCCTGCTTGAAAAAGTAGTTCCGGATCTCCGGTTTGAGAAAGTCCATATTGGTCTGATAATAGGACTCCGCGGTGGAAATATTGCTCCAGTAGGTGTCCAGATGATAGCCGTACATCCGCTTGACATTCTTGTAGCGGATCAGCACATCCTGGACGAAGTTGTAGCGCCCGTCCGCGGCAGCCCTCTCGATCATCTCGATCAGCTGGCGCCGGCGGATGATATAGATGCCGGTGGAGATCGTGTTATAAGGCGAAGCCATGGGCTTCTCCTCAAACTCCTCGATGCGGCCGTCCTCATTCATCCGGAGCACGCCGAAGCGCTCCACCTCCTCAGGATTCCGGACAGTCGTGCAGACCACGGTGACATCGGCCCTCTTGGCTATGTGATACTCCAGGACCTTATTATAGTCCAGCTTATAGATCCCGTCGCCGGAGGCAATGACCGCATAGGGCTCGTGGCTGCGCGTCAGGAACTCCAGGTTCTGATATATGGCATCCGCCGTTCCCTGGTACCAGAGGCTGTTTTCCTTGGTGATGGTAGGCGTAAAGACGTAAAGTCCTCCCTGCTTGCGGCCAAAATCCCACCACTTGGACGAGCTGAGATGCTCATTCAGGGAGCGGGCGTTATACTGTGTCAGTACGGCAACCTGCTGAATATGGGAAGCTGCCATGCTGCTGAGTGAAAAATCGATCGCCCGGTAGCTGCCCGCGATAGGCATGGCCGCTATGGCCCTCCGATCCGACAGCTCACGCATGCGGTTGTTATTGCCGCCTGCCAGGATTATTCCAATCGCTCTCATGCGTCCTCGCCCTCCTTTACACCAAGCACCTGTCCGCTTAAAAGCCGGCCGTCCGGATAATCTTCCGGCCTGGTCTCCCCGGCAATGGCGGTGTTTTTCCCGATCACCACATGATCCGGAATGACGGTATGTTCCCCGATGACCGCCAGCCCGAAGGCGTAGACGGCCGGTTTAAAAACATTGGGCGCTTCCTCTCCCTCGCCGATGCGGACGCCATTTCCGATGCAGACATCCTCAGCCACAATGGCCTTATCCATGGTCACGTTTTCTCCCACCAGAGTGTTCCGCATGATAATGGAGTCCCGGATCACCGTTCCTTTTCCTATGACAACATTGGGACCGATGACAGAGTTATGGACCTCGCCGTATATTTCGGCTCCTTCGCCGATGATGCAGCGGTTGATGACGGCGTTTTCTGAAATATACTGGGGCGGAATGATGTCGCCCTTGGTATAGATGCGCCAAAATTCCTCATAGAGATTAAATTCCGGAATGATGTCGATAAGCTCCATGTTGGCTTCCCAGTAGGAGCCCAGAGTTCCGACATCCTTCCAGTAGCCGTTGTACTCATAGGCGAACAATCGCTCGCCCTTGTCCTTGCAATAGGGAAGGATGTGCTTGCCAAAATCGCATCCCCTCTGGTCCTTCAGCGTGACCAGAGCATCCTTTAAGGCCTCCCAGCTGAAAATATAGATCCCCATGGAGGCCAGGTTGCTGGAGGGATGCTCCGGCTTCTCCTCAAACTGCGAAATGCGCCCTGTCTCGTCCGCCACCATGATGCCAAAACGGGAAGCCTCCTCCATGGGAACCGGCATGCACGCGATGGTCACATCCGCCTTATTGGCCTTGTGAAAATCCAGCATCACCTCATAATCCATCTTGTAGATGTGGTCGCCGGAGAGGATGAGCACATAATCCGGATGGTACT
>CAMNNO010000300.1 GCA_946545475.1 uncultured Blautia sp.
GAGCGGCCCCCCCTCCCCTGCGCCTACCGCCAGGTAAGAGTAAAATAGAAAAGTTGGAGGAAACATAGCGCACCCAAACCCTACCGGCAGGTAACCGTAAACCAGAATGGTCTACAAGGGGGCAATGGGGGTCTCCCCTACCCAGCAAAATAACGTCCCAGCCGTCCTCGCAGCCGCTCGGAGAAGGCCATCATGCAGGCTCCGGCTCCGTGCTGGTTGTCGGGCATCTGTTTTTCGGAGAGGTAGTATTCTGCCGTTCCGGTCCGATCGGTGCGGTTGTCGGGGCCGGGGCCTAGGCCGGCGCTGGCGCAGATGCCGTACAGGTGCCAGCCGTCCTCTTCTTTTTTGAGATAGGTATTCTGGATGCCGTCCAGGATGCGGCTGCCCGTATCATAGGAGCCTTCCGGGAGCATGCCGAGGCGCTCTCCTTTCATGAGGGCGTAAGCTACCATCGCGCTGCCGGAGGTTTCGCTGTAGTTGGCGGCCAGGTCGGGGCGGTCCACCACTTGGAGGAACATCCGGGTTTCGGGCACCTGATACTTAAGGATACCTTTTATGGCTATCCGCAGGATCGCGGCAAGGACTTCGGCCTTGGGCGTATAATCTTTCGCGATCTCGTACACATCGCACAGGGCCATGAGGAACCAGCCCTCGGCCCTCAGCCACACGCAGGGGCTCTGGCCGGTCTCCTTGTCCGCCCAGTCCATGGCCCGGCTCACATCGCAGGCGTGGCGGTAAAGTCCTCTCTTTTCATCCCACAGGAGCCTGTGCGCCGTCTCAAACTGGCCAACAATATCATCCCACTTATCGCCGGCCGCTTCTCCTCTCTCTTCCCTCTCGGCCAGGCGGGCGGCGTAGAAGGGCTGGCCCATATACAGGCCGTCAAGCCACACCTGCTCCGGATAGATATCCTTATGCCAGAAGTTTCCGGTTTTTGTCCTGGGGTAGTCCGAAAGGTTCCGGTAGACCCGCTCGACCGCCTCGCGGTAAGGCGTCTCGCCAGTTATCGCGGCCAGTATGGAAAACGACTTGCCAAAGCTGATCTTGTCGATATTGTGCTCATTATCCTTCCAGTTGGCTATCGTGCCGTCCTCCTTGAGCAGGCAGGCGGCATTCTCCCTGACAGGGATCAGGTACCACTCGTTCCCCGTGACCAGGTAAAGGTCATAGGCCCCCACCATGCACAGGTCGTCTTTATAGTTCCAGGGCTTGTCCGCCAAAAAAGCCGGAAACTGTCTGGACAGGTATTCCTGAAAATAGATTTCCCACATATTTCTTTCCTCATGTCTGTAAAGCTGGCTGCCATCCGCAGCACAGAATCAAACAGTGTTATTTGATCCAAAGCCTGCGCTGCGCGTCTGCGTTTTGCTCATGTCACAGCGGGCGGCCCATTCACCGGGCCGCGCTGTGCGCCCTAGCGCCCCGCAAAATCCGCGACACGGTTTAAAATAGCCATGGCCTCTCCTGCGAGGACCTCCCGCCCGGGATAAAAATACCCCCCGCAAAGCTCCATAAAGCCAAAATACAGGGCCCTGGCTACGTTCGTGGCATAATTATCGTCAACCTCCCCGCTGTCGCGGCACACCGGATACGTGCTGGAAGCGTTCCGATAATTCACCCCGCAGGCCTGCATGGCGACGGTAGCCATCTCCTGGCGGGTGACCGTCCGTTCCGGCTCGAACCGCCCGGACTTATTAAGGGGGAAGAAGCGGTTTGCGGCCGCAACGGCACACGCCTCCTCCCGGGTATCGGACGGGCCGGAGGCCTTGAGGCTCCTGTCCGCCAGAGAAAGGAGCATGCGCGAAAGCTGTCCCCGCGTCACTTTCTCGTCTTCCTTAAGCGTTTCCGGATACATGCCCCGGCAGAGGAGCCTCGCCGCCTCGCCCTCCTCTGTCTTTGGAAGGACCCGGTAGGGGCAGCTCATCTCCTCATTTCCGTGCTCATCCCTTGCCCGCAGGCGGATAAAAGAGGCCCCGGCGGGAACAGAAAAGCGCTCCCCCTCTCCGGCTTTTTCAAAGGTCTCCCCGTCAGATGAGATCTCCCAGATATAGGAAACCGCTACCTCGCCGCCGCAGCCTTCCGAGGCGGCCTCCACTTCGCAGGAGGGATGCGGAACGCTTTTTATGCGCACATACCCCGGCCTCGGGAAGCTCTTCCCGTTGATCGTCACGTTTTCCACCCGGGCGTCCTTCCAGTTCATGCTCCGCATCTCCCTGGTCACTCCCGTGATGGCAATGTTTTTCAGCACCAGCCCGGTGACCGGCACCTCCGGGAAGGCTTCCAGGAAGATGCCGTAATCCCCGCCGAAGGCCTTTATATTCTCAACCTGGATATCCCGGAAAGCCGGCAGGAACTCCCCGTTTCGGCCATCCTCATAGAGCATGGTGCCGTGGAAGGCCGCCCCGTGGACCGCGCTTATCACGCTGTCGCACAGCATCACCTTTTCCACATATCCGCCCCGCCGGGCGTTGGTCTTAAGGCGGAGGGCGTATGTCAGGTTCGGGCTTCTAAAATGGTTTCCCATAGCCAGCACATAGCGGATGCCGCCGCTCATCTCGCTCCCTATAGCCACGCCCCCGTGCCCGTCCGCGAAATCGTTATTCTCGATCAGGACGTACTCGCACGGCATGGCCGCTTCCCGCCCGTCCCTGTCGCGCCCCGATTTCAGGCTGATGCAGTCGTCGCCCGTATCAAAGGTGCAGTTCTTTATCCAGACCCCATGGCAGCTTTCCGGGTCGCACCCGTCGTTGTTGGGGCCATGGCTTCGGGCCGTCACGCCGTCGATGATGACCGAACGGCACATGCAGGGACTGATCTGCCACATGGGGCTCTGCATAAGGGTCAATTAACAGTTCCCGAATAAGCGAAAAACCAGCTAATAAAATAGGCTTATTTACATATTATGGGTTATACTGTGTTA
>CAMNNO010000301.1 GCA_946545475.1 uncultured Blautia sp.
CTCTGAGCGGCCCCCCCTCCCCTGCGCCTACCGCCAGGTAAGCGTAAAATAAAAGCGTTAAAGGGAACATGCCGCCCCCAAAACCTACCGTTAGGTAACCCTCCCCCAGAATGCTCCACAGGGGGCAATGGGGTCTCCCCTACCATGATGCTTCTCAGGGGATATATTGACACGCAAGATGAAGAATGGTACACTTTCAGGCAACTGTGAAGCTTGTAGGATACTGCTGCTTATAGCACGGCATAGAAAAAAAGTGATATTTTCCGCGCTTGCGGATAGAGATAACATCACACAGAGGAAAGCGGGTGAAGACGTGCGGGAGGATATCAGGCGGGCGCTGCGGCCATTTGTTCTGCGCCTTTTTCAGGAGACGGTCATTCATGCTGCCCTGGCCGGGGGCGCTGCGGCGGTTTTGGGCCTGGGAAGCACCCATCTTCTGAGGCGCATAGGAGAAGCCGCCATCGCGGCAGGAAAAACGTGGGCAGGCGCCCTCCCCGCGTTCCTGCTTTCACAAAAAAATATGCCCGGCGCCTTGCCGGGAGAGGGACTTGTCGCCTTAGGGATCGGAGCGGCGGTTTTTCTCCTCGTGTGCGTTATGAGACGGCCGACTTATGCCCGGGCGGCCGAAAGGGCCGACAGCCTGGGGCTTATGGACCGGGCGGCGACGATGGTCGCTTTTGCCGGGAACGCCTCCTTCCTGGCCGGGATGCAGCGGGAGGATGCCATAAAGGCTCTTTCGGAGCGCTCTGCGCGGGAGATCCCGCTGTCGCACGGCGGCAGAAGGTGGGGGTTCCTGGGAGGGGCGCTCTTATTCCTGGCCCTGTCGTTTCTTCTGCCGGACTCTTTGTTCACCCGCTTTTTGCCGGAAAAGGCTTCGGCAGAGGCGAGCGAGGAGGAGCGCCTGGCCCGGGAGATACTGGATAACCTGAGAGCCCAGATCGAAGAGGCTGACCTCGCCGAGGAAGAGCGGCTTGCCCTTCTTAAAGCCCTTGAGGCGGCCGAGAGCGGCATGGGCGAGGGCGATATGGGCATGTGGGAGCTGGCCGAGGTCATGGCGGTGAGCGGCACGCTGGAGGAAGAGCTTTCGGCCGTCACGGTCACGCAGCGCTGGGTCGAGACGCTTCTTCTGTATGACCGGCTCCGCCCCGTGGCGCAGGCTTATATTGATAAAGACGCTATCGGCCTCCAGACGGCCCTGGCGAAGGAGTACCAGACGGTGACGGGCGTTTCGGGCACGGAACAAATCATTACCCTTATGGATCTGAAAACGGTCATCACCAATGCCCTGACCGAGCACGAGCCGGAGGACCGGGACGCGTATCTGGCCTATGTCTTCGACACCTTTGCCAACGACTGCATGGGCGCCGCGGAGTACGTGGCCAGCCACGAGGACCCTTCCCGGGTGATCTACAGCGCCTTTTCCCGCCTGGAAAGGCGGCTGCTGACCGAGATGAATGGAGTGGAGATCCTCGTCCTGGCCGATGAGGATGAGGATACCATCTTCCTCAAAAAAGAAGGAGAGGGCGAATCCTACGAGGAGGACACCGGCCGGAGCGGGCAGCTTACCGATGAGGAACAGGACGGCGAGATGCTGATGCTCTACACCTCGAACCCGGATGCCATGCAGGGCGCCGGCACGGGAACGCGCGCCCAGCAGCACTTCCAGGAGACGGAGGTGATATACGAGCCCTCCCTGGACCCCTACAGCGCCTCCTACGACCCGGTCCGGGCCTTCCGCTTTCAGGAGAGAGGTATCGAGAGTACGGATTCCCATGTATCCTACGGGCAGGTTTACGGCATCTATTACGCGCGGCTTTTGGATGCCATCCTGGAAGGGAACATTCCGGAGGAGCTTAGGGAAGCGATAGAGAAATACTTTTATGGATTGTAAACTTTTCCGGGAAAGGAGAAGCTGCCGGCCGCATGCGGGCATTTGCGCGCGGCCCTGGCAGCCACGATGTTATGACAGATAAGGAGATGCTAAGGGAGTTTCACGAAAAAAGCCGTGCTGTTTTTGAGCAGCTGAGCCGTGACATGGTCGGACAGAAGGATGTGGTGGAGCAGACCGTTATCGCCATGATATCCGGCGGCAATGTGCTGCTGGAGGGGGTGCCGGGCGTGGGAAAGACGCGGCTGGTGCGCTCCATCGGGCGCGTTTTCGGCATGCCCTTTTCCCGCATCCAGTTCACGCCGGACCTTATGCCCTCCGACGTGACCGGCGCCAACATCCTCATCCGCGACGAAAACGGCGGCGCCCATTTTGAATTTCAGGAGGGGCCGATATTTTCCAATATCGTCCTGGCGGACGAGATCAACCGGGCCACGCCCAAGACCCAGAGCTCGCTCCTCGAGGCCATGCAGGAGCACATGGTCAGCGTGTCTGGCAAGGATTACCGCCTGCCGGAGCCCTTCTTTGTGCTGGCGACCCAGAACCCCATCGAGCAGGAGGGCACCTATCCCCTGCCGGAGGCCCAGATCGACCGCTTCATGTTCAAGCTGATCATGACCTTCCCCACCCTTTCCGAGCTGGAAAGCATTGTGCTCATGACCCAGGAGACCATGGACGAAGTAGCGGAACAGGTCCTGACGGCGGATTCGCTGCTCGCCATGCGTGCCCTGGCGAAAAAGCTCCCGGTCATGCCCGAGGTCGTTCGCTACGCCATGCGCCTTGTCGCCGCCACCCACCAGGAATCCCCCGAAGGCGGGGAAACGGCCAGGGAATACCTGTCCCTCGGCGCCAGCCCCCGGGCCGGCCAGGCCCTCATAACCGCGGCGAAGGTACGCGCCCTCATCAGCGGGCGCTATAATGTCTCCTACGAGGACATCTCATCCCTCGCCTATCCCGTGCTCCGCCACCGCATCAAGCGCAATTACGCGGCTCTTTCCGAAAGGAAGTCACCGGAT
>CAMNNO010000302.1 GCA_946545475.1 uncultured Blautia sp.
GCCTCAGATGGAGCATGGCGCTCCCCAAAACCTACCTCCAGGTAAGCGTAAAATAAAAGCCTCAGATGGAGCATGGCGCTCCCCAAAACCTACCTCCAGGTAAGCGTAAAATAAAAGCCTCAGATGGAGCATGGCGCTCCCCAAAACCTACCTCCAGGTAAGCGTAAAATACGAGGGTCAGAGGGAGCCCATCGCTCCCCAAAACCTACCTCCAGGTAAGCGTAAAATACGAGGGTCAGAGGGAGCCCATCGCTCCCCCAGAACCTACCGCCAGGTAAACGTAAAATACGAGGGTCAGAGGGAGCCCATCGCTCCCCAGAACCTACCGCCAGGCAAGCGTAAAATAGAAGTCAACAAGGAGCATTCATCCATGAATATAAAAAGAGCGAAACAGGAAATCATCGACACCGTCCGTGCCTACCTTGCAAAGGACACCTACGGGGAATATGTTATCCCGCCTGTCCACCAGCGCCCCATCCTTCTCCTCGGCGCGCCGGGCATCGGGAAAACGCAGATCATGCAGCAGGTCGCCTCCGAGTGCCGGATCGCCCTCGTCTCCTACACCATCACCCACCACACCCGTCAGAGCGCCATCGGCCTTCCCTTTATCGCCCACAGGATCTACGGCGGCGAGGAAAAGGCCGTCACGGAATACACCCTGAGCGAGATCGTAGCCTCTGTCTACCAAAAAATGGAAAAGACCGGTCTTTCCGAAGGCATCCTCTTCATCGACGAGGTCAACTGCGTCTCCGAGACCCTTGCCCCTGCCATGCTGCAATTCCTGCAGGGGAAGACCTTCGGGAACCACCAGGTTCCAAAGGGATGGATCATCGTTACGGCCGGCAACCCGCCGGAATACAATAAATCCGTCCGCGACTTTGACGTAGTCACCCTGGACCGCCTGAAAAAGATCGATGTGGAGCCGGACTTCGATGCCTTTAAGGAATATGCCTATACATCCGGCATCCATCCGGCCATCATTTCCTACCTGAATACAAGGCCGCTCCATTTTTATAAGATGGAGACCACGGTGGATGGCCGCCTCTTTGCCACGCCCAGGGGCTGGGAGGACCTCTCCCGCCTCCTCAAGGTCTATGAGGAGATGGGCCTTCCCATGAGCGCGGACACGGTCGTCCAGTATATCCAGCACCCCGAGATTGCCCGGGACTTTGCCTCCTATCTGGAGCTTTTCTATAAATATGAGGCGGATTACCAGATCGACGAGATCTTTAAGGGGAACATCCCGGACATCCTGCTGAAAAAGCTGTCCCACGCCTCCTTTGACGAGAGGCTAAGCCTCCTCGGCCTCATAACCTCCCGGTGCCAGAACGCTTTCCGGAACTTTAAAAAAGAAAGCGATGATCTTAATCTCCTGCATGGAACCCTCATAAAGATCCGGGAGCCCCTTCTCGCCGCCCCGGACCGCTCCGCCTCCGGCAGCGTTTTGAAGGCCTGCCTTAAGGACATGCGCCGAGAGCGGGAAGAAAAAGAACGCAGGGAGCTTCTCTCCCGCCCGGAAAAGGAGAGCTTCCTCCGCGCGGAAGCCTTTATCGAAGAGGCCGCCCGTGCCATTCCTCTGCAGCCCTCCGGCAGCGAAGATGCAGCCGGGGAGGCGGCGTTCTCCCTTATCAGGGCCTCCTTCGCCAAACAAAAGGAAGCCTATGACGCCTCCTACGAAAACGCCGCATCTGCCCTCGAACATGCCTTCGACTTTCTGGAAGCGGCCTTCGGCGGCGGCCAGGAGATGGTCCTCTTCCTCACCGACCTCAACATGGACAGGGAAAGCCTCTCCTTCCTCAGCTCCTACCCCTGCGAGCGCTACGACCGCTACAGCCAAAGCCTCCTCCTGGAAGATAAGAGAGCCTCCTTCCTCCGGAGGATGGACGAACTGGGGCTTTAAATCGAACCGGAGAAGGAAAAAAATAGGAAGAAATGGCCGATGCTCATAAGGAAGTTGAACACAAAAAACTGATTTGGGCATCTGTCTGAAAGGGTTGGCCGACAAGAAAACCGGGATGTTGCGTACAGAAATGTGCGTAACATCCCGGTTTTTCTGCGTTTAAGGGTTATTTCTTCTTCGGCTTATTCTTGCCGCGCTTGTTCGGTTGGATTTTGAGCAGCGAGGATTTCTTCAGAATTCTGATCAGGCTGGCGAAATCTTCTTTTGACAGTTTGTCATAGTCGATCCCGAGCTGCCGACAGAATACGCGAACTTGACGCTCCTGGGGGCTGCCTTCGTAGCTCATGGCCGCTTCCAGCTCCTGCCGCACCGTGTCGGAGGGATTGACTTCATCTGCGGTGGTCGAATCCTTCTTATGCGCCTCGCGGATGTCAGCAATGATCTTGTCAAGGTCACCATGGACGATCCGGCTGAAATACTCGTCTTCGTCGATCTGCGCCAGCTCCAGCGTCCGCATATACAGATCGTTCTCGCCGGAGTTGTGCTTTTCCATGACGATTTTCTGTGCTTCCGCAAGAACGACATTCATATCATGAACCCGCATGGCAGCGATCCGATCCACGCAGATCTCCGTGTCCACCATAAGGCGCTGAAAGTCCTGATGCGTGGCGATCTCACACAGCAGGCGGTTATTGATCTTCCCGCTTGCCAACAACTTCATCATATCATCACTCAGATGCAGACCGGCCAGGTCTGTGTCTGGGTGATTTTTCATTTCCGAGACTCCCAGTAAGTAATCCGTGGACACCCCGTAGAACTCTGCCAGTGTCACAATACTGAACGGGCTGATGTCTTTATAATCATCGGCTTCATAGCTGCCGAGGGCAGATTTGGACAGGCCGGTGGCCTCGGCCAGTTCTTCCAGGGTCAGATGGCGCTCCACACGTAAGTCCTTCAATCGTTCGGGAATGGACAGTTTTACATACATTTTCGCTCTCTCCT
>CAMNNO010000303.1 GCA_946545475.1 uncultured Blautia sp.
ACTGTATTACCCAATCAGCGGATTGTTACCCAATATTTACGGAGTCTGTGATAAAAGGGATCATTGTCCGCTATGGCGGAGATGAGTTTCTCATCATGACCCTCTTTGACAGCAGGGAAAGCGCCCTGGGCTTTAAAACAAAGATCCAGGATGCGTTTGAGGATTTCAGCCGCACGCATCCCCTGCCCTACAGGCTTACCGCAAGCATCGGCTTCGCTTCTTACAAAGAAAAAATGGAACTTAAGGACCTGGTCCATAAGGCGGACATGAATCTGTACGCGGACAAGCGCCAGAGAAAGGATGCCGCTTCGCAGGCCTGATAAAAAGGCCCCGCCCCCAAAGCCCGCCGTCGGCATCATCCCTCCATAAGCTTCTCGCTTTTCCCTACCGCCGCCGTCACAACAACATCGCTCAGGCAGTCGCCATTGGTCGTGAACATCCCGACCAATGGCCCGATCCCCATCCACAAATAGTACAGCCTGCCCTTCATCTTTTTTAGAATATCCTCGCGGTATTCAAAAGCCATCTCATAAGCCCTGTCCTTCTGCCGGATGCAGGTAGGTGTTTCACCTTATCCTGCTGATCTTCTCTTCCCGAAGGCCGTGGGCCTCCTTCATGTCCGTAGCATAGCCCAGCGCGAGAGCGATCACAAAATCATACCCCTCCGGACATTCCAGGCGTTTTCGCAGCTCATCAGCCTTCTGTCCCTGGAAGGCAGGCTTGGGAAGGCCGAGGATAACGCTCCCGATACCCATTCCCTCTGCCGCAAGAGCCATGTTTTCCACAGCAATACCGCAGTCCACCTCGGTCCAGCCAAAATCCTTCTCGCCAAAGAGGAAAACGACTGTCGGGGCATAATAGAAGATCTGGAAATCCGGATCGGCGAAACGGGGGCTGCCGCCTTTTCCCATCACCGCTGCGGCTTCGTCATGGATCTCCTGAATGAGCTTCTTATTCTGTACTACGGAGAAATGCCATGGCTGATGGTTTCTTGCCGATGGGGCCTCAAGCCCCGCGCGGAGGATAGCCGAAAGAACCTCCTCCGGAATCTGCTCTTCTTTATAAGCCCGGTGTGATCTGCGATTTGAAATAGTCTGCAAGACATCCATGTTAACTACCTCCCTTACCTCGTTCCGAGAGCCTATGAGCGCAAAACCGTGCTGACTTCTTCTGTAAACTTTTCCGGATAGTCGGTGATCAGCATGTGGGTGCTTTCGGGGAAGCGGACGGCTCTGAACGGCGACGTTATATGGTTTCCGTACCAGTCTGCCAGCTCCGGCGAGAACAGAGAACCGGGATCGGCATAAAAATAAGTGACCGGCACCGTGATCTGTCCGACGATCGGACGATTATCCTGCGTCTTCATAGATGCTGCCAGACTTTTCAGCACGGCTTCGTCACAGTCTGCCAGCTTCTGTTTCAGAGGTTTCTTAAGAAGAAAGCCCGGCACTTTTTTCAGCTTCGGAATAGCGCCAATGGCAAATTCCTTATACAGGGAATAGAAATCTTTACCGGCATCCCTCTGCATATCTTCTTTCGTATATTTCCCTTTATACAATCCCAGGCTCCATTCCTCATCATTGAGCTGTTTCGGAGTCATGTCGCAGAGAATGATCTGCTTCAAGTCGGCGCAGCCATACAGCCGGACATAATTGAAGACGACGCCCGCACCCATAGACCATCCCAGCAGCGTAATATTGGAGAGGGAGAGCCCACAGATCAGCTCGCGCAGATCCTCAGCAAGCGTTTCCATCGTGGGAGCTCCGCTGTTCGCATCTTTGCTCTTCCCGTGTCCGCGATGATCGTAAATGATACATCTGGCCTGCCTCTGCAGCGTCTCTATAGGCTGCAGATAAATTTCGTGAGAGCTTGTCCAGCCATGCATCATGATCAAGGTATCCGGGCCGGTTCCTTTATCCTCGTAAAACAGTTTCTCTCCATTTTTAAGTGTAAAGTAGCTCATAACCGATTCCCCTTTTGACTTTTGCCGTGATCTTTAACAAATATTTTTTTGTGCCAGTGCCGCTCCCAGCTCAAACGCCTTCCGGCATTCCTGCGGAAATACTTCCTCATGCCTTTTATATTTCGCTTCGGCGTTGAAATACCACGGCCAGTCCGTTTTGCTGTAGTCCTTTAGCTGCTGGGTATCGCCGCTGACAAAGACTTCTGTAGGGCCGACAAACCGGCTGAGGGTCTGCTGATAGTTATCTAACAGTCCGGTATACATCGTATCCGGAGCGTTGCTGGTCATGAACAGGATCACCGGGATCAGGTGCTCATTACAGCACATCGGATTCATGCTGTATGTAAGGTTCTGGAAGATCAGGCGCTCATAAAGCGCCCGGAAGGATGCCGTCAGTTCTCCCAGGTAATTCGGTGAGCCGATGATCAGGCCATCCGCCTCTCTTATGGCATCCAGAACCGGCGTGAGGCCATCCTTGCAGATGCAGTGTCCTTTGAACTTCTCCTTCTTACATCCGAAACAGGAGACGCAGCCGGTGTACTTCTCCAACCGGAAAAGGTCAAACTTCTGAACCGTCGCGCCTTGCGACTCGGCCCCCTTTATGGCTTCATTAATCAGTGTATCCGTATTCCACTTGACGCGTGGACCGGCATTCACAGCTACCAGCGATTTTCCCATACGATCGATCCTCTCTCCACGCAATGCCGCTCCGAGCAAAGCCCAGATCCTCTATCATGGCTAAACATGTCTTATTCATGATCTGGTCCTTGCCGCGAGCGATTTTGTTTATAGCTCACTCTATTTATACTCCTCGCTGACCGAAGGTCATAAATCACCTTTCCGATTGATATAGGCGGAAACCCACAGGCTTGCCTGTGGGAGGAAGCCTTG
>CAMNNO010000304.1 GCA_946545475.1 uncultured Blautia sp.
AGGGGCGGCGTAAGGAAGTATCTCGGCTTACGCCGAGCGCCGCCCCGCGGGCGAGCAGGAGGGGATTGTCCCCTCCTGCTCGATTATGTCAAGGCCGGCGTAAGGAAATTATCCCTTCCTGCTCGATTCAAGAGTATAGAAACTAAATTCGGCGGAGGCGAGCAGGGCGCCGTCCTGGTTGGTGATGTCGGCTTTGGCGAAGGAGATCTTGTGCCCGTGCCGGAGCAGGGACGCCGTGCAGATGAAGGTATCGCCGGGATGCGAGGCGGAAATAAAATTGATGTTGCAGTTTAAGGTCGGACCAAAACCGCCCCACGCCAGGTACGCGACACCCGCGGTAAGGTCCGCCAGGTTAAACAGAAAGGCGCCGTAGGGGATGCCAAAGGCGTTGATCTGGTCCTCGGTGACGGGAAGGCTGGCGACGGTGCGCTCTTTAGAAATTTCAAGAAATTTCATATGGAATTTTTCCTGGGCATGATGCAGGGCAAACAGAATATGCTCGCGGGTTGCCGGGTCCGCAAAGGCTTCTTCGATGGCTTTCGTATCAACCATGGGGGTATGCTCCTTTCAGATATGGACGTTGGTCGTATTCTACATCTTTTTGGATGAAGGTGCAAGAGAATTGCCTATAGCAATTATTAAGTGTAACTAGTATAAAATGCGGTCATATGCCTTGACGATGCGCCGAAAAGTTTGTATACTTTTGCTAATGAAAGCAACCTTTGCCCATTCATTTTTCTAGTGCAGTGAAAATGCTTGCTTGCAAGGGCATTTTCACAAACGGCTATGAAAAAACGAAGCTTTTTCATATTTTACAGAAACAGGAGGTAACATTATGAGACGGACAGTTAGAGGGATTTTGGCGTCTTTGGCGGTGGTGAGCGCTTTGCTTGGCGCTTCCATGCCGGCGTCAGCGCAGGACTATATCACGCTTACGGTCAGGTCATGTAGTCTTAACCGGACGACGAAAACACTCACGGCTTATCTTGGCGCCAGCGAGTATGCACTGCTGAATACGCAGGGCGAAACGATAAGCAAGCCCTATTCATCCATTTCCAGCCGGAGCTACGGCTTTTTCGAGGTGGAGGAGAAAAATGGGACCCTTGTGGAGAATACGGGTATCATCAATGCCCTCG
Source organism: uncultured Blautia sp. (assembly GCA_946545475.1). Lineage (GTDB taxonomy): Bacteria > Bacillota > Clostridia > Lachnospirales > Lachnospiraceae > Blautia_A. Next base: position 1,137 of record CAMNNO010000304.1, read on the forward strand.
GCGAGGAAGTGATACCGCCGATATATGGCGATACCGAGGTCATCTCGGGGCACTGGCTCCTGGGGATCCGGGTCGTGCCCTGCGAGGAGATCGAGAAGGACTATACGGTCTATTCCAACAGCGAAAAGCTTTTCTACAAGATCGACACGGTGGACTTCTATTTTGACGGCAGCCTGGTAGGCACCCTTCCCCGGGAATCCTACAATACCTACGGCGCGACCGCCTATGGCAAGTACATAAGAGTTGAGGACAGGCTTGGGAAAAGGCATTTTTACAACAGCGCCTTTGAGCCGTCGCCGGTCGAGCCGGATCAGTATCTCTCGGAATATGAGAGCGATTATTTTAACGGAAAAAATAACTACATCCATAACGGAAGCGGGCAGGAAGCTTTTGTCCCTACGTGTACGCTGACTGCGGATGAGGTGGCGAATCCCTATCTTTACAGCAAGGGCGTCATGTATGATCTCCAGGGCAATGTGCTGTTCACGGCCGATCCGGTGTTTGATAACATCTATACGCCTTTCAAAAACGGCTATGCCAGGGCGTATGTGTATGATTCATACAGCAAATATGGCCTTGTGGACAGTGAGGGTCATGTCATTATTCCTCCCGAATATAATTCCATCGGCTATTCCGAGGCGAATCCCATGGAATACGGCTGCATCAGCGCTGAGAAGGATGGCATGTTCGGTTTTATCGGGCTGGACGGCAATCCCACCTCGGAATTTACCTACAGCACCAAGGCTGTCCGCAACCGCTATAACTTTGCTGAGGTCACCCACATTGACGGCACGGTGAGCGTCATCAGCGGCCTGGTCGGCGAGCTGCCGGAGCATTACAGCGAGATCACCGTTCCCACGGCGGAGAGCATGGGCGCAAGAGTCTTTATCGGCAAGAATGCCGACAAGCAGACGACGCTTGTCGACCTTTACGGACGCACTCTTCTTCCCTACAGCGATGAGTATGTGATCAAGGATGTCTCTCTGGACGGAACGGTTGCCCTTGTCCAGGGGAAGGAAGGCTACCGCATCTATACCTTCGACTTCCCGGAAGGCCTTGAAAGCGCAGCCGTATCCGCGGCTGAAAACGCCCAGAATGCCGGAGAGGCTGGCGGAAACGAAGAGCCGGCCGCTGTTCCCGGCGAGCAGGCGGACGCTAAGACGACGTTTATGGATTCTTTCCGGAAAGCGGTTATAGAAATGAACGCTAAGCAGGCGCAGGAAGAGAATGGCGGGGCGGAAGAGCCGCAGCCCGAAGAACCGCAGCCTGAAGAGCCACAGCCTGAAGAACCGCAGCCCGAAGAGCCTCAGCCTGAAACACCGCAGCCCGAAGCACCTCAGTCGAACAGCTTCGCATCCGACGGCACCTGGACATGCGCCAACGGCCACAGCGGAAACACCGGAAAATTCTGCCCGGAATGCGGCGCGCAAAAGCCGGAGCCGGCCATCACGGAATGCCCGAACTGCCATCACGCCTTCCCGGAGGGGACAACCTACAAGTTCTGCCCGGAATGCGGCACGCAGATCGGCTGATAGCTCGATGATATCTTAAAGCCCGAGAAACATGGCTCGGGCCGTGACAGCAACGGAAGATAACCACCGATCGGGGCTGCCTTTGGGCAGCCTCGATTTTTATACTCGCGAACACAATAAAGTAACACTTTTTAATTCTGTGCCGCGGTATATGCAGAAGTACTAAGAAAATTACCG
>CAMNNO010000305.1 GCA_946545475.1 uncultured Blautia sp.
GTAGTATCCGTTTCTGAATACTTAGTCTGGTGAACCATTTAACAGAAGCCACAGATCTTTATGGTCTGTGGTAGTTCACTGCATTATCACGAGGCCAGCCTCCCGCCGGAAGTCCGGCCCCATAGCTTTAATCATCATTTTTATCCTTATATAAATAGTTCGGGTCAATGATCTTTATGCAGTAATTCAGGATATAATGAGAAATGATCAGATGAGTCTGCACCTCCGGCGAGTCCAGGTTCAGCTGGACGATCTGGCGGATCTTCCGGATCTTGTTGACCACGGTGTTCCGGTGCATGTAAAGGCTCTGGGCGGTAAGTTCCAGGCTTTTGTGATGGATCATGTAATAGTACAGCACTTCCTCAAGGTTTGTGCCATGCTCCTGGTCGTAGCGGTAAAGGTTGATGATGGCCGGATGGCAGAGCAGGAGGATGTTTTTGGTGTGCTTGGTGTTCCTCGCGTACTGGGCGCACATGTCGATGAGAAGGTAGGGCGAATAATTGCCGAAGTCCACCAGGGTAACACACTCCCCGCCGTCATTGAGCTGCTGGGCAATGCGGATCTCCTGGGCGCAGAACTCATATATCAGCCCCACCCAGGAAAGGTTCCGGGTATTCCAGGCTATGCAGCCCTTGCAGCTATAGAGCTTCATCAGCTTTTCCAGCTCCTCCGACCATTCCGGCATGTCATAGGAGCGCTGGTCGCTCCAGTTCAGGACAACGATCGTGCTGAGGTACAGCGTGATCATGCTGTCGGGCATCAGCTCCTTAAGGTGAGGATAGATATCCGCAAACACGCCCTGGATGCGGTCGGCCATCTCGTACAGCTGGATGACCAGCAGCCGGTAAAAGGTTTTGGTTTTCAGCCCGGCATGGACAAAAACGTTTTTTATGTCCTTGGACGAGCTGTACTGGCCATCCATGATGTCCTTCCAGATATAATCAAACCTGGCCTGGATGGTATTTTTGCTGTTCAGGTCGCGGACGATGAAGTCCGTGATATACGGCCCCATCCTGCGGAAAAATTTCTGATAGTCGTGGGGCTTATGGTTCACTCTCTCCATGAACAGGATGCCCACCAGGGTCTGCCCCTTGAACAGCTTGACATAGTCCAGGGGCCTTTCCTCATTCTCGTCCTCAAAATTGTCCATCTGACGGGAATAGAGAATGTCCGAGAAGGATTTTTTGACCGCGGCCAGCGTCTCCTCGCTGGCATTGCCCTGCTGGTAAAGAAGATTTCCGCTGCTGTTGGTCAGGATCAGGTTTTCGTGCAGAAACGCCGAGAGCTCTTCCAGGAGAATGCCGATATTTTTAACCTTGATCAGGCTCTCCACCTTCTCCGACATGGCAAGATAATACTGAAATGTCTTAGCTGCCGCCAGGGACAGGTCCGTAAGGCTCCGGACAGACATGATGAGGGAAACGTCATTTTTTTCGCAGAGGTCCTGGAGAAGAAAATTTTTGGACGCTTTTGCCGAGACCAGCATCATCACCGATTCCCTCTTCATCTCGTGCTTTCGCTTCTGCATAAGAGAAATGGCCCCTTCCTCCGTCCCTATATAAAGGCAGCCATCCAGAATCTCGACCTCTTTATCCATGGGCTGCACGGAGGAAATAAAAAAAGGCTCCGAAGATGACCTGGCATAAAGAACCGATTCCCCAAGACGGGTTTTCATAAAATGGAATGTGGACATAGATAACACCTTTCGCTGTATGGAAATTTGTAAGAGTACCTGCCACGCGCAAAAACCGCACAGGAAAAAGCTCTTATCCATTCCGGATATACCGCGGCACAGAATTAAAAAGTGTTATTTTTCTGCGCTCGCGAGTATAGATGATCGGGTTTCTTGGTTTTGTTCAACCAATATTATAGCATATATCTGTATCGAAAGTATATATTTATTTATAATATATTTTTGCATTTAAACTGTTCCCAGATATCTCCTGCTCTTTGCCGCCCCAAAATAAGAGGAGAGCACTCTAAGCCATTGGCTATTGAGTGTTCCCCTCAAATGCTAACAGAACCTATTTTTTGTTCTCAATCCCTTTTCCTGCCTATAATGCTCAGAATACGGATGAAAATGTTGATGATGTCCACATAAATATCCGCAGCACTGTCAACGGCGTTGTCCAGCGTCTTCGGATAAGCCTGCGCTTTTGCCCAGTCGTAGCCGATGTATCCGGAAAATATGATCACGACCACATAATCCATAAAGTCCATGGGAAGGCGCAGAAGAAACGTGCCTGCCAGCTCGATCACGATCGAGCCGAGCAGCGAAAAACAGAGAACTCTTCCCATGCTCAGGAAAAAAGCCGGGAAAAGCAGGGATACGATCATCATGCTCACCACAATAATTCCGGTAGCCAGGAAAGCCCTGTATATTATGCGTCCGTTATACATGGTCAAAAACGTAGAGAGCAGGATTCCCATGCCAATGGCCAGACCGGTAAAGCCAAGGAAGCTGATAGCCGGTTTGTGTGACTTTTCGATAACCATGATACAGGCAAAGCTCAAGATCAGATATCCGACCACAATGATCCGGTAATCGATCCGGATAATGTACGGAGCAAAAAAGCGATAGACCAGCAGATTTAAAAGAATCCCCCACAGGATCGTAAGACCGATCGCTCCGTTGTAGGCATTATCCGAAAGGATGGCGCCTTCGATGCGTTCCAGCCTCCGCAGCTTTATTGTTTTGTTATCCAACGCAAAATTTTTTTCGGTTCCGCCTTGCATCTCTTTCTCCTTTCTATACTCGCGAACGAATTTAACTGCAGTTTTAAATTCCGTGCCGCGGTATATGCAGTTACACTAGAATAGTTGCCTTC
>CAMNNO010000306.1 GCA_946545475.1 uncultured Blautia sp.
CCCCCCTCCCCTGCGCCTACCGGCAGGTAAGAGAAGAATAGGAAAAGCACCAGGAAGCATGGCACACCCCAAACCTACCGGCAGGTACGCATAAACCAGAATGATCTACAGGCACCTCATCAGCCCATATATACAGTAACCTGGCAGGACTCCCTGCCCTCAGCATGAGGAATGACCTTCCCGGCAATCTCGCGCCCGTCGACCACGATCCTGTCGACCCCCTTCCGCACGTTGCGGGGATTTTTGACCTCGATATGGTACAAGGTGCCGCGGTAGAACCTTTCTACCGAAAAATCTCCGAAACCGTCCGGAACGCAAGGGTCGACCATGAGGCCGTCATACTCCGGCTTGATCCCCAGGATAGCCTGGGAGAGGTTATAAAACGTCCAGGCCGCGGTGCCGGTAAGCCAGCTGTTCTTGGCCTCGCCGGGCATGGCGCTGTCGCGGCCGGCGACCATCTGGGAGTACACATAGGGCTCGGTCCTATGGATCTCGCTGATGTCTTCCAGGTAGGAGGGGCAGGTCTTCCGGTAGACTTCGAAAGCGCGGTCGCCGCGGCCGATGCAGGTTTCCGCCATGGAGATCCAGGGATTGTTATGGCAGAAGATGCCGGCATTTTCTTTGTATCCCGGCGGATAGGAGGAGATCTCGCCAAGGTTCAGGTAATAGTGGGTATAGGCGGGCTGGAGGATCATAACGCCGTATTCGCATTCCAGCTTTTCCCGCACGGAGTTGAGGGCCTTTTCGGCCAGGCCTTCCTTAATGCCGATGCCGGCCATGACGCAGAAGCCTTGGGGCTCGATAAAGATCTGCCCTTCCTCGCAAGTATGGGAGCCGACCTTCTGGGAGGAGGCGTCGTAGGCCCGGAGGAACCATTCGCCGTCCCAGCCGGAGGCGAGGACGCTCTTCTCCATGTCGTCGGCGGCTTCCAGGGCGGCCTCTTCCTGCTCGGGGCGGCCGATATGGCGGCTGATGGCGGCAAACTCGCGGGCGTACTTGACAAACATGCCGGCGATGAAGACGGATTCCGCCACAGGCCCCTCGGACGGCCCGGTGGTCTGGAAGGATTCGCCGGGCTCCTCGGAGAAGCAGTTGAGGTTCAGGCAGTCGTTCCAGTCGGCGCGGCCGATGAGCGGCAGGCCGTGGGGGCCGAGGTGGGTCCTGGTATAGTTAAAGGAGCGGTACAGGTGCTCGTACAGGGGAGCCGCTTTGCTCACCTGGTTGTCAAAGGGCGTCATTTCCTCAAGGATGGTGTAGTCGCCGGTCTCCTTGAGATAGGCGGAGACGGCGGCGATCAGCCACAGGGGATCGTCATTGAAGCCGCTGCCGATGTCCAGATTTCCTTTTTTGGTCAGGGGCTGGTACTGATGGTAGGCCGACCCGTCCTCGAACTGTGTGGCTGCGATGTCCAGGATGCGCTCTCTGGCCCGCTCCGGAATGAGGTGCACGAACCCCAGAAGATCCTGGCAGGAATCCCTAAAGCCCATGCCCCTGCCGGTGCCGGATTCATAATAGGAAGCGGAGCGGGACATGTTGAAGGTGATCATGCACTGGTACTGGTTCCAGATATTGGCCATGCGGTTGACATGGGGATTCTGGCTCTCCACATGGAAGCGGGAGAGAAGATTTTCCCAGTAGGCATTCAGGGACGCGAAAGCGTCCGAAACCTTTTCGGAAGTATCAAAGCGGGCGATGAGCTCAAGCGCCGGGTCTTTTCGGATCACGCCGGGAGATACGAACTTCTGGTCCCTGGGATTTTCGGCATAGCCGAGGAGGAAGATGAACTCCTTTTCCTCACCGGGCTGCAGGGTGACGGAAATGCGGTGGCTGGCGATGGGATACCAGCCGTGGGCGATGGAATCGGAGGAGGTGTTCTCGATCACCGCCCAGGGGCAGGAAGGATCGCTCTTGCGCCCTAGGAAGGCGTCACGGCTGGTGTCAAAGCCGTCCACGGGGGCATTGACGGTGAAAAAGGCAAAGTGGTTGCGCCTCTCCCGGTATTCCGTCTTGTGATAGATCGTGCTCCCAACAACCTCGACCTCACCGATGCTTAAGTTTCGCTGGAAGTTGGTGTTATCATCCACGGCGTTCCAGAGGCAGAACTCCACATAGGAAAAGAGCGAAAAGTTTTTCTCCCTGTCCGAGATGTTCTTAAGGGTCAGCCGGTTGACCTCGCAGGCGGCATTCAAAGGCACAAAGGCCAGAAGGTCGGCCGCCAGCCCGTTCTTTTCCCCATGGAAGCGGCTGTACCCCATGCCGTGGCGGCACTCATACCTGTCCAGCGCCGTGCGCGTCGGCATAGTCCCCGGATTCCAGATGACGCCGTTATCGTTGATATAATAATACTTCCCATTATTATCCAGGGGAACACTGTTGTAGCGATAACGGGTGATGCGGCGAAGCTTGGCATCTTTATAAAAACTATATCCCCCGCAGGTATTCGAGACCAACGAGAAAAAATCGGTATTCCCCAGATAATTGATCCAGGGAAGAGGGGTATCAGGCGTAGTAATGACATATTCCCTGGCGGAATCGTCAAAATATCCGTACTTCATGGCAACCTCCATTTATTATAGCATTATTAACATTGTGCAAAAATAACCGTATACGACCATAGCTTTTCAACAACAAGTACCTAGCCCTCACAGCCAATTAGCGTGCCCCTGGCGAGGGGACAAGGGAGAAACACGCGGCTTCCATAACCGCAGCCCCCCATAAGCTTTCAACGACAAACATCCAGCCCACACAACCAATTGGCGTGCCCCTGGGGGGAGGGGTGCAGGGGAGGGGGACGCGGGC
>CAMNNO010000307.1 GCA_946545475.1 uncultured Blautia sp.
TATTCACGGCTTTCAGGATACGGCTTTCCCTCGCTCATGCAAGCATGGCAAAGAAAATCTGCGTCCTGACGGCCGTGAATAGTAACATTTTTTCCTTGAAAAGCCTGTCCGGCCATGATAGAATCACGAAAGTTCAAAAAAAGGAGCCCTTAGATCATGGTATCGTTAACCCCACTCACGTTCCTCATTGTCTGCCCCCTTCTTTTCCTGGCCGGCTTCGTGGATTCCATTGCCGGCGGCGGGGGGCTTATCTCTCTGCCGGCTTACCTCCTTGCCGGCCTCCCCATGCACAGCGCTATCGCCACCAACAAGCTCTCATCCGCCTGCGGGACGCTTCTCGCCACGGGGCGCTTCATCCGCCGGGGCCTTGTCAGCCTTCGCCTCTCCATCCCGTCGATCATCTGCGCCTTTATCGGCTCCGCCATCGGTGCCAGGCTCTCCCTCTTGGTCAGCGAGCGCGTCCTCAAGTACATGCTTTTTATCATCTTGCCCATCGCCGCCTTCTTCGTCCTTAACCGGCATACTTTCCAGAACGACAGCGGCGACGATACCCTCCGCCTTGACAGGCGCACTTACCTGACCGCCGCCATATCGGCTTTCCTGATCGGCGGCTACGACGGGTTTTACGGCCCGGGGACGGGAACCTTCCTCCTCATCGCCTTTACTGTTTTTGCCAGGCTCAGCGTTTCCAGAGCCAACGCTCAGGCCAAGGTGGTGAACGGCACCACAAATGTCACCTCCCTTTGCATCTTTCTGCTCGAAGGCCAGGCCGTTATCCCGCTCGGCCTTGCCGCGGCCGTTGCCAACATGGCCGGGAATTACCTGGGGGCAGGCCTTGTCATGAAGCAGGGCAGCCGCATCGTCCGGCCGGTCATCCTCGTGGTGCTTCTGCTCCTGCTGGTCCGGATCCTGACTGAGTGAAATTCCCTCAGGGGGCAAAACTCCCGGGAAGAAATGGGGACGGTTCTTTTTTCTTACGGATCACAAGAAAAAAGAACCGTCCCCATTTCTTCCCCAAAATACTTTGACTTTCTTCTTTGAATTAGATATTGTTATAGTATGCGCACGAATTTTCAGCAGAAACCCGTCCGCCTGCGCGGTGAAAATTCGGCGCAGAAAGCGAATCAAAAACCAAGATTGATGGCTGCGAGTTTACAAAGCTCCTCCCACCGCCCAAGGGCAGTGGGTTTCCGCCTACAATAACCGAAAGGAGTATATTTATGAAAAAGTCTGTCCTGTCTCTGCTTTTGACAGCTTCTCTCAGCGTTGCCTTATCATGCCCCGCTTTTGCCCATGAGTCCTACATACTCTATTTTGCTGAGGAGGATTCTGAGGATTCCGTGGCCGGCATGACGGCGTGGATGTTTGCGGACCTGGTCCTGGCGTATACGGGACACAGCCTGGCGGTTGATGTTTATACCGACGGCGAGCTGGGCACGCATGAGGAGTGCCTTGAGAATCTTATGGGCGATGGTGATGTTGTCAATTTTATGCGCCTCGCGCCTTCGGAGCTTAAGAGCCTCGGCGTTGACGATGTCTCGCTCCTCTCGCTTCCCTATACCTTCGATAGCCACGAAGCCTTCCGCGACTTTACACGGGGGAAGGGCGCTGAGGAGCTTCTTGAGGCTCCCGAGGATGCCAAGTCCCACATGGTCGGCATCGGCTACATGGAGCTGGGCTTTTTCCATACCGCCTTTAAGGACGATGTCTCCTCCCTGGCCGGCTATGAGGGCAAGACCATTGCCATTTCCGGCACCGATGCCATGGAGGACGTTGTCCTCTCCCTGGGGGCCGTTCCGGCTTCTCTTCCGGAGGACCTTGAGAGCGCCCTCTCCTCCGGCGATATCGATGCCGTTGAGGCGACCCTGCTTTCCTATGATGAGGCCCAGCTTTCGTCCCTGGCTTCCTCGCTTGTCCTGGACCGCCACCGCATGGATGTCTACCAGATCGTCATGTCCGCGGCCACCTGGCGCATCCTGACCCGCGCTGAGCGCATGGCCGTCCGGACCGCCGCCCAGGAGGCCGCCGCATACAACGCAAGCCTCATAGAGCAGCGCGAGGCCATGCTCATCGACGCGCTCCGGGAAGCCGGCGTTTCCATTGCCGAGCCGGAAAGCGCTCCCTTTAAAGAAGCCGCCCAGGACGCCATTGACACGGCCGTCGGCAAAAGCACAAAGCTGTATAAAAAGATCCTTGACAGGTGAAGCTTCCGGGAGGTACATAATATGCCACTGTTGAACGAAAAACCATACACCGTGAACGATATTGCAAACCTTCCGGAAGACCGGCGCGCAGAACTGATCGACGGCACAATATATAATCTTGCGGCGCCATCCCGGATACATCAGAAAATCGTCCACCACCTTGACCGGATGATCGGCAACCACATAGCACAGAGGGGACTTCCCTGTGATGTTTACCCGGCCCCATTTGGCGTTTACCTAAATGATAACTATAACTATCTTGAGCCGGACATATCCGTGATCTGTGATCGGGGCAAGCTTTCTGACCGGGGCTGTGAAGGTGCTCCCGACTGGATCGTTGAAGTTGTCAGTCCTTCCAGCGCGCACACGGATTATCTTGTGAAACTCCTTAAATATCGGACAGCAGGTGTCCGGCTTTACTGGATCGTCGACCCTGACCTGAATGCGGTCATTGTACACGACTTTGTGCAGGGAACCACACAGAGATTTACCTTCTCCGATCCGGTCCCGGTATCCATCTGCGACAGCTTCCGGATAACCCTGGCAGATGCCCTCTCCTGAAGGCCGCACCTA
>CAMNNO010000308.1 GCA_946545475.1 uncultured Blautia sp.
GCCGAGCGCCGCCTCGCGATAAAATTATAAAATTATGGAGCACATGCTCTTTACGGCTGGAAGATGTTGAACAGGCCAAGGGTGGCGGCGATGATGGTGAGCACCGGAACCAGCAGGGCGATGAGGATCATCTTGTTGGAGAGCAGATCCTTCTCTTCCTCGTAGGGGTTAGCCGCGATACAAACGGCACCGCCCGTGGAGAACGGGGAGCAGGCTGTGGCCAGGCCGCCGAAGAAGATGCAGGTGTAAAGGGTAAGCGGGTTGAGGCCAAGCGTAGCGACAAGGTTCGGAACCATCGGGTACATCAGCGGCATAACCGTCGATGTGGAGCTGGAGAAGAAGCTGAGGAACGCCGCGAACAGCACGATAGCCGCGGGAACCATGCCCTTCGGGATGTTGTTGGCCAGAAGGTTGGCAATGGCATCCTTAAGGCCGGCATCAGCCGCAACCTTGATAAGGGAATAAACACCAACGATCATAACGATGGTGTTAATCGGGATCTTGCGGATAACGGTCTTCTCATTGCCAAGCTTAAGGATAGAGCAGACCAGGGCACCCAGCATCATGATAACCTGGGGCTGGCACAGCTGGTTAAGGGTGGACAGGAAGGCCACGCCCTTGATCCAGGTGTTGAGGATGGGCGGCACGACCATGAGCACGAAGGCAATGATCAGGATCTTGACGGTCTTGCTCTGGACATCGTTGAATGCCGGCGGCTTATCGCCAAGGTTGACTTTTTTCGCCTTGTGTCCCTTATAGACGAAATAGAAAACAATGATGGTGATGACGGTGATCATGCAGCAGTTCACCCAGATCTTCAGGGACCAGTTCATGATCGTGGCATTGGCGGCTTCATCGAGCTCGGTGACGCCTTCAGCCAGGGCTGCCTTGAAGTTATCGGTGATCAGGTTCTTGGAAATGGTGCCGCCGTAGCCGTTGTACGGGTTGTTGGAGCCGACCAGGTTGCCGAAGGTGATCGCAATGGCTGTCAGGACCGGGTTGACGCCGGCGGAAGCGGCCATAACAAAAGCGAAGGGGCCGACAATGGCGGGCGTGGAAGCGCCGGCGCCGAGGCCGCCAACGATAGCGGAAACAATGGCGATGGCAAAGGGAACCAGTTTCGCATTGCCGCCCATGGCATACAGAAGCTTCTGGCCAAGGACGTTCATGGTGCCATTCTCAACCGCATAGTTGAAGAAGAGGGCGATGGACAGCAGGTAGAAAACGATGGTGGTCGGCCAGTAGTTGATGATCGCGCTGGCCTTCATGCCCATGACGCAGATGCCGATGATAAAGGCAAAGGCCATGGCGATGATGCCGGTGTTCATCTTGAATTTCCAGCCGACAAAAATGGAGATAACAATTGCGATGAGACAAAGCCAAAGTGCCATAAGATTTCCTCTCTTTCCTTTTTTTGGACTTTTGGAATTTCTCGGGTTGACGGGTTGCTTTCTGCCGTGGGAAACAGAATTTTCATAAAGTTAATTATGACACATATCCGGAGTGTCCTCAACTATAAAAGAAGAAAGGCATTTTTTTATGTACTTTGAGTACATTAAATTCTGTTTTTCTTTCATATTAAGCACACTTGCACAGAATTTTGAAAGGTCCGGAAATTTTTCTGTACAAAACTCACAGCCGGCCTTAAATCCCGTAAACAGAGGAGCCATTAGCCGGCTTTGCGGTTCTGCGGGCACTCGCCAGCGGCTATTGACTTGACGTTCAGGAGCTTCATTCGCCTTCTGCTTTTGCCAGCTTTCGCCGGATGGATATGGTTTCCGGCGTTTCTCCGAAAACGGCCTCGGATATGGCGAGGGCTTTTTTCAGATACGCCCTGGCTTTTTCATTATCCCCCTCCCAGTAGGCCAGCTCACCGGCGGCTGTGAAGGCGGCGGCGGAATGGTTGTCCTTCTCTCCTTCGCTTCCTTCGTAGTAGGACAGGGCTTTGGCTATCGCGCTGTCGGCCTCCTTCTGCTCGCCCGTCATCATATAGAGGAGGGAAAGGTTCACAAGGGTCGTGGCTTCTTCTCCCTCACACCCGGGGCACTGCCGGATCAGTTCCAGCGCCTTCAGGAGGTGGACTCTGGCCTGGCCGTAGTCCTTTTCCTCCTGGTAGACCTGAGCAAGATTGTTGTTCAGGGTAGCCAGATAATAGGTGCGGTCCTGGGATTCTTCCATCCCCTCATAGATGCCGGCCGCTGCCAGGTAGAGCTCCTTGGCTTTCCCGATGTTGCCGGCCACGCGGTTGGCGGTGGCCCCGTTGAGAAGCGTGGTAGCATGATGCACGGTTCCCTGGAGGCCCATGTCCTCTATAAGCGCCAGCGCCTTTTCAGATATCGCGGCCGCCTCGGCAGCCCGCCCGGTTACCCGGTACAGCCCTTCCATCTCGTTATAAAAGGTCAGGGCGGCTCCCCTGTCTCCCTCTCTGATCGCTTCATCTGCCCACGCGGACAGCTCCCTGTCGGCCCCGGCAAGATCCTGGGCCTGTATCAGCTCGTCAAGACGATCCAGTTTTTCATTAACATTCATGATATTTTTCCCCTCCACAACTTCTATTCCACTTATACGAGCAACCCATCTCCTAAATGAGCAAACAGAGTCTGAGATAGCAGACGGTAGAGCGCGTAAGCGCGAGTTTGCGGATTTTTGAGGTTGAGGTTGGAGCATCTCTAAAGATACTCCAACCGTACAGGTGGCTTTTATAAAATGTCAGCCGTAAAACCACATGCCTTTAGGCGTGTGGATACAC
>CAMNNO010000309.1 GCA_946545475.1 uncultured Blautia sp.
CTCATGGCAATCATACGAGCGAAAAATATTACCTAATATTTACGGAGTCTGTGTTTTATGTCCGCCATGGTTTGGGCCAGGATACTTGCCGCGGCCTTCAGGGCGCTGTCCCCGGTGGTATGTCCCAGGGAATCGTTGATCTGCTTGAAGTTGTCCAGGTCGATCATGAAAAGGTACAGCTGTTTTTCCGCGGGGATCTGTCTTGTGTATCCGGCAAAAGCGGCGTCCAGTGTCTTCCGGTTGTTGAGCCCTGTCAGGCCGTCGCGGAGGATCTCGTTGTCCAGGTCGTCGATGTATATGAGGACGATGGATATGGCGGCGCAGGTCCAGGTGCCCGGCATTCCGATGAACGGTATGCTTGCCAGGGCGCCCGTCACGGGGATGATATAGAAGAGGAGGAGCTTGCGGATGAGCATCCGGGAAAGCGCGTCCTTCCGGGTGAACAGGCATATCATGATGTGGAACAGCGAGACAAAGAGCATGCCGTATGCGCCGATCATCTGGACCCAGAAGAGTGGGCCATGGGAGTAAATGTTTTCGGGAGAAACGCTAAAGATCCATTCCGTGCGGATGGAGATCAGGTTGAGAAGGATGAAAACAATGCCGGGTGTCAGGATCAGGGCTTCTGCCGCGCGGGAAATTTTGTAGCCAAGCGTTTCCAGAACATAGAGATACCACATGCAGCCAATGGTTACGCCGGCTCCCAGGAACAGCGCGTTTATGATGCGGTTCAGATGGATCGCGCCGGGAAAAAGCCTTCCCTCGACCAGCAGCCAGAGAATGTCCAGGACGAGGGCTGTTCCGACGCCGAAAACCACGTTCCGGAACAGGATCCGCTTCGTCTGCTGGTTTATATTGTGTATGCTCTGATAGGCGATGACGCCAAGGATCAGAAGACACAGGATATCCAATTCTATATGGATCGCTGTTCCCATTTCCAGTTTCCTCCCTTTGGGGTATTGCGTTCCGCTGAGGCCTTTATTTTAGCATAAGAACTGTAAACAGTCAAGGTTAAGAGAAACCGGCGACAGGGTAAATGGGAAGAAATGGGGACGGTTCTCTTTTCTTATTATCACAAGAAAAGAGAACCGTCCCCATTTCTTTTTTTTAAGAGCCTCTCCGGCCCGATAGCTTTTTATCGCAGGGGCGGCGCAAGGAAATCATCGCCTAGCGGCGAACGCCGCCCCGCGGGCGAGCAGGAGGGAAAGATTCCCCTCCTACTCGATTGACAGCCCTGTGATGATGGGCGCGTATCTGTCAGATCTTATTTCTGCGCTTCTTCTACGGCAACAGCCACGGCGACGGTGGCGCCTACCATGGGGTTGTTGCCCATGCCGAGGAAGCCCATCATCTCTACGTGGGCGGGCACGGAGGAGGAGCCGGCGAACTGGGCGTCAGAGTGCATACGGCCCATGGTGTCGGTCATGCCGTAGGAGGCGGGGCCGGCGGCCATGTTGTCGGGATGCAGGGTACGGCCGGTGCCGCCGCCGGAAGCTACGGAGAAGTATTTCTTGCCGGCTTCCCAGCGTTCCTTCTTATAAGTACCGGCTACGGGATGCTGGAAACGGGTGGGGTTGGTGGAATTGCCGGTGATGGACACATCGGCATTCTCATGCCACATGATGGCTACGCCTTCGCGGACATCATCCGCGCCGTAGCAGCGGACCTTCGCGCGGTCGCCGGTGGAATAGGCGGTCTCGTTCACGATGGTCAGCGCGTGGTCTTCCTTCACGTCGGCGGACAGGTAATCATACTTGGTCTGCACATAGGTGAAGCCGTTGATGCGGCTGATGATCATGGCGGCGTCCTTGCCCAGGCCGTTCAGGATGACGCGCAGGGGCTTGGTGCGCACCTTGTTGGCGTTCAGGGCGATCTTGATGGCGCCTTCGGCGGCGGCGAAGGATTCGTGGCCGGCCAGGAAGGCGAAGCATTCCGTCTCTTCATCCAGAAGACGGGCGCCCAGGTTGCCGTGGCCGATGCCTACCTGGCGCTGGTCGGCAACAGAGCCGGGGATGCAGAAGGCCTGCAGGCCAACACCGATGAGACGGGCAGCTTCGGCAGCGGTCTTCACATTTTCCTTAAGGGCGATGGCAGCGCCCAGTTCATAGGCCCATTTGGCATTTTCAAAGCAGATGGGCTGGGTGCTTTCCACGATCTTATAAGCATCCACTCCCTTGGAATTGGTGAATGCCTTTACTTCGTCAAAATCTTTAAAGCCATACTTGTCCAGGATCGGCTGGATCTGGGGCATACGACCTTCATAATTCTCAAACAGAGCCATTCTTACGCACCTCCTGCTTATTCTTTGCGGGGGTCAATCCACTTGACCGCGCCATCCTCGGCCTTGAAGCGGCCGTAGGTGCCAATGTTCTTCTCATAAGCCTCGTTGGGGGACATGCCCTTCTTGATGGCATCCATCATCTTGCCAAGGCTTAAGAACTGATAGCCGCACACCTGGTCGTCCTTGTCCAGGGCAATCTTGGTGACATAGCCTTCGGTCATTTCCAGGAAACGGACGCCCTTGGCCTTGGTGCCGTACATGGTACCGACCATGGAGCGAAGTCCCTTGCCCAGGTCCTCAAGGCCGGCGCCTACGCGAAGGCCATCATCGGAGAACGCGGACTGGGTACGGCCGTACACGATCTGCAGGAACAGCTCGCGCATGGCGGGGGTGATAGCGTCGCACACAAGGTCTGTGTTCAGCGCTTCCAGGATGGTCTTGCCGGG
>CAMNNO010000310.1 GCA_946545475.1 uncultured Blautia sp.
CCCTGCACCCCTCCCCCCAGGGGCACGCCAATTGGTTGTGAGGACAAGATACTTACCGTTGAAAATTTACGTTTCGTCTACTGTTATTTTTGCGGAATGCTATAGTCTGCTGCTATTTTTGTATATTGTTATAGGAAAAGGAAGAGGGAAATGGAAGAGGAGATGTTTTTGGCTTGCCGCCTGTGCCCCAGGGAGTGCGGCGTGAACAGGCAGGAGGGGGAGAGGGGCGTTTGCGGAGAAAATGTGCAGGTGCGGGCGGCAAGGGCTGCGCTGCACTGGTATGAGGAGCCGTGCCTTGTGGGGAGCAGGGGGTCGGGTGCTGTGTTTTTCAGCGGGTGTCCTTTGCGGTGCATTTACTGCCAGAACCAGGATATTGCCCTATCTCGGGCGGGAAAGGTGATCACGGTTTCCCGCCTGGCCGAGATATTTTTGGAGCTCCAGGAAAAGGGAGCGGCGAATATCAATCTGGTCACGGCGTCACACTTTGCGCCGCAGGTCGTGCGGGCGGTCCGGATGGCAAGGGAGAAGGGGATGTGTCTGCCCATCGTGTACAATTCCAGCGGATATGAGAAGATAGAGACGCTGCGGCTTCTTGAGGGCACCGTGGATATTTATCTTCCGGATCTGAAATATATGGAGGAGGATCTGGCGGAAAAGTTTTCACGCGCCCCGGATTACCCGGAGAGGGCAAAGGAAGCCATAACCGAGATGGTCCGGCAGACGGGGCCTTTCTGTTTTGATGAAGACGGGATGCTGGTGCGGGGCACGATGGTGCGCCATCTTGTGCTTCCGGCGCATACGGCCAATTCAAAGAAGGTGCTTTCCTGGCTTTACAAAGGCTTTGGAAAGCGGATACTGTACAGCCTGATGAGTCAGTACACTCCGGTCACGGTGCGGAAGGACTATCCCGAGCTCAACCGCCGCCTGACGCGCCGGGAATACCAGAAGGTTGTGGACTATGCCATGGCGCTTGGCATCGAGGACGGCTATTTCCAGGAAGGGCGCTCGGCCCAGGAGAGCTTTATACCGGCTTTCGATTATGAAGGGCTCTAAAATAGCCCGGGTCAGCCGGACCCGGGCTATTATACTAGTTACACTTAATAATTGCCGGAGGCAATTATTCTAGTGTAACTGCATATACCGCGGCAAAAAATTGTAATCGGCAATTAAATTCGCTCGCGAGTATAGTATTTGGCTCAGCCGAATTTTTTCCATGTCCTGGGCATGAAAAGGATAAACAGGGGATAGAGCTCCAGGCGCCCGGCCAGCATATCCACGCTCAGGATGAGCTTGGAAAACGGGGAGTAGGCGGCAAAGTTCGCGGCCGGGCCGACGCCGTCAAGGCCGGGGCCGATATTGTTGAGCGTGGCGGCGACCGCGGTAAAGTTGGTGGTAAAATCCAGGTTGTCCAGGGCAATCAGGATCACCGAGAGGGCAAAGACCATGGCATAAATGACCATGTACACATTGGTGGACTGCACCACCTCATCGGGAATGGGCTTTTCGTCCATCTTGATCTTCTTTACCGAGTTGGGATGGAGCATCCGGTGGAACTCGCGGGAGACCTGCTTGCCCAGGATGATAAAGCGGGACACCTTGATGCCGCCGCCGGTGCTGCCCGCGCAGGCGCCGCAGAACATCAGCAGGACCAGGAGGGTTTTGGACAGCATGGGCCATACATTAAAGTCGACCGTGGAAAAGCCCGTGGTGGTGATAATGGAGCCGACCTGGAAGGAGGCCTGCGAAAAAGCGATGGACAGGCGCTCGCCGGTAACGAAAACAAGGTCGAGCGTTATGATCAGGATGGCGCCGCCTATGATGCCAAGATAATAGCGGAGCTCATCCACCTTAATGGCCTGAACGAACTTTTTCATCAGAATGAGAAAATAGACGTTAAAATTGACGCCGAAGAGGATCATAAAGATAGTGATGACCCACTGCTGGTAAAGCGTATAGGAAGCACAGCTGTCATTGAGGATGCCGAAGCCGCCCGTGCCGGCGGTCCCGAAGGAGATGCACAGGGTATCAAAAAGAGGCATTCGCCCGATAAGCAGGAGGGCAACCTCCATCACGGTCATGACCAGGTAAATGCAATAGAGGATCTTGGCCGTGGAGCGCACCTTGGGAACCAGGCGGCTGACGGAAGGGCCGGGGCTCTCCGCCTTCATCAGGTTCATGGAATAGCCGCCGGTCTGCGGCATAAGGGTCAGCACAAAGACAAGGACGCCCATGCCCCCGATCCAGTGCGTCAGGCTGCGCCAGAACAGGATGCAGTGCGGAAGCCCCTCCACGGCCGGCAGGATGCTGGCTCCCGTGGTCGTAAAGCCGGAAACGGTC
Organism: uncultured Blautia sp.; assembly: GCA_946545475.1. GTDB lineage: Bacteria > Bacillota > Clostridia > Lachnospirales > Lachnospiraceae > Blautia_A. The sequence goes on from CAMNNO010000310.1 coordinate 2,338, forward strand.
TCAAAAAAGGCGTCGATAAAATTTGGGATGGCGCCCGCCAGGAAAAACGGGACGGCGCCCCCAACGCTCAGGATGATCCAGCCCAGGGCGACGGCCACAAACCCCTCGCGGGCATAGAAAACGTTTTCGTGGCGCCTTGCGATCATAGGGACGCCGCACAGAAGGCAGCCGGCTATGGTGGCAAGGAAAGCAAAACCGCTGCTTTCACGGTATATGGCGGCCACAAGGAGGGGCAGGGCCATAAGCGCCGCTTCCAGGATAAGTATGCAGCCAAGAATATAAACAATGATGGACTTATTCATGCCAGAAAAAGACCTCCCGAATGAGTTCACGAATGAATTAATTCTAATGAATTAATTCT
>CAMNNO010000311.1 GCA_946545475.1 uncultured Blautia sp.
GCCCGCCGGGGGTAGAGGCGAGGCAAGCCTCCCTCTACCCTATTATGGCAGGGCCGCCGTCCCATGTCAGCCCAAAAGGATCAGCCGCCGGGCAAGGCAGAAAAGTGCCAGGGCAAAGAGGCTCCCGGCCATTTCCATGCGGCAGGCGGTGCGGATATCCTCGGGCTTTATGGGACGGCGGTTATCTCCGATCCAGGGCTTATCATGGCGGATGCCAAAGTAGCTGGCGGGGCCGCAGAGGCGAACATTCAGGGCGCCGGCCATGGCGGCTTCGCACTGCCCGGAGTTGGGGCTTTCGTGCTTTCCGGCGTCGCGCCGCCAGATGCGATGGGCCTCTTTAGCGTCCTGGCCGGTGACCCATGCCGACGCGATCAGAAGAAGGGCGGATATCCGGGCAGGAACATAATTTGCCGCGTCGTCCAGCCTGGCCGCGGCGCGGCCGAAGAAGAGATAGCGGTCGTTTTTATAGCCGATCATGCTGTCCATGGTGTTGACCGCCTTATAGCAGAGGGCAAGGGGAGCGCCTCCGATGAGCATGTAGAACAGAGGCGCTGCGATGCCGTCGGAAAAGTTCTCCGCCACGGTCTCCACCGCCGCCCGGGTTACGCCGTCCTCTGTTAAAGAAGCGGTATCCCGCCCGACGATCCGCCCGACAGCCCTTCTGGCCTCCTCAAGGGTTCCGTCTCTGAGAGCGCCAAGCACAGCCATGGCCTCGACCCGGAGGTCCTTAACCGCCAGGGCCTGCCAGCACCAGACGACCTCCAACAGGAAGGATAGCGCGGGAGAAAGCCTGGAAAGAAGGATCAGGCTGCCGACGGAGAGCGCCGATACGGCAGCTAAAAGCGCGGCTGCCAGGACAGCGCCGGCGAAAAGCTCGCCCTTTTCCGTCCTGGGAAAAAGCTTCCGGAGCGCTTTTTCCAGAAAGCGGATCCCATGGCCCATGAGCACTACTGGATGGATGGGGGCAAGACAGGAGGGGTCTCCGAGGAGAAGGTCAAGACAAAAGCCGCAGAGGGCGGATAAAACGATTTTCATGCTGAAAAGTTCCTTTCGGATAGGGGTAAGCCGGTGGCTTCCGGGAAGGAGTGTACCACAATTTCGCCGGGAAGCGCAAGCGGGGCCAGAAGAAATGGGGACGATTCTCTTTTTTGATAATAAGAAAAGAGAACCGTCCCCATTTCTTCCCCGTTTGACAGAGTAACTTTTGACCACTACAAATGTAGGCCTATCCGCCCTGGAGAAGCTTGCCAAAGAAAATTCCGGCCTTGACCGAATTTTATCTGGGCGTGAACTCTGGGCCAGTTCCTGGTCAGTTCCTGGCCAGATTCCGCGTGGATATTCTGATGGACTGCCGTATATTCCTTTGGAAAGCAAAAATGGAGGACTTAAAACTCTCCGGAATTGACATAAAAAACTGATATTAGGAGGAATATGAAAATGAAGAAATGGCTTTGCGTATTAGCGTCCCTTAGCGTACTGGCTGCTGCCCCTGTCCTGGCATCGGAAGGAGAGGCTTCTTTCCAGGAGGACGGCCAGAATCCGGTCATGAATTTTATTGGCGATTACGGCTATGCCACAGGGACGATAAATGTCAGCTGCACGGGAAAAAGCGATGCCGCCTTTAAGGTGACCTGGCGCTCCAGCGCGGCTGAATATAACGACTGGGAGATGAGCGGCACCCTGGATACCGACACCCTTACCGTCACCTATGAGAACTGCGTCAAGACCTATGTTCTTTTCAACGAAAACGGCGAGATCGAGAAGCGCGAGACCGAATATGTGGACGGCACCGGAAGCATCACCTTCCTCGACGAGCCCGGTCTTATCGGCCTCACATGGAAGGACGATCAGGAAAATATAGCCGAGGACGCTGTCTTCACCTACATTTATCCCATTGCCCCGGAGGGGGAAGCTGACATCCCGTTTGAAGAAGGAGACGCCGGGATCCAGAAGCTTCATGGTGATGTGCGCGGCGACATCGAGAACGGCATTTATACCATCTATATCGAAGCCCTCGAAAGCGACGACGAGAACTTCTGGTGGGAAGCCTACCAGGGCGATAAGGGCGATGCCTCCTTTGTGGAACTGCTGACTCAGACAACCACGGAAGACGGCTACGCCTATGTGGGGAGCTTTAGGGCCATTGACGACGGCGAGGATACCATCCGCCTGGTGCACACCAACGGCCACTACTGCGATGGCTATCTTGACTTTATCGTGAAGACCGAAGGCGGCGAGATCAAAGAAAACATCGGCGGCGGCGAAGCCTTCGGCACCTCCGGCGAAGAGCTGGCTCCCTTCTTTGAAGGAGAATGGCAGGAGAAGGACGGCGGAGAGAAGGCCCTTAGCCTCAGCCTGGGCGAGGACGGCACCTTAAAAGCCCTGCTCACGGACGGGGAGGAAAAGAGCTATACGATGAGCCTCTTCTATGACTGCATCTCCGAGGCGCTGGTCTACTGGGACGGCCAGATGTTTGAGGGCGCCTTTGAAAGCGGAAAGGAAGCCGCAGCCGCGGACGGCACCGGTCTCTTTGCTTTTCTGCCTTCGGATGAAGAAAATGAAGGGAGCGATATCCTGATCATCTGGAAGGATGATACCTTCGGAAATGTGGAAGGCGCGGAGTTTATCAGAAAATAAGATATTGTGAGTACTCACTAATCCCCACGGGCAAGCCCGTGGGG
>CAMNNO010000312.1 GCA_946545475.1 uncultured Blautia sp.
AGAGCCGTCAGGCTCTCAGAAGCCACAGACCTTTATGGTCTGTGGTAGTTCACCCCAGCAGTATATGTGCCGTGTTCTGGTCATTGCTGAAAACATACCGGGCCGTATAGCGCGAGCCGTAAAGCGTCTGCCGCTCCATCAGGTACCGGGCGGCATCCTCCACAATGTCCGCCATGGGCTTGTCCGGCCGCAGCATCCGGAAATGGAAGCTCCTGGCGCCCCGGAACAGCTCCCGGCGAAGATAGTCCTTAAGATTCTGGGTATCGCTGAACATGAGGCCGCTCCTCACATGGAAATTCGCCTCCCAGCCCGTGCAGTCCGGCATCCCGCTAAAGCCCGTATGGTCGATGCGGATCGCCCGCTCCGGCACGTTCAGGTAATCATAGCAGATATAGCTGTCCGAGGAGCGGATGGCATCCCATGTCACGTCCAGGTGGTAGGACCTGTTCCCGATCCTGACTATGTTCCAGGCATGGGAGCTGTCCGCGTCCGCCATGCCGTCCCGGGGATGGGTCGCCTTTCCGGTCACCACCAGGCATTTGATGTTCGCCACATTGAGGAGGAGCTTGCAGGCCTTGGCCGTCCCCTCGCACACCGCCTGCTGCCTGGAAAAGATGCCGATAATGGAGTGGGCGGCCAGCACCCTCTCCCGCTTATCCGTGTCAAGGGCCTCATAATCATAGTCCGTATGCGTCACCAGGTAATCGTGTATCCTCTTCTCCTTCTCATACTCGTCCAGATGGTTCATATCCAGCCGGGAAAAGATCTGTTTGACGCTTTTCTGAATATTTTTATTATTTTCCGCCACCGTTTCCGGCCGGCAGTAATAACAGGGCTTCATCGTCACGCCGGAATCGTCGATGGCATATTCCAGTTTCCCCAGGTAATACAGCAGAGGATTATCCAGAGTGATCGCCCGATAAGCCTTCTCCACAGCATTCGCTTCCAGCTTTTCCCCATCCAGGCGGATCTCCGGCGCATGAGACTGGACGCCCTTAAAGAGCTTGGCATAAATAGCCTTCTCAGTGTCATTCAGACGATAGTAATAATACCTGTCGAGAATCATACTTATCCCCCTCCCTTTCAGACCGACGCCCGGGACATGGCCGTAAAGCGCGGCCCGGAACTTTTCGCGGCCAATCTTCAAAAGCTGTTGACATCCGTTTTTTGTTTGATTATGATAAAAACAGTTATAGCAGGCGCCAGGCGCATGAATTTTCAGCAGGATAATGCCGCCATGACAACCTGTTTTTTGATGATCAGATTTTTTCATAATTAGATTTTATTAGATTTTTTCATAATCAGATTTTTTCATAATCAGAAAGGAACACCTATGAAAAATATCCACACTCTTATCGAAGAATTCGAAAACGGCAGCTATCAGGACCTTCTTCTGGACATCTATGCGGACCCGGCCCTTCTCGAACACCAGAAGGAGCGATACATAAAAGCTCTCAAGGGCTACATAGCCGAATATGGCGAAGCGGACGTTGAGATATACAGCGCTCCCGGCCGGAGCGAGGTCGGCGGCAACCACACGGACCACCAGTGCGGCCATGTCCTGGCAGCCTCCGTCAACCTGGATGTCATCGCCGTCGTGTCCGCCAATGCCGGGCCGCTCATCCAGTCCAAGTCCGAAGGCTATCCGCCCATCACCCTCGATGTCACAGACCTCTCATGCGTCCCCTCGGAGGCGGGTACCTCCCAGGCCCTGATCCGCGGCGTAGCCGCCCGCCTCCAGCAGCTCGGCTTTAAGGTCGGCGGCTTTAAGGCTTACATGACCAGCGAAGTTTTAAGCGGCTCCGGCCTCTCCTCCTCCGCTGCCTTCGAGGTCGCCATCGGCAACATCCTCTCCGGCCTTTATAACAACATGGCCATCGATGCGGTAACTATCGCCATAGCGGCCCAGTATGCCGAGAATGTTTACTTCGGGAAGCCCTGCGGCCTCATGGACCAGATGGCCTCCTCCGTGGGAAGCCTCACCGCCATCGACTTCAAGGACAGCTCTTCGCCCGTCATCAGGAGGATCGAAGCGGATTTCTCCTCCTATGCCCACAGCCTCTGCATCGTTGACACCAAGGGCTCCCACGCCAACCTGACGGACTGCTATGCCGCCATTCCCGGGGAAATGAAAGCCGTAGCCGCCTATTTCGGCAAAAATGTCCTGCGCGAAGTCCCCTATGAGGATGTCATAGAGAACCTTCCGGCCCTCATGGAAAAGCTCAGCGGGCGGGCCGTCATCCGTGCCCTCCACTTTTATGAGGAAGACCGGCGCGCCATAGCCGAGGCCGACGCCCTGGACAAGAACGATTTTGAGGGCTTTTTGAGCCTTGTCCGCCAGTCCGGCCATTCTTCCTTTGAGTACCTGCAGAATGTCTATCCCGCCGAAATGCCGCAGATGCAGAACCTGTCCATCGGCCTTTTCCTCAGCGAGAAGGTCCTCGCCGGGCGGGGCGCCTGCCGCGTACACGGCGGCGGCTTTGCGGGCACCATCCAGGCCTTCGTCCCCGACGACCTGGTGGAAGCCTACCGCCAGGCCCTGGACGCCTGCTTCGGCAAGGGCTCCTGCTATGTCTTAAAGGTCAGGAAATACGGCGGCATGAAGGTTTTATAAGAATCCGCCAGAAAACCCACGTACCCTTGGGTCGTGGGATGAATGGC
>CAMNNO010000313.1 GCA_946545475.1 uncultured Blautia sp.
GTAAGGATACGGATTTTCCTCGCTCATGCAAGCATGGCGAGGAAAATCTGTATCCTTACGGCCGTGAATAGTAACAAATTGTCAAGGTTCGATCTATACTGTCGCTTGCATTCCTGCCGGGCTTCATTATACTCGCGAACAAATTTAGCTGCCGATTGCAATTTTGTGCCGCGGTATATGCAGTTACACTAAAATAATTGCCTCCGGCAATTATTAAGTGTAACTACGATGACTTTTCCAGCAAGGGAATTTTATTATAACTCTTATAGCCCGTTTCACACAAGGGCAGAATTGAAAATTATTGCTGAAAATTTTCTTCCCCCCTTTCTTCCGAACTACCCTGGCTTTATTATCATTTTTGAATACTGCTATAGGAATAGGGTAGAGGGAGACGCATTCTCCTTCTACCCCGGCGGGGCGCCCGTCACCGTCAGGTGACTATTTTCGATTGGCGCCCCTGCCATAAAAAGGCACGGAAAGGAGATCATCAAGATTTCCTTTCCGTGCCTTCTGCCGGTTGTATGCCCTGGGATTCTGCATGTTCCGGGTAGCCGGATTAAATCCCCAGGTGACCCGGCGTTTCCGGTCATACTCACGCTGTTTTTTCTTAGACTGCTTTTCGTAAGGTATGAACTTATCAGCTTTATCCATGTGTCTGCCTCCCATGATAATCCATCATTCGTTTTCCGCCACGGATGATATTGTAGCAGATCATGGCAGGCCTGTCTCTATACCTGTAGTTTATTTTAACGCTATTTACGCACCGGGGTCTGCCCGCTTATTTTCCCAAAATCTTCCTCACGGTTCCGGTAATGCTCAGAAGGCGGCCGGCCTGGCATTCCAGGACGGCGATGCGCTCTTCCAGCGTCCCGGCGGGATCGCTTTCCTGGGAATCGCCTTCCTGGGAATCGTCTTTCCCGGAAAGGGATGGAAATCCCGGTATCCAGGACAGCGCGTCGACAATGCTTTTTTCCACATCCCGGTACTCTGTGATGGCTTCTTCCAACGCCTTCACTTTTTCTTCCTCGGTCAGCCTCTCAAAGCCTTCCAGCGTGTGCGCGATGCTGTTTCCCATGCGGGAATCCTGGCCCTCGGCATAATGCTCTTCCAGCGCTTCCCTCGCGGCCTTCATGCCTTCGGAAATGATGCTGGCCGCGTCCGTGCCATTTGCCCTGGCTTCCTCCGCCTGCCTGGCCTGCTCATCCATAGCGCTCCTGGCGCCGCCGGAAAACGCGCTCCACCCCTCGGCTATGGCGCTAAGGCCCTCAGCTATGGGAGAATCGCTTTCCGATGAGGATTCCTGGACGCCCTTAAAAAAGGCATCCGCCACGCCAAGAGTATTTTCAATGGCACTGCCTCCCTGCTCGGAGATAAACGAAAACACATCGCCCACCGCGCCCTCGGCGGCCTTAGCCGCGTCATCCAGAGACGACGAAGCCTCGTCCAGCGAAAGGTAGATGGCTTCCAGGTTATCCTTAACCGTAAGGACATCCGCATAAACAGCCTCAATGCGCTCCTCATACGCGCCCTTCGACGCGCTCTGTGCCGCCGCGGCGGTCGCTTCGCCCTGTGCCCCCATAGACGGCAGAGCCATGGACACAGCCAGCGTGATACTTAAGCCCAGCAAAAACAAATGTTTTCTCATAAAAAAGCCCTCCAAATTCTCATATCGTGTGTCACGCCCTCTTCGCCTTACCTTCCGGGAAACCAAAGGCCCTTATAGTCTGTGGCCTCTCACAGGCAGCCGCCTGTTACTCTCCAAGCAGCCGGACCAGGCAGCTGTAGGTGAGCCCATAAACCGTCTGATACGCGTAATCGATCCCCGCCTCCTTCATAGCCAGCTTTTGTTTTTCCGTAACGGCTGTATAGGGATAGATCCCGAACATAAAGGGATAGAAGGTATAGATAAAGTTTTGAATATCCGTCGCGCTCATATCCGGACAGAACTTCTCCAGCAGCATGCCCATCAGGCGCATGGAAGCTCCATAGGACTGTTTGAAGGCGTTCAAAAGCTCCTGCCGGCTGTTTGCTTCCATATCGTAATTGTTCATGGAAAGAAGCTTTAAGAGCTGTTCGCGTCCTGCCAGGGAGGCCGCGATGTGGTCCGCCAGCTCCTTTTTCGTCAGCTGCCCGTTCCCGTTCAGTATGGCGGCCAGGTCTTCATTCCAGCGGTCATATTCTCTCTGAAAAAGTCCCAGGAAGATTTCTTCCTTTGTTTCAAAGTAGTTATAAATGGTGGGACGGGAAAAAGACGTGATATTTCCGATCTCCTTAAGCGTGATCTCCCGAAAGCTCACCGTTTGATAGAGCTGTTCACAGGCATTGATAATTTCTTCCCTCTTCTGGGCGATCTGTTCCGGTGTTGCTTTTTTCATCTTTGAATCCTCAGCGTTTCTCAATATATCAACAACATATCAATATTTTTATTATACGTATGTTCTGACATGTTGTCAATATGCTTATAGACTCACGGAGGGTAAACACACGTTTTTTCGGGGAGACCCCGGCGCCCCCTGTAGAGCATTCTGGGGTATGCTTACCTGACGGTAGGGTTTGGGGGCGCTATGTTTCCTCTATCTTTTCTATTTTACTCTTACCTGGCGGTAGGCGCAGGGGAGGGGGGGCCGCTCAG
>CAMNNO010000314.1 GCA_946545475.1 uncultured Blautia sp.
GCGGGCTTCGCAACTCTGAGCGGCCCCCCCTCCCCTGCGCCTTCCGGCAGGTAAGGGTAAAATAGAAGTCATTAAGGGGCAATAGCCCTACAAATAGTATAAAAACGCCTGCTGCAAACTCTGAGACATAGATCTTTCGTTTACAGCAGGCGTCCCTGGCCGAACGGGAAGACAGCCCGTCTTTCCGTTCGGCTAACTAAAGTATCACTTTTTTACATCATACCCATGCCCGGGTTTCCGGCCGGCATAGCGGGAGCGGGCTCCTTGATGGTGGAGACAACGGCTTCCGTCGTCAGCAGGGTAGCGGCTACGCTGGTCGCGTTCTGGAGGGCGCTGCGGGTAACCTTGGCGGGATCCAGGATGCCGCTCTTAACCATATCAACATACTCTTCTTTCAGGACATCAAAGCCGGTGCCCACGCTGGACTCGCGGACCTTGTTGATGATGACGGCGCCTTCAAGGCCGGCATTGGCTGCGATGTTATAAAGAGGAGCCTCAAGAGCCTTAAGGATGATGCCGGCGCCGGTCTTCTCATCGCCTTCCATGGCGGCGGCAGCCTTCTCAACTTCCTTGGCGGCATGGATATAAGCGGAACCGCCGCCGGCGATAACGCCTTCCTCCACAGCGGCGCGGGTAGCGGCCAGGGCATCCTCCATGCGGAGCTTGGCTTCCTTCATCTCGGTCTCGGTAGCTGCGCCTACGCGGATAACGGCAACGCCGCCAGCCAGCTTGGCAAGTCTTTCCTGAAGCTTCTCGCGGTCGAAGTCGGACTTGGTCTCCTCAATCTGGGCCTTGATCTGGCCGATGCGGGCCTTGATCTCTTCCTTGTCGCCAAAGCCGTCAACAATAACGGTGTTCTCCTTGGCAACCTTGACGGACTTGGCATGGCCAAGCTGAGCCATGGTGGCTTCCTTGAGCTCCAGGCCAACCTCGTCGGAGATAACCTGTCCGCCGGTCAGGATGGCGATGTCACGGAGCATCTCTTTACGCCTGTCGCCATAGCCGGGAGCCTTGACAGCCACAACCTGGAAGGTGCCGCGCAGCTTGTTGACGATAAGGGTGGTCAGAGCCTCGCCCTCAACATCCTCGGCGATGATGAGAAGCTTCTTGCCGGACTGCACGATCTGCTCAAGCAGGGGAAGGATCTCCTGGATGTTGCTGATCTTCTTGTCGGTGATCAGGATATAGGGATCGTCAAGGACGGCTTCCATTTTTTCCATATCGGTAGCCATGTAAGCGGAAATATAGCCGCGGTCAAACTGCATGCCTTCCACCAGGTCGAGCTCGGTGTGCATGGTCTTGGACTCTTCAACAGTGATGACGCCATTGCTGGTAACCTTTTCCATGGCGTCGGCAACCAGACGGCCAACCTCTTCGTCACCGGCGGAGATAGCGGCGACATTGGCGATCTGCTCCTGCCCGCTGACCTTGGCGCTCATCTTCTTGATGGCTTCAACAGCAACCTCGGTAGCCTTCTTCATACCCTTGCGAAGGATGATGGGGTTGGCGCCGGCGGCAAGGTTCCTCATGCCTTCATGAACCATGGCCTGGGCGAGTACGGTAGCGGTGGTGGTGCCATCACCGGCCACATCGTTGGTCTTGGAAGCCACTTCCTTGATGAGCTGGGCGCCCATGTTTTCAAAGCCGTCCTCAAGCTCGATCTCCTTGGCGATGGTCACGCCGTCGTTGGTGATGAGGGGTGAGCCATAGGACTTGTCAAGGACAACGTTGCGGCCCTTCGGTCCAAGGGTAACTTTAACGGTATCAGCCAGCTGGTTAACGCCCTTTTCCAGAGCGGTTCTTGCGTCTGCGCCATATTTGATCTCTTTTGCCATAATAGATTTCCTCCTCGAATATATCAGAACGCTCCTGCTTTTGGGAGCGATGGAATTTGTTTACGAATAAATTCAGTCCTTAACAACAGCAAGGATGTCGCTCTGGCGGACGATCATGTATTCCTGGCCGTCAAGCTTGACCTCGGTGCCGGCATATTTGGAGCAGATGACCTTGTCGCCTACGGCAACTTCCATCTTGACTTCCTTGCCATCAACAATACCGCCAGGACCTACAGCGATAACCTCGGCCTGCTGGGGCTTTTCCTTGGCCTGTCCGGGAAGGACGATGCCGGATTTGGTGGTCTCTTCAGCTTCTAACTGTTTCAGAACGACGCGGTCGCAAAGGGGTACTAATTTCATAACAAAAACCTCCTAAGTCTAATCTTGATATCGTGATCGAAAAAATAGCCTGCTAGCACTCACTTTTCCCGAGTGCTAATCACTGTGCATATATTATTGGATTTCAGGTTCTATTGCAAGCGCTTGAATTTCCGGATATTTAAAAATATCTTGCAAATTCTCTTTCTATCTCGCGATAGCTCTCATTTTCTCACGTTTTTGAAATAGTGTAAATTATTCTGATAATCGAGGAAGGGGCGCCATGTTTCCGATTACTTTTCTTATTTTACGTTTACCTGGCGGTAGGTTCTGGGTGCGCCATGTTTCCTTTTGGCTTTTCTATTTTACGTTTACCTGGCGGTAGGTTCTGGGTGCGCCATGTTTCCTTTTGCCTTTTCTATTTTACTCTTACCTG
>CAMNNO010000315.1 GCA_946545475.1 uncultured Blautia sp.
AGTCGCTGTGCGCGGCGGCCAGGCGGTTGGCGCACACGTTCGCGGCGTCGAAAAGACCGGTCAGCATGGCGGAGGGAATGCCGACGGAAAAAAGGGCGTTCCTGCTCTCCCTCGTGAGCGCCCGGGCGTCGGAAAGCCGCAGGCTCTGGGTCCTTCCCTTCCGGTAGACCATCAGCAGGTACAGGCAGGAGCACGTATTGGCGAGGAGCGTCGCCGCGGCCGCACCAATGACCTCACAGCCTTCCGGCAGGAGCACGAACATGAAAAGCGGGTCAAGAACAATATTCAGAATCCCTCCGCTGCTAAGGCCAATGCTCGCCTCCCTGGCGTAACCGGCATTGCGGATCAGGTGGGCCAGGACCGCGGAAAGGAGGGTGGGCACGTTCCCGATGACCAGCACGATAACCGTGTACTGCGCCGCAAAGCCCATGGTTTCCCTGGAAGCGCCGAGGAAAGTGAGAACCGGCCTCATAAACAGAGCCAGGAGCAAGGAGTAGATAAGGGCCGTCCCCACCGCCGCGTAAACAGTGAAGGCGCTTGCCCTCCTCGCCTCCTCTTCCTTCCCGGCGCCCATGAGGCGGGAGAACAGGCTCCCGCCGCCGATGCCGTAAAGGTTGGACAGCGCCACATTGAACATCACCAGCGTCCAGGCCAGCGTTGTCGCGGCTGCCATATACGGATTTCCGACACGGCCGATGAAAAAAGCGTCTACGATATTGTAGACCAGATTGATCAGCTGGCTGATGATCGTCGGAATCGCCATCACGGCCAGCGCACGGGAGATGGGCATCTCCTCAAACAGGGCTTTTTTGTCCTGGAGCTTTGCCATAGTACCTGACTTCTTTCTCATGTCAATAATCTTATCGTCAAAACAGCCTTCTCAGTTTCCCAAGAAGTATCAAGGACAGCTGCCTTTCCCTGATGCCTTCCCGGTTATCCGTGTGGCTAGTGCACCATAAACTAAGTAACTATCACAATCCTTCCCTGATTTTCCGGTTACTGCGTTGTCGTCAGTCGCCGTAGCCCGCTACGGCTTCTTCCTCCGTCTTGCACCCGAAAGATCATTCTTTGGATTGAGCTAGTTACTTAGTTTACGGTGTACTAGTCACGAAAGGACGACTGTCGCAATCCTCGGTTCAAAGCAGCAGGTCGGCCGCACGCACACGATCCGGACACCGCTGGCCCTCTGGGGACCTACCTTCATAAAAGTAGCGATAACCGATGTATTTCCGCCAAGACCTAAAGGACCTATGTTTGCCTCATTGACTCGGCGCGTAATTTCCTGTTCCATCTCGGATTGGACATCATATCGGCCATCCGCCTGAGCCTGTAGCATCATGGATGCCGCTTCAAAGTGGGAGCGGCCAACGCCGACCGCCAGCGTGCAGGGGGAACAGCCAAGCTGCGCGACCCCTTCCTTTGCCCAGTTAACGATCTCATCCAGGACGACCTGGGTATTGTGTTTATGAAAGACGCGGTAGGTCTTTGCCCGTATAGCCGGTCCGCCGCCAAACATCAGGATATGGAGGCGGATGACATTTTCCTCACACCGCCGCAAAAGGATCGGCGCCGGCTCCACACCTGCGCTGTCCGGGTTAAGCCCTCCGCTCTGATCGATCCGGGAAGAATCGTCGCCCATGATCCCCATGGGACGTCCCGGAAGGGTGCGAAGGCCCTGGCGCACGCCTTCCCGGATATCATCCAGCATCCGCCCGCTCACCGAGCAGTCCGGTCCTACTTCCAAAACGAGATGGGGAATGCCCGTGTCGTCGCAGAGAGGGCTTAAATTTTTTTCCGCCGCTTCGGCATTATCAAGGACTGTCTGGAGCACCCATCTGGCCTGCTCATTCTGCTCTGTCCGGATAGCCTTTTTATAAGCTTCCTTCTTGTCCTCCCGGAAAGTGCTTCCGGCCTTCACGAGAGTGTCTCTGACGAGACTCACAATATCACTTTTCATATATGCTCCTCCCGTGCGCCGCGCCGATGATTGCCGGATAGCGGTCGACCTTGATAAGGTGCAGGGCCTCCATGCCAAGCTCCGGAAAAGCCACGACCCTCTCTTCGCTCGTCTTGCTGCCGAGGAGAGCCGTAACCGGAGGGATCACGGCATAAACCGCGTTATACGTATCAAGCGCCTTTATAGTTTCTTTATGAAGCTCGCCCTTGCCCAGATGAAGCTTTATCCCTGCTGCCGACAGGGGAGCGATGCTGCTTTCAATCTCCAGCTTGTTTGAGCTTGTCGGGCCGACGCCTGCCGGGCTGACCGCTGTGTGAAAGATCACCTGCCCGTGAAGGTCAACGCCCAGATCGCTGACGGTTCCGTCTTCGATCATCTTAAGAACCTTCGGAAGAACCGCATCGCGGCCGCAGAGGATATATCCGCTGATCTCGACCGTATCGCCCACCTTGAGCGCTTTTATGGCTTCTTCCGAAATCGGTGTTGTCAGTTCAATCATGTCTCTACCTCTTATGTTTATACTCGCGAACGAATTTAAATGCAGATTGTAATTGTTAATGACCTCTTAACTTTTCATAGAATAGCTCTGCTTGATTGTCGTGCCC
>CAMNNO010000316.1 GCA_946545475.1 uncultured Blautia sp.
GCGTCCCCCTCCCCTGCACCCCTCCCCCCAGGGGCACGCCAATTGGTTGTGAGGGCAAGATTTTTATAGTTGAAAATTTATGTTTACCCTGCTTTACTGTTATTTTTGACTGCTGCTATAGGGAAGAAATGGGGATAGTTCTTTTTTTCTTGTGATTCGTAAGAAAAAAAGAACTGTCCCCATTTCTTCCGAATCATATGCTTATCCTGGCTTTATTATCGTTTTTTTGAATACTACTATAGTTTATTGTTGGCTTTACGTATTTTTATAGTATAAATGGCCTCTACTCAATGCTGACTGTCGATTCCATGTCGTAGATGCCTACTGTGTTTTTGTCCGAGATGATGGACAGGCTGATGACATCGTACAGGCGGTGGTAGACCTGGAAGCTGTCGGATTCGAAGCGGGTGCAGCCGAGGGAGAGGAGGTACTGGCCGCCCTGGAGGTTCATGCGCTGGGTGAAGGTGACAGTGCGCTCCTCGCCGGGGGCCATGGGGGGGATGTCTTTTCCCTCGAACATGGTATTTGTGCCGGTAAGGTCGGTTCCCTTGAGATCCCGGATGGTGAAGGCGGCGATGGGGGCCGGGGCGTTTCCTTTTGCGCGGAGGCGGAGGCGGATGTCAAAGGGCTTGCCTTTTATGAGGGTGCTGGAGAAGGTGCCCTCATGGTCCACAACGGCGTAGTCGACGATCTCCACCAGGCGGTCGCCGTAGTCCTGGCACACGGGGTTTGTGACATAGTTGGCCTTCCAGCTGACCGGGGCGTTCTGGCGGTTCTCGTTGATGACCGGGGCATTGTGGTCCTCCACCTGCTGGACCAGGACTTTTTTATAAAGGTCAATGACCGTCCCGGGGCGGCCTTCGGCGACCTTGCTGCCCTTATTGAGAAGAATGGCCCGGTCGCAGTACTTCTGGATGGAGGAGAGGTCATGGCTGACAAACAGGATGGTCTTGCCCTGGCGCTTGAAGTCCTCGAACTTGCGGAAGCATTTGGCCTGGAAAAAGACATCGCCCACGGATAAGGCCTCGTCCACGATGAGGATCTCCGGATCGATGTTGATGGCAACGGCAAAGGCCAGGCGGACAAACATGCCGGAGGAATAGGTCTTGACGGGCTGTGTGGCAAAGTCCCCGATATCGGCAAAGGAGAGGATCTCGGGAAGCTTTCTGTCGATCTCTTCCTTTGAAAAGCCGATCATGGAGCCGTTCAGATAAACATTTTCGATGCCGCTGTACTCCATGTTGAAGCCGGTGCCGAGCTCCAGGAGGGCGGATATGCGCCCGTTTACCGTGATAGTCCCGCCGGTGGGGGAGAGGACGCCGGTAATGATCTTGAGGATCGTGGATTTGCCGGCCCCGTTGGTGCCGATGATGCCCACGCACTCGCCCCGCTTCACCGAAAAGGAAACGTCTCTCAGGGCATAGTGCTCGCGGCCTCTCTTCTTCTTAGAAAATCCCAGGGCCTCCACGATTCTGTCCCGGGGCCTGTCATAGAGCTTATATATTTTTGTTACGCCATCCACCTGGATCGCCATATCGTTATTCATGAGCTTTCCTCCCTTTTTGCGGTTCTGCCTTATTGTAATGGGATTCAAGGAGGAAGTCAAGGTATCGGGGAAAAACAAGTTGCGAAAGCGGCCGGTGAATGATAGAATCGGTGAGGCCCAGCCCCCGTGAGGGAGGCCGGGCCCCAAGCATTGCAGAAACAGAAAGGAAGAAAAAAATATGCCGGGTATTGGAACGATCGTTAATGTGGCCAGCATTATCGTTGGCGGGATTCTGGGGCTTCTTGGCGGCAGGCGCCTTAAGAAGAACATGCAGGACAGCGTGGTAACGGCCTGCGGGATATCGACGGTGATCATAGGCCTTGGCGGCGCTTTTCAGGAGATGCTGAGGATAGAAAACGGTCTCCTGACGACCCAGGGGAGCATCATGCTCATCATGAGCCTTGTGGCGGGGAGCCTTATCGGGGAGGCACTGGCCATCGAGGAGAGGCTGGAGCGCTTTGGCGAGTGGCTGAAACAAAAGAGCGGCAGCGCGGACGATAACTCCTTCGTCAACGGCTTCCTCACCGCTTCCCTGACGGTGTGTATCGGCGGCATGGCCATCGTGGGCGCCATCGAGGACGGCATAGCCCTGGACCCGTCGATCTTGTTTACGAAGAGCATCCTGGACTTTATCATCGTGCTGCTCATGTCCGCTTCCATGGGGAAGGGCTGCATCTTCTCAGCCATCCCCTTAGGGATCCTCCAGGGCGGCATGACGCTGCTTGCCCGCCTGATCGCGCCCGTCATGACAGAAGGAGCGCTCTCCAACATATCCTTCACAGGCTCGGTCCTTATCGCCTGCGTCGGGGTCAACCTGATCGTCGGGAAGAAGTTCCGGGTGGGAAACATGCTCCCGGCCCTTATCATTTCCGTGGCCTGGGCGTTTATCGACTAGTACATCGTA
Organism: uncultured Blautia sp.; assembly: GCA_946545475.1. GTDB lineage: Bacteria > Bacillota > Clostridia > Lachnospirales > Lachnospiraceae > Blautia_A. Next base: position 2,451 of record CAMNNO010000316.1, read on the forward strand.
AACAAAATAACTGGTTCAATCCGCAGAATGATTTTTCAGATTCAAGGCGGAGGAAGAAGCCGTAGCGGGCTACGGCG
>CAMNNO010000317.1 GCA_946545475.1 uncultured Blautia sp.
CTGGTGAACCATTTAACAGAAGCCACAGACCTTTATGGTCTGTGGTAGTTCACATCTCATGTGTTTCCCTGTCGATGGTGATAAGATACCACGCCTTTCTTAACAGAGCTTTGAAGAAAGATTAAAACAAAATTAAAAGGAGCTTCATGTGCCGTTAAAACAACGGCGATGAGTTATCCGCAGTAGATTGCAATGGCCTGGGAGGCAAATTCGGCTGTGCCATTGCCGCCGTAGCTGTCAATGTTCTTCGCAAAGTCACTGTTGCCGGCATACATCTTCCCGAGCCCGCTCAATATCTCCTTCGTGCAGGTATAAAAGTGCTCCGTGATATAAGCCTGAAGCTTTCCGACAAGCACCTGTGCCTGCGAAGATGCGGGATCGGTGTCGCGGATGGCTCCAAACTCCGCGAAAAGGCGGATCATGCCCTGATAGTCCTTAAGATCATCCTCCTTTGTCCGGCTCTTTGCTCTTTCTTCATACTCCTTATAGGCCGGGGTCGCTCCCCATGAGGCCTTCGCCTGAGCGGCATACTCGTCTAACTTTCCTGTATCAAATGCGTCAAATTTCAATTTTCCCACCTCCGTCAGTCTGATCTCCGTGGCAAGGCTGAGCAGGTTTTCGATGTGTTCCTTTTTAAGCTTCAAAAGCTCGATCTGCTGGCTGAGCGCCCTGTCCCTGTCAAAGTCGGGGCTGCTGATGATCTTCCGGATATCCTTCAAGGGAAATTCCAGTTCCCGGAAGAGAAGGATCTGCTGCAAGGTCTCCAGCGCCGCATCGTCATACAGCCGGTAGCCGGCCTGCGTATACCGCGCCGGATGAAGCAGCCCGATCTTATCATAATACTGCAAAGTGCGTATACTCACGCCTGTCAGCTTGCTCACCTCGTTTACGGTCATCATGCTCCTACCTCCCTTGCCCACGTCTTTACTATACTCGCGGACACAATAAAATAACACTTTTTAATTCTATGCCGCGGTATATGCAGAAGTACTAAGAAAATTACCGGTGGTAATTTTCAAGTACTTCTAGTATATAAACTATGACGTAACGTAGGAGTCAATACTTTCCGGAGATTTTTTTCAGTGCTTCTTCAAGAGCGTCCATGTCCTCCTCTGTCGTGGACCAGCTGGTGGCAAAGCGGACAACGGTGTGGGTATCGTCATATTTTTCCCAGAAGCTGAAAGCCACATGCTCCTTTAATCTCTCCAGGAATGTATTTTCCAGGATGGGAAACTGCTGGTTTGTGGGAGAGGCCAAAAGCAGGGGGATGCCGGCTGTTTCGAAGATATCCTTGAGGCGGTCGGCCATGTCTATGGCGTGGCGGCTGATGCGAAAATACAGGTCGTCGGTGAAGAGAGCGTCAAACTGGACGCCCAGGAGCCTCCCCTTGGCCAGAAGGGCGCCGCGCTTTTTGATGGAGGTCAGGAAATGCCTGGGCTTATTGCCGCGGGTGAAGACAACGGCTTCGCCGCAAAGAGCGCCCACCTTTGTCCCGCCGATGTAAAAGACATCGCACAGGCGGGCGATATCCGGAAGGGAAAGGTCCGATCCGTGACTCATGAGGCCGTATCCCAGGCGGGCGCCATCCAGGTACAAAGGGATCCCATACTCCCGGCAGATGGCCGATATCGCCTCAAGCTCCTGTCTGCTGTAGAGGGTGCCGTATTCCGTGGGATGAGACAGGTAGACCATTCCGGGAAATACCATGTGCTCGTGGTTGCCGTCGGCATAAAAGTCGGCAAGATATTTTTTTAAGCTGTCCGGGATCATCTTTCCGTTTTCCTGCGGCAGCGTAAGCACCTTGTGTCCGGTGTATTCAATGGCTCCGGCTTCGTGTGTGCTGATATGGCCCGTCGCGGCGGCGAGGACGCCTTCATGGTCCGACAGCATGGTGGAAATGACGACGGCATTGGTCTGGGTGCCGCCCACAAGAAATTCCACATCGCCTTCCGCCAGTGCGCAGGACTTCAATATTTTTTCTTTTGCGCGGGATGTATAGATGTCCGTGCCATAGCCGGACAGGCTGATAAGATTCGTCTCCTGAAGGCTTTTCAGGATTTCCGGATGTGCGCCGGCAATATAGTCGCTCTCAAATGATACCATAGCCTTTCCTTTCGTTTACTTTGCTAATACGCAAAAAATAACTGGTCACATTACTCTTGATAAGCGATATCTCTCTTAGTGTGATGATACCAGTATAGCATCGGCAACGAAATATAGCTACTTATTTATAAGATATCTGATCTTAAGGGAAATTTCTGCTTTATCTCTTTTGCTCCACTTTCTTTTTGCGATTGCTATAGTTGACTGCCGAGGAGCTTTTGTTTTCCCTCTGTTGTATAATTCGAAGGGGGCTCTGAAAAAAGTGGGGGAGAATAAAAAAATTTTTTTGGTTCTCCATGCCTTTTTAGGTACTCAGGTACTTACCGCATACCTTACGGCAGCGATAGACAGGACGGCATCGGGTAATGGCATGGCCAGGGGGGCTTTAGGGCGGTTTTAGCG
>CAMNNO010000318.1 GCA_946545475.1 uncultured Blautia sp.
CTCATGCAAGCATGGCGAGGAAAATCTGCATCCTTACGGCCGTGAATAGTAACAACATCTTCTTCGAGAATCTTTAATTCGCTCTTGCCATTTTCGTGAAAAGCTGGTACAGTTAGTTTAGCACCCCACCACTTTAACACACTATAAAGGGAAAGAAGGTTTAATGATTATGAAGAAAATCCAGAGCCGTCTGTTTCTTCTTTTCTCCGCCCTGGTGCTTGCGCTTTCATGTACAAGCCTTGTCCTGGCGGAAGAAGAAGCTGCCTCAACCCCCATCATGTATGCCACCGTCTGGGCCCTGGTCCCGCCGGTCGTCGCCATCGTGCTCGCCCTCATCACCAAGGAGGTTTACAGCTCCCTCTTTGTCGGCATCCTGGTCGGCGCGGTCTTTTATTCCGGGCTGGGATTTGAGAGCACGCTCCTTCACATTTTCGACGACGGATTCATCAGCGTCCTGACGGATTCCTATAACATGGGCATCCTGATCTTCCTGGTCATCTTGGGCACCATGGTGTGCCTCATGAACCGGGCCGGCGGGAGCGCGGCTTTCGGGCGCTGGGCCAGCCAGCACATCAAGACGCGCGTGGGCGCTCAGCTCGCCACGATCCTTCTCGGCGTGCTCATCTTTATCGATGACTATTTCAACTGCCTCACCGTAGGCAGCGTTATGCGCCCCGTAACGGATAAACACAATGTTTCCCGCGCGAAGCTCGCCTATCTCATCGATGCCACGGCCGCCCCGGTGTGCATCATCGCCCCCATTTCCTCCTGGGCTGCCGCTGTCAGCGGCTTTGTCGAGGGCGAGGACGGGCTCTCCATCTTTGTCCGTGCCATTCCCTATAACTACTATGCCCTCCTGACGATCGTCATGATGGTCGGCATCACCATCCTGAAAGCGGACTACGGCCCCATGGCGAAGCACGAGGTCAATGCCCTCAAGGGCGATATCTTTACCACGGAAAGCCGTCCCTATGCCAATGCGGAGAGCGAAACGCCTGACGGCGCCAAGGGAACGGTCCTCGACCTTTTGATCCCCATTATCTGCCTCGTGGTCTGCTGCGTGATCGGCATGATCTATACCGGCGGGTTCTTCAGCGGGGCCGGCTTCATTGAAGCCTTCTCCAACAGCGATGCTTCCCGCGGCCTTGTCTACGGCAGCTTCTTTGGCTTTATCATCACCATCATCCTTTACATGTGCCGCAAGGTCCTTTCCTTCAAGGAATGCATGGCCTGCCTGCCCGACGGCTTCAAGTCCATGGTGCCGGCTATCCTTATCCTGACCTTTGCCTGGACCCTTAAGGCCATGACGGACAGCCTTGGCGCGGCCGAATTTGTGGCCAACAGCGTGCAGACCGTCGCCGGCGGCTTTATGAACTTCCTGCCCGCCATCATCTTCCTGGTCGGATGCTTCCTGTCCTTTGCCACAGGAACCTCCTGGGGCACCTTCGGCATCCTGATCCCCATCGTTGTTGCCGTATTTGCCGGCACCGATGAGCAGATGATGATCATTTCCATTTCCGCCTGCATGGCCGGCGCTGTCTGCGGCGACCACTGCTCGCCCATATCCGACACCACCATCATGGCCTCCGCCGGAGCCCAGTGCGAACACGTCAACCACGTTTCCACCCAGCTCCCCTATGCCATAGTAGCCGCGGCGGTATCCTTCGTCACCTACATCGTCGCCGGTTTCGTGCGCAATCCCGCCGTCTGCCTGCTGGTCGGCATCGTCATCATGATCCTGACGCTGCTCATCATCAAGGTGGCCGTATCCAGAAAATATGACCTCGACAGAACTCCTGTCGCAGGAGAGTAACTGAAATCGAGCAGGAGGGGTGAATCGCCTCCTGCCCGTCCGTGAGGCGGCGTTCGCCGCAAGGCGATGATTTTCTTACGCCGTCCTTGCGATAATAAAAGGGGAGAAGAAAAAAGGGACGCTTCTTTTTTCTTCTCCCCTTTTCAGGTGGAAAAAATTGTCTTTAATGTCGAGAAAAATCTTTACAATGAGAAAAAAATATGATATATTAACTAAGCAAGGGCAAAAAGAGGCCCTTGAGCAACACAAGCACCTGTAGCTCAGTGGATAGAGCAGTGGTTTCCGGTACCATGTGCGGGGGTTCGATTCCCTTCAGGTGTGTTTCCGGAAAAGTCGGCACCTTTGGCGAGCGTATTTTAGTCATGCCGCTTTTCCAGGATAACAGGCAAAAAAATTAATGAGGCGGCTCCCCCATAAGGCGGGCGCTCTCCTCAACGTGGACACTTTGTATCAGGGGCGTCTGTCCCGGACATCAAACAGCTCCATACCCTGTAAGCGCCGCCATCATAGCATGGCGGTTTATTTGTAAACAGGCATTTGTATACGCAGAAGTAAGTGTAACATTCAGAAGTAAGTGTAATGTTTAAAAGTAAGTGTAACGTTAAAAAGTAAGTGTAACGTTAAAAAGTAAGTGTAACGTTAAAATGTAAGTATAACGTTAAAATGTAAGTATAACGTTAAAATGTAAG